>NZ_JTKF01000097.1:0-220 GCF_000828175.1 Pseudomonas sp. W15Feb9B | reverse complement strand
GCCGGCACCGCCGATCAGGGTATCGGCACCCTGCCCACCGTTCAGAGTGTCGTTGCCTGCGCCGCCATCGAGGAGGTTGTTGCCACTGTTGCCGGTCAGGTAGTTGTTCAACTCGTTGCCGGTGCCATTGAGATTGGCAGTGCCGGTCAACACCAGGTTTTCCAGGTTGGCGCCGAGCGTCCAGTTGATCGAGGAACGCACGGTATCGATTTCGCTGGCC
>NZ_JTKF01000096.1:0-315 GCF_000828175.1 Pseudomonas sp. W15Feb9B | reverse complement strand
GCACGGCGGCGGTAACGGCACCGAGAATTTCACCTACACCATCACCGATTCTGACGGCGACACCAGCACCGCGAATCTGGTGCTGCAGATTCACAATAATGACGATCCGGTGGTCCTCAACGGTCTCGACGTCAACGGCGGCGAACTCACGGTTTACGAGAAAAACCTCAGCACCGGCAGCGCTCCTGACCCAACCGCGCTGACCCAAAGCGGCACCTTCACCATCACTGCACAAGACGGTGTAACGAGCCTGACCGTGGGCGGCATCGCCGTGGTTACTAATGGTGTGGCTGCAGGCTTCCCACAATCGGTGAC
>NZ_JTKF01000095.1:0-212 GCF_000828175.1 Pseudomonas sp. W15Feb9B | reverse complement strand
AACCAAACATCAAAAAAGGCTACTCGAAAGAGTGGCCTTTTTTGTGCGCGTCTGTTTTTCAATCAACGCGCAGTCGAGCAAACAGGAATTCGTTGCATTTCCGAAACTTACCGTTGCGCTGCGACCGTTTGACGCAAATTCACACTTATTTGACCCTTTACGGGATTAGCGGTTGACACCTCGCCGTTCGCCTGTAGAATGCCGCCACACAG
>NZ_JTKF01000094.1:0-1449 GCF_000828175.1 Pseudomonas sp. W15Feb9B | reverse complement strand
CCACTAGACGAAGGGGACACACTACAACATTCACTCCCTGCCGCGTTTCGCTGTGTGCTTTACGCTGCAAGTGGCGCGCATTCTATGGATGGTTTGAGAGGTCGTCAACCCCCGAATATAAATTTATTTAAATCAATGACTTCGACCTGCTTTACGAGAGCATTCGGGCTTTTCCGTCGCCCGACGATTGACGCCTATATTCCGCCACTCGCCAAGGCGTTATAGTCCGCAACACAATGATGGCAATCTGCGCACTCTGCGCCAGCATTCATATAAGCAGTGTGCAGCCGATATACACAGAAGCTGCTGAATCAACTCGTCGAGCGGCGCTGGGCGCCTGAATGTCCAGCCACTACACTCGCATGCGAACCCTATAAAGAGGTCTTACCGGTGACACCACTCATGATCACCCTGCTAGTCGTAGCCGGGATCGCAATTCTGATCGCCATTGGCTACATGAACCATGTGGTGGAAAACAACAAACTGGAGAAGGCCCGCACCAAAGTCGAACTCAACGACCGCCTGCGCCGCTGCGGCGAACTGACCGAAACCTTCCCCGGTCAGTTCATGACCCCGGCACTCAAGCTGCTGCTGACGCGTCTGGAACTGAACGTCTGCCAGCGTCTGCTGAACCTGGAAAAAACCAGCGCCACAATCAAGGCACGGATCACTGAACTCAGCGCACTGGTGGCTCAGGGCGAATCGATCCCGGTCAACAACCCGCCGGCACCGATCCTGACCGAAGCCAAAGCCAAGGACGTCCGCTTCCTGCTCGAAGCCCTCCACGGCCAGATCACCCGCGCCGCCCACGACGGCTTCCTGCCGCCGAACGAAGCCAAACACTGGATCAAGGAAGTCCGCCACATCCTGGTCCTGCTGCACATCGAGTTCTTCAACAACCTCGGCCAACAATCCCTGCAACAAAACCAACCCGGCCAGGCCCGCCTCGCCTTCGAACGCGGCGTGCAATACCTGCGCAAACAGCAAGACCCGCAGATGTACTCGGAACAACTGCAATACCTGGAAAAACTGCTGGCCCGCGCCAATGCCCAAGTCATGGACAAAATTGCACCGGTCGAAGGCGAAGTGAACCAACTGACCGAAGGCCTCAAAGAAGTCGAAGCCGATGCGGACTGGAAGAAGAAAGTGATTTACGACTAAGTGTCGAGAGTTAAGAAAAGCCACCGAGAGGTGGCTTTTTTGTGGGGGGTTGGACTGGCTGCGATTGAGGACATTCAGTTAGAGATTGGTCGACTGTCAGGCCGCCATCGCTGGCAAGCCAGCTCCCACAAGATCAAGACCAAGATCAAGATCAAAAGATCGCAGCCTTCGGCAGCTCCTACACAGGATGAGCGCAAGCTCGGCTGCAGCTCTTGATCTTGCCGTGCCGGCCCCGTCGGCAGGCTGAGTGGAGGGATCTATCCGGGGGGTGGGAGCGCAGCGACCGTT
>NZ_JTKF01000093.1:0-276 GCF_000828175.1 Pseudomonas sp. W15Feb9B | reverse complement strand
CGGAATATTCATTTCTAAGCTCTAACAAGCAGAAGCAGTTAATGGTGGAGCCAAGCGGGATCGAACCGCTGACCTCCTGCGTGCAAGGCAGGCGCTCTCCCAGCTGAGCTATGGCCCCATACAAAATTGGTGGGTCTGGGCAGATTCGAACTGCCGACCTCACCCTTATCAGGGGTGCGCTCTAACCAACTGAGCTACAGACCCAATTTCGAGCGCGTAACTGATTAGCTCAGAGCTATCAGCTTGGAGCTTAAAGCTGCTTCTATCGTCTTCTTC
>NZ_JTKF01000092.1:0-241 GCF_000828175.1 Pseudomonas sp. W15Feb9B | reverse complement strand
ACTGCTCGTACTGGCCCCATCGCTGGCAAGCCAGCTCCCACAGGTATTTCAGGTGTTCACAAAATCTGCATTCACTGAAGCTCCTTGTGGGAGCTGGCTTGCCAGCGATGGGGCCAGACCCGGCAACCCATGACTTGAAACCTGAACCAAAATCCCCGAATACCACTATCGGCCGTTTTTGCCTCACTGCCACATGACGGACGCATTACAACTCTAGGATTGGCCCCATCAGCTTGATGAG
>NZ_JTKF01000091.1:0-219 GCF_000828175.1 Pseudomonas sp. W15Feb9B | reverse complement strand
ACTGCCAATGCGACCCTCGATGTGAACGTGATCGACGACCTGCCCAAAGCGGTGAACGACAGCAACGCCAACACCGCGTCGGAAACCAATCTGATCCTGACCGGCAACGTGCTGACCAACGACGTACAAGGCGCCGACCGCGTACCCACCGGCCCCGTCACTGCCGGTACCTTCAGCGGCACCTACGGCACCCTGGAGCTGCACACCGACGGCACTTAC
>NZ_JTKF01000090.1:0-235 GCF_000828175.1 Pseudomonas sp. W15Feb9B | reverse complement strand
ATATTTCGAAAGGCGCCAGATGTAACAGTCTGGCGCCTTTGCTTTAAAAGCTTCATCTGCGGATGTGGTGGAATTGGTAGACACACTGGATTTAGGTTCCAGCGCCGCGAGGCGTAAGAGTTCGAGTCTCTTCATCCGCACCAATTAAAGCTTCATTCTTGCCGCAGGCCTGATGAGGTTCAGCAAAGAAGTTGAATGGCTTTTTTGTGACGCAATATGGTGGGCGTAGCTCAGT
>NZ_JTKF01000089.1:0-305 GCF_000828175.1 Pseudomonas sp. W15Feb9B | reverse complement strand
TTAAAGAACGATCTAATCAAAAGACTAGAAATCAGCATTCACCATCACAGCGATGGAATGCTCATTTCTAAGCTTTCAAACTTCAGAAGCAGTGGTGGTGGAGCCAAGCGGGATCGAACCGCTGACCTCCTGCGTGCAAGGCAGGCGCTCTCCCAGCTGAGCTATGGCCCCGTATTTCTACAGGTTCCCACACAAAAATTGGTGGGTCTGGGCAGATTCGAACTGCCGACCTCACCCTTATCAGGGGTGCGCTCTAACCAACTGAGCTACAGACCCAATTTCGGGCTGCTTCTATCGTCTTCTTC
>NZ_JTKF01000009.1:0-156425 GCF_000828175.1 Pseudomonas sp. W15Feb9B | reverse complement strand
AGTATCCGGTACTTCGGGTTCCGATGACTGGCGTGCTCCAGTCGTTTAATTACGGCTGATCGTTACAAGCATCGACCAGCACTGCTGGTCGATGTTGTTTACGCCCCTCCAGAATTTCGCGTGCGTTGAACCGCCTGGCGGTAGTCGACGAACGCCGCTGTACAGCACGAGGAACAAGGGATGTTCGCGCCGGCCAATGAAACCCACTTTGCCCTGACCATCGAAGGGCTCTCCGCCGATTTTCAGGTATTCACCCTGACCGGCCGGGAAGCCATCAGCCAGCCTTTTGTCTTTGAGGTGGAGCTGGTCAGTGAGCAGCCGTCGCTGGACCTCGAAACCCTGCTGCACAAACCGGCCTTCCTGCAGCTGTCGCCCGATGGCAGCGGCATTCATGGCCAGATCTACCGCGCCGCGCAAGGTGACTCAGGCAAGCGCCTGACGCGCTATTCGGTAACCCTGCGCCCGCAACTGTCGTACCTGGCGCATCGCGTCAACCAACGCATCTTCCAGAACCTCACAGTGCCGAAAATCATCGGCATGGTTCTCGAAGAGCACGGCATCCAGAGCAACGCCTACGAATTCAAGACCGGTTCGATCTATCCTGAGCGCATCTACTGCGTGCAATACGATGAATCGGACCTGCACTTCATCCAGCGCCTGTGCGAGGAAGAAGGTATCCACTACCACTTCCAGCACAGCGCCACGGCGCACAAGCTGGTGTTCGGCGATGACCAGACGGTGTTCCCGAAACTCCAGCCTGTGGCCTACCAGCAAGACTCCGGCATGGTCGCCAGCAATCCGGTGATCAAACGTTTCGACCTGCGCCTGGAAACCCGCACCAGCCGCACCACGCGCCGCGATTACGACTTCGAAAAACCGCGCCTGACCCTGGAAAGCGAGAACCGCGGCGACGCCCTGCCCGACCTCGAAGACTACGACTACCCGGGCCGGTTCATCGACCGCGAGCGCGGCAAACACCTGGCCAAACGCGCCCTCGAACGCCACCGCAGCGACTTCCAGCTCGCCGAAGGCAAGAGCGACCAGCCGTTGCTGGTCAGCGGTCATTTCCTCGCCCTGACCGAGCACCCGAAAGCCAAATGGAATGACCTGTGGCTGCTGACCGAAGTCCTGCACGAAGGCAAACAGCCGCAAGTGCTCGAAGAGTCGGTGACCAGCGACACCACCGCACTGAAAGACGATTTCCATCAGGGCTATCGCAACCGCTTCCAGGCGACCCCGTGGGACGTGCCGAACCGCCCGCCCCTACGCCACCCGAAACCGCGCATCCTCGGCAGCCAGAGCGCCGTGGTCACCGGCCCCAAAGGTGAAGAGATTCACTGCGACGAGTACGGCCGGGTCAAAGTCCAGTTCCACTGGGACCGCGAAGGTCAGGCCGACGATAAGACCAGTTGCTGGTTGCGTGTTTCCAGCGCCTGGGCCGGCGCCCAGTACGGCGGCATCGCCATCCCGCGCATCGGCATGGAAGTGCTGGTCACCTTCCTTGAGGGCGATCCCGATCAACCGCTGATCAGCGGCTGCCTGTACCACAAGGAAAACACCGTCCCGTACGATCTGCCGGCAAACAAGACCCGCAGCACCTTCAAGACCCTGAGTTCCATGGGTGGCGGCGGCTACAACGAACTGCGCATCGAAGACAAGAAAGGTCAGGAGCAGATCTACCTGCACGCCCAGCGCGACTGGGACGAGAACATCGAGCACGACCAGAAGATCCGCGTCGGCAACGAACGCCACGACACCGTCGAGCAGAACAGCTACACGGAATTCAAGGCCGAAGAACACCACACCGTCTACGCAGATCGAAAAGTCGAAGCCCGCGCCAACGACCACCTGACCGTTGGCGTCAACCAGCACATCAAGATCGGCACCGGCCAGTTCATTGATGCAGGCCAGGAAATCCACCTGAGCAGCGGCATGAAAGTCGTGCTCGAAGCCGGCGCCGAGCTGACCCTGGTCGGCGGCGGCAGCTTCATCAAGATCGACGCCGGCGGCGTGACCATGAGCGGCCCGACGATCAACATCAACTCCGGCGGCAGCCCCGGCAGCGGCACCGGCGCCGCCCCGTTGATGCCCGGCGTGCTGAAACAGGCCGACGCCGACAAGGCCGGCCAGGTCCTGACCCCGGCCCAGATCAACACCCTCAAACGCAACGCGCCGTTCTGCGAAGAATGCGAAAAATGCAAGGCAGGTGCCTGTGCCATCTGATCGACTGACACCCAAGGACTGGCTGGCGCAACAGCCGCTGCAGATTGGCGAGCGTTTGTACTTGATCATCAGCGCAGCGAGCGATGCCGACGCACTGAAAACCCTGTACCTGACCGAACCCACCGCCCAACTCCTGCCAATCTGGGGCGGCACGCCCTACTCCACCTGGCAACCGGTGATGCCCTACGTCACCGAACTCAAACCGAACTCGGCATTCCTGCCCTGGATCGCCGAAACCGACGCCCTCGACTGGGGCTGGCTGGCCGTCTCACGCGCCGAACCGAACGACGTGTTCGAGCACCTGCGCAGCCTGACACAGGTGAAGATGCCGGACGGGACTGAGGTGTTTTTCCGCTTTTGGGATGGGCGACATATCTACCCGATTCTGAAGGAGCTTGGGGAGAAGGCTGGGGAAGTACTGCCGGTGTTTGAACGGTATCTGATTAACGGGCAGACGCTGGAGGTTGGGACACGGGTGTTGCCGAAGGTGAAGGATTGGCCGTGGTGGGAGGTGCCGAAGGAGTTGCTGGATGGCTTAGCCAAGGAGAACCCGACGACACTGATCAGCAACCTGATGCAGTGGCTGGAAGAAGACCGCCCGGATATTTACAGCGCTTGGCCTGAGAACAACCTGAAGCTGAAAGTCAGCCGTTTCGTGCGCCGCCCGGATGCGCCGAAAAACCTTAAAGAAGCACTGTTAAACCACCTGATTCTGGAGCAAGGCTGATGGATCGCGTTGCCTTTGTTGACAACCAACTGAACACCTTCAAGGACAGTCTGAAGCTGTATCAGGAACAAACCAAAACCTGGTACGCAAGGGCCGCCGACAAGGCCAGTCGAGCTGCTGACCTGCCCTCCCTGTTGGGCATGGAGCGCGTGATCAAGGTTGGCGACACCAGTAAATCGGTGAGCATGAACGACGGTAATTTTGCCTCGAACGTGGCTCAGTGTCCTCTCAAGGGTCCATTGCTGATCGAAAGTAAATTCGAATCTGTTTACGACATCCCGATTGGCGACATCGAAGTCGAGATTGTCGCGGTGGAAGGTGGTGCGGTCAGCAAAGTCAAACTCGACGCTCAAGGCAAGGCTGAGTGGGCCGGAGGTATTCCCGGCAAGTTCTATCAGATCCGCGTTCACAACGAAGTGACACCGGCGCAGATAGACGCCCTCTTCAGCTCCTACAGCGGCGTGACCGCTGACCTGGAAGGTTTCCTGCGTAAAGAGTGGGCAGGGTTCAAACCGCAATGGTCGAATCTGTCAGCTTCGGGCACCGCGATGGCTATCGGCAACGGCATTCTTGAAGGTGGCTGGGAGGCTATCAAGGGGGTGTGGGATGGCATCAGTCTGGTGCTCGATATCCTGCAAGACCCGAAGAAATTTGCTAAGGATCTTGGGGCTGGTGCTGATGAGCTGATCAAGGTCGCCAAAAGCTCGCCAGATGTCATGAAAAAGGCCATGTTGCTGGCCAGTGACGAAGCCGCACTGTTCCTGCTGGTGCGCAGTGCAGTGATCTGGTTGGCCGGTTTGCCACCCATGAAGATGGCAGGCGACGTGGCGAAAATGACCACAGCGATCGTCGTTGGTATCGCGATCGACATCGTGATTGGTGTGGTACTCACCATCGCAGCCGAAGGCACCGGGATCATCTATCTCGCTGCCCGACTCAAGAAGTACGGTGAGTTGGTGCTCAACGCCGTCATCGGTTTCGTGAAGTCGTTGTTCAAGATCATCAACGGCTTTATGGAATACGTCGCGAAGTACACAGCTGTTGCGGCGCGGGGTGTGACGGCCAAGGTGAGGAATGGTATTTCCGAGTTGCGTTTTGACGGGAAGAAAAACGCCAAACTCGCGGATGGCAAAATAGCCGACGATGCTTCCAAACAGGCAAAAACGCCTGCCGAGAAAAGCGCGGAGCCGGCAGCCGACACTTGCACCAATGGATGTCCGGTTTCAATGGTTACCGGTGAAGAACTGTTGACGCTGACCGACGGCCAACTTGACGGTCTGCTGCCGTTTGAATGGACCCGTCTCTACCGAACCAGTGCAGTGGAAATCGATTGTGGCCTGGGTTATGGCTGGAGCCATGCGCTGGCGCATCGCCTCGAGATCAGTGGCGACGAAGTCATCTGGACCGACCACGAAAACCGCTCGACACCCTTCCCCCTCCCAAGCGAACAACGTCCGGCAATTACCAACAGCCTGTCGAAGGCAGCGATATTTCTTGGAGACGATCCGTCAGAACTGGTTCTGGCACAGGCAGGCAAACGTCCATCGTTCTACCACTTCCGCTTCAACAGCAAAGGCGCCACCCTGATCGCCATCAGCGACAGCTATGGCAATCGGCTGCACGTCACGCGCGATATCCACGGTCGGATCAAGCGTCTCGATAACGGTGCCGGTCGCGCCCTGCTGCTGCGCTACGACCGCAAACACATTATCGCTGTGGACTATCAACAGTTCCTGCCGGCGGACAACCTTGAAGATGCCTGGAACACCGTTCAAACGCTGGTGACATACAGCTATGACGCACAGCACCGTCTGATCGAAGCGAAGAACGCGGCCGGCGAAGCCGAGCGCTATCGCTACAACGATCAGCACGTGATTCTGGAGCGCCAACTGGCAGGCGGCGCGGCCTTCTACTGGGAGTGGGAGAACGAAGGCAAACTGTCTCGCTGCATCCGTCACTGGGCCAACTTCTCGCAGATGGAAGCGCACTACGCCTGGGACGATAAAGGCAGCGTAACGGTAACCAACGCCGATGGCAGCGAAGAGGTCTACACCCACGACGACCAAGCGCGACTGATCAGCAAGATCGACCCGGACGGCGCCGAACACCTCAAAGCGTACAACGACAAAGGTCAGTTGATCGCGGAAAAGGATCCTTTGGGTGCTGTCACCGAATACCGGTACGACGACAACGGACTGATGACTGCTGTCATCCCGCCGGAAGACGAAGCGACCACGTATGAATACATCAATGGTTTCGTCAGCGATGTTCATCGCGGCAAAGCCAGTTGGAAGTACCAACGCAACCGTCAGGGCGACATCACCCAGCAAATCGACCCGGATGGCAATGCCACGCTAAACAGCTACGACGCCCAGGGTCGCCTGCTGGAGATCCGCCACCCGGACGGCAGCCGCCATCAACTCGGCTGGAACAATCTCGGACAGTTACTGGAAGAACGCCTGCCGGACGGCGGTCAACGCAAGTATCGCTACGACGCACTGGGTCGGCAGATTACCCGCCAGGAAGAATCCGGCGCCATCACCCACTACCAATGGGATGCGGCCAACCGCCTGGCACAAGTCACGCTGCCGGGCGGTGCAACACGTGCCTTCACCTACAACGCCTATGGCAACGTTACCGCCGAACGTGACGAACTCGGCCGCATCACTCGCTACGAATACGCCGACAACCTGCACCTGGTCAGCCGCCGCATCAATCCGGACGGCAGCCAACTGCGCTACCGCTACGACAACTCCCGTCTGTTGCTCACCGACATCGAAAACGAGCGCGGCGAGCATTACCAGCTCGATTACTACGCGAACGGCCTGATCCAGCAGGAAACCGGCTTCGACGGTCGCCGCACGGCCTACGAATACGACCTCAACGGCCAGTTGCTGAAGAAAACCGAATTCGGCGATGACGGCAGCGAACTCGTTACCGAGTATCAACGCGACGCCGCTGGCCGTCTGCTGGTAAAAACCCTCGCCGATGGCGAGGAGATTCACTACAGCTACGACGCCCTCGGTCGCCTCGTAAACGTCGACGACGGCCACTGGCCGCTCGCCTACAAGTACGACCTGCAAGACCGCCTCATCGAGGAACACCAAGGCTGGGGCACCCTACGCTACGAGTACGACAGCGTCGGCCAGCTGAGCCATTGTCGCCTACCGGATGGCAGCACACTCGACTACCGCCACCTGTCCGGCGGACGCCTGAGCAGCATCGACCTCAACGGCTCACGTCTCACCGCTCACCAGTTCAGCGCCGGTCGCGAACAACAGCGCCAGCAAGGCCTGCTGCTCAGCCAATACCAGTACGACGAACAGGGTCGACTGCTAGCCCACACTGTCGGTCAGCGTGATAAAAACCTGTTCCAGCGTCGCTATAATTACGACGCCAACGGCAACCTCGCCGGCATCGATGACAGCCGCAAGGGCAATCGCAGCTACCATTACGACCCGCTCGACCGGCTCATCAGCGTACGCGGTACGACACCGGAAAGCTTCGCCCACGACCCGGCGGGCAACCTGCTCGGTCAGAACAACGAAGGCACAGCCAACCTCGCCAACGTCAAAGGCAACCGCCTGCTGATGCAAGGCGACCGCCACTATGACTACGATGCCTACGGCAACCTGATCCGCGAACGCCGTGGTACCGGCCAGAAACTCGTTACTGAATACCGCTACGACTGCCAACATCGCCTGATCGGCGTAAGCCTGCCCGGAGGCAGCAACGCGTCCTACAAATACGACGCCTTTGGTCGCCGTGTCGAAAAAACCGTCGACGGCCACACTACAGAATTCCTGTGGCAAGGCGAACGACTGATCGCTGAAAGCGCCGAAAACCGCTACCGCAGCTACATCTATGAGCCCGGTAGCTTCCGTCCACTGGCGATGCTCGATGGCGAAGGCCCGCGCAAAGCCACGCCGTTTTACTATCAACTCGACCACCTCGGCACACCGCAGGAACTCACCGACTACAGCGGCGAAATCATGTGGTCAGCGAAGTACCGCGCCTACGGTAACCTCGCGGCGCTGGACGTCAGCGAGATCGATAATCCGCTGCGCTTCCAAGGTCAGTATTTCGATGCCGAGACGGGGTTACATTACAACCGTCACCGCTACTACAATCCGGGCACTGGACGGTTTTTGACGCCGGATCCGATCAAGCTTGCGGGTGGGTTGAATAACTACCAGTACGTGCCCAATCCTACGGGGTGGGTGGATCCGTTGGGGTTGAATAATTGCCCAGGATCTACGAATTACAAAGGCGTCCCCATTAGTGACAATGCCAAAAATCATCTTGAGAAAGCTGATGGATACAGTAAAAAAAGCGGGATCAAAGGCGCTCACAATCGAGATGATTTTCTTAAAGCCGCCACGGACAACAATTTGCACATAATTTCAGAAACCCAAAGCCCGAAAACTCCTGGACTATCTGAAATTACCTACGGACGAGACTCCTTGGATAGAACTGGGCAAGCTGTAGGAATAAAAGAATTTGACAATCCAAAAACAGTCTATGATCCGAACGTAATCTCGACAGAAAAAATGTTCAACTCGGGCAGAGAAGCCGCCGCATCCGGATACAATCAGGCGCGAGCTAGTGGTAATCGAGTGTATAGCGCATCTCACGACGGTATAACATTTAGGATCTACCTAGATGAAACACTAACAACCGTCACAAACTTTCACCCAACGATGAAATAGATGATGACCATAGAACAGCTTTCAGAAAAGCAACGCGACATAGTCAACAATTGTCTACTAGACTTACTGGAGTCATCATCTTTACACAACTCTAGTTTTTTGCCAAAAGCTTTAGAAAGCCTAATTAAATCGCATGGCTTTGGCATAGAAATGTCTGGGATATATATAAGCACGGACGAAGATCCAGAAAACATCCCTGAATACCTGGAAGATGGAATTGCTTTTGAATTTATGGATAGCCACGTCACATTGCCATTTAAAGACGCTATCGCTTTTATCATTTCTTGGTGCGCTACACAAAAACAGGTGGAAGAGCTTAATCTAGATATAACACTAGAAAAACTTAAGAAAAAATTCAATTAAACACTTAAAACCAAAAAAATTAAAAAATAAATCTCGGCAAAAGGGGATGAATTTATTTTCCAGCCTGCCCTTTCTAATCAATAGAGGTTGAAAGACTCCCCTTGGCCAGCCCTCTTTTCAGAAAATAAATCCGCCCATTTTTTCATTGAAAAAATTCGATGGCTGGGAAAAGCTTCAATGAAGACCACTTTTGAAACTGCTTTAGACCTTCACGAAATATCTGATTTCTTTAAAGGAAATGGACAATATTTTGCTCGAGACTCCGACTGGGGAGACCATCTTTTTATCAGCAACTGGCAGGAAATGTGCAGTGTTTTAAAAAATCAGAAAGCCGCACAAAATTTACTCACATCGATATTTGAAGATTACGCAAAATATTTGAAGGAAGATTATTCAGATGCCGAAGGATTATTCTCAAATATAAGCGCTTACTACACACTTAAAAATAAAATAGCCTTTTTATCGAGCAATAGTTACGACTTAATCGAAAGTCTTGACGAGAGAAGCAAGAAAGATATAGGAAAACTATTTCGTTTGCTTAGGCAACAGTACGATTTAAAAAACAAAGATCTGCCAAAGTACACTTTTGATGAGGAAATCAAACGATTAAAGCTCAAGGGATGCACTCTTAATCTTGAACAGCTTTGAAAAAGCATGCAGATCACGACTTCGGCACAGCTGATGATAGACATTTAAAGAATTCAAAGTCTAAAAACTCTGCTAACCCCATAAAAATATCATATTAATATCAGCGACCACCCGACACTATATAAAAACGAATAAAGTGCACAGATTTTTGGTGTAGGCAGCCCAAAAAAGCAATCAAAATAAATCTGTTCCCTTTTGCCTCTTTTGCCTTCGATGACACTAGGACCGGAAAGGTCCCCGGCACCAAAGAACACTCCCCCTTCAAGGAAAAAAATGAAAACCTGGAATGAATTTGATGGCAACACCTTATTCAATAGAGTGTTCACCAAACCTATTAAAATTAGCACGATAAAGTTATTCCAAATAACAATCGACAACAACAGACCTAACATAACCTTCGAATTCGATATCCCAGAAATCCCCGACTCCGCACCTGAAAAATGGATAAAGATGGGATTCAACACTTGCCGCATTGGCTTGAGCTGCAACGGAGTCAAGGAATTATTCTTAAAAAACATACCTACTCAAGAGAGCCTCACTATCAAAATAGAGAAAATTGACGAGTATTTTTTTAATCCGTGCAGAAAATGAAAACTCTCTATTGGAGTTCAAAACAAAATACCCATTACTTTGCGACCCTTCGGTTTACATGAGCACCCATGAATAAACATCAAATCACACTCGCCAACAACTGGATCGCCACCTTCGAAAACAACGGTGAATTCCGCATGGGAGCCGAAGGCTGGAGCTTGGTCCTGCAAGGGCCTGACGGCAGAAATATCAATTACTTCGCGGACAAGATCATTTTGGTCAACGATGACGACGGCACCCAGGCTAATTCGTGCATTCGTCTATCCAGCGACGGTGTCTACGGTTATTTGAGCACAGCCGTTGACAGCTGCTGGGTGATCGATTTCTCGCGGTGCATGATCGCCCCGCACCGAGTGAGCATCCATCACTACCATGACGCCTATGACGAAAGCGTGGCAGCTTACGAACAACCCGCCTTCAAGCGTGCGAGGCAATATATCAGTGTGGTTGGAAGGTACATCTATCTGACCTTCCCGCTGACCAAAGATGAAGACTTCCCCAAGGTATGGGAAGAGTATCTGTCCATACGCAAACGCCAACTGGACGAGCTTTATTTCAGAAACTGACCAGTGGGCGCCAATATCATGTTGCTATTGGCGCGCCCTACCCGATCAACTCGTCCATCACCTCATACTTAACCACCACCCGATTCCGATACAACCTTACCCGCTCCACCAACTCCCCCACCTGCCCCTTCTCTCGCACTTCCCGCCAGATCTCATTCTCCCGATACACCCGCTCCCCTTCCCGCACAAACCGGTGCCCTTCCTGAAACACGTGATACCGATACGCCCGCACCTGATCGCACAACAACTCGCCCTCCAGCTGCGTGTCCCCCACATTCAACTTCAACTGAAAACTCCGATCCGTCGGGTTGTGCAGTACCAGGTCAACGTAGTTGTAGAAAATTGCCGCACCGGAACCGAATGGCAGCACTCGCCCCTCATCCGGGAATGGATCGAAGCTGTGGTTGGAGCGTTCAACAACGACCAGCGGTGAGTGAATCGCCATCCAGTGAATCAGGTTGCTCAGTTGGCAGATTCCGCCGCCGATACCGCTGCGTGCTTCGCCGAAGGACAGTTCCATGCCTTCGACGTAGCCGCGTTTGCGGGTTGGGCGGCCGACGAGGCGGCAGAAGGACAAGTGTTCGCCGGGGGCGATGATGAGGCCGTCGATGGCGGCGACGGCGAGTTTCAGGTTGATGACTTTGTTGTGTTGCAGGGCGAGGTCGGAGTCGCCGAGTTTGCGGATGAGTTTTGAGGTGTGTTTCAGGTAGCGGAATGGCAGACGGTCAGCGCCGGCAACCAGGCGTGCGTAGCGATTGCTGGAGCAGTGCCAGGCGATCTGGCGGAACAGTCTTTTTTGCCAGACGCGCAGCCAGTACAGGGCCGGGTGATAGAGGGAAAGTGGTTTCATCCGTGGGGCGACGGCAGGTGCCGTTTCTTCCTTGAAGCATCTGAGGGGCGCGCAGTTTAGCCTGTGGGCCGGCTTGCGTCGTGCGCGAGATGTCGTGTCTCGAAACACCTCGCCTCACCTCCTGAACGTCAAATTAAGCTTCAACTAAGCTTGCGTCGCTAGCATCCCGGCCCGAGAGACACCTGTCGCCGATCAACCGCGGATGAGCTTACCGAATGAGCCAGTTTGATTTACCAGCCGTTACGCAGCCGAATTTCAGTCTTGTATTGGTAAATTACAAAACCCCGGACATCACCCGGATGTGCCTGGAGTTGTTGCGCGAGCATGTTCAGGCGCAGCGCATCCCGGTTTGGGTGGTGGACAATGACTCTGCCGACGCCAGTCTGGATTATTTGCGCTCGCTGGACTGGATCAATCTGATCGAACGCTCCTCCCCCGGCAAAGAAGCGGGACATATTGCGCATGGCAAGGCGCTGGATCTGGCGCTGGGAAAAGTTGAAACCGACTATCTGTTTTTGCTGCACACCGACACTTTTGTCTACGACAAGGAAGTCTTCGCGATGATGCTGCGTGAGTGCGCAAAGTCTGCAGACATCGCTGCAGTCGGGTGTGTCGAGCAAATCAATCGCGGGATTGTCAGAGACACCTGGCGACTAACTTCGCGGTTTTGCAAACACTATATTCGCCGGGCGAAAAAGGCATTGGGTTTGCGCAGTAAAGAGCCGAAACCTTATCGGGAAACTCACCTCAAAAGTTTTTGCACGTTGTGGAACGCCAGGTTGATGAAGTCTCAGGGACTGCACTTTTGCATGGATGACCGAGTTCCCGGTTATACCCTGCAGGATCGAATGGTCGCTTTGGGCTACGGCATCAAGCTGCTGTCACCGCGCAAGATTTTCCGCTATCTGGATCACATCCAGGCAGGCACCGTCGCTGCCGCCGGCACCTACGGCAAAAACCACCGTCGTACCAGAATGTACGAGGCCACTCTCAAACGTTTTGAAAAGCAAGCATCGGTTTGATCACGAACACAAAAAAGGGCGACTGCAAAGTCGCCCTTTTTTTAATCTGAAATTGTATACATCCGTTCCGAGGAGGTGTTCGCCCAGTGTAATGGCCTGGCAATCCATGCACCGGTAAAGAGCCCTGACACTGGGCGAACGGGAAGGATTTTAATAGAAGTTGGCGGATATGTCGTCATATACAAAGGTAAATTTTATGTACGAAAAAGTTAATAGATATTTATCGACGAAATCCTTTCGTGAAACTTTCACTGCACAGCCCAACTCATTTCAGATGATTGTTCTCATACAATAATCTGTACAAGAACAACCATCTTGTAGAGTCAATACTCAACTTTCATGCTGACTGGTCACTTTTAATACATCGGTATAAGTGACAACTACGCTCTGCCCGACTTTCAGATCTTTCAGCTTGGCTTGGATTTCAGGCTTTTTCACGTCGAGTGTTTTCGACTGACCCTGCGGGTTTTGCAGGGTCACTTGATTATTCTTCAAATCAATTTTGGTGATTTTCAGTTGCACCTGAATCTGGCGATAGGCCTCACCGCCCGGGTTTTCGCTGCCCGGCGCCTTGCGCAGCTCACCGCTGCGTTCGACGGTGCCAGGCAGACCTTTATCCACATCGGTATCGAGGTAAGCCGCCACCGAGCGTTGGACTTCGAGTTTTACCAGGTCGCCGACCTTGAGGTTGGCGAGGTTTTTCGCCTTGTCGCTGAGCTGGACGTGAACCTGACGACCTTCTGCACCTTCGAGCACGACCTGATGGTTGGCCGCATCAACGGCCAGCACTTTGGTGGTGACCTGATCGGCCTCGATGGTGGCGGACAGCGGAATGTCCGCCGCCATGGCAACGAAGCTGGTGGCGGACAGAACGGTTGCAAGGGTGATGGCCTTGGCCAGAGCGTGGAGCTTCATGAGCGGTACTTTCCCTGTAGTGAATGGCAGCAACCGGCGCCAACGCGTGTTTGGCACCGAATGTGCCACTGAGCATAGACGCTGTTCAGGGCTTGGCTGTTGTTTATGCCGGGTCCTCAGGCTTCGGGGTCATCCAGTTCATTGGCGACATTCGCGGCGGGCGAATTCTTGTGCAGGTCATCGGCCTTGGCGCGCAGGATCTGCCACTGCTCCAGATCGATCGCGCCTTGACCGAGCAGATCGTCGGCGATGCGTTGCAGGTCGAAATAGTGAGCGTCGGGGGACTGCTGCCAGTAGGTCTGATCGTCGAACAGGCGCTGCCAGGTGTTGAGGTCTGGGGGTTGCAGGTCGTCGCTCATGGCTAATCCTCCACGGGTAATAGTTTGTAGAGGCTGCGCAATAAAACAGAGTTCAACCCAATCCCTGTAGGAGCTGCCGCAGGCTGCGATCTTTTTAAAGATCAAAATCAAAAGATCGCAGCCTTCGGCAGCTCCTACATTGGTTGCGGGGCAGCAGTCAGTACCCGGTCATTTCCAGATAGCCGCGCCCGCCATGGCTGCCGCTGATCTGTACCGGGCCCTCCCAATAAGGAATGCGCAGGTTCATCCAGGCCTTGGGGTTGAGCGCGTCGAGACTGATGTCGAGGTGTTTGTCGGGAATGCTGATCGACCAGCGCACTGGCATCGTGTGCCCGGCAATTTTTGCGCTGTCCTTGGGTGTGAGTCTGATCTGCTCGCCGTGCAGGGTTTCGGTACGGCCGTCGGCGCTGATCCAGGTGCCGGTCAGATACGGTGCGCCATCGGTTTGTCGGGTGCGAAACAGCATCAGCGATTCACCGCTGTCCAGATGCAGGGAAAACCAGTCCCAACCGGTCTGATTGGCCGCCAGCGGCTGGCTGCTCCACTCACGGTCCAGCCACGCCGGGCCACTGACGGTGTAGGTCTGGCCGTCGATTTGCAGGGTGCCGCGGGCCTGAAAGAACGGCTGACTGTAGTAGTAGGAGGCCTGGCCCTGTTCGGATTTGCGGCTGAAACCGTTGTCGCCCTGCAACACCAGCGGTCGGCTGGAGGTGAGGTGCAATTGATAGCTGAAGGCTTTGTCGCGGGCACTGAGTTGCACATCCGTCAGCGGATCCTGCGCCTGGCTGGCGAAGCGCCAATCATCGATCCACGCCTCGAACGGCGCGACGTTGACACCGGCCTGCCCCACTCCGCCCCGGGCATAGCGCTCGGCAGCATGGTGCGCGGTGGCCGACGTCACCGCGGCATGCCCGAGCCAGATTGTCTGGTTGGCCCAGCCCGGTTGCTCTGGCGCAGGTTTCAAGGCGCTGCGAAACAGCGTCCATTGCACACCGAAATCGTGGCCCTGCTGGTCCTTGAGATTGGCGGTGACGTACCACCACTCGATACGAAATCCGTCGTGGGCGCCGTGATCCGCCGGGAAGCTGAACACCCGCCCCGGCACCACGGGAGTGAACTGAGCGGCCTGATCGCCGAGCCCGGCAAAGCCCTTTTGCTCAGGCACAGGCTGATCGCAGCCGCCCAAAAGCAGCAGCGTGAAAAGCAACGCAACCCGCTTAATCCTCATGAGCAAACGTCCTCAGCAGATCCGCCGGTTGCGTGCGGTACAACGAATACAGCGGCCACGCCGAGGCCAGCAAGGTCGCCAGTAACGCCAATCCCATCAATTGCAGCAGTTGCAGCGGGAAGATCCGCAACGGTAAGCGCCAGCCGAATGCCTGCACATTGATTACCGCATCCAGACACCACGCCAGGGCGATCCCCAGCGGCAACGCCAGCACCAGCGTCAGCAGCGCGAGCAACCAGGTTTGGCCGAGGTTGAGCAGCATCAACTGCCGGCGCGTCACGCCCAAGGCCCACAGCGGCGCCAGTTGCCCGAGGCGGCTCTGGCTTTGGGTCAGAAGACTGATGAACAGCGCCACACCGGCCACCGCCAAAGTGAGGCTGTTGAGCGCGGCGGTGGCGGCGAAAGTGCGTTCGAAAACCTGCACCGACCAACCTTTGAGCCGCGCCTGATCCACGATGCGGCTGTCATCGAGCTGAAAGCGCGTTTGCAGCGCAGTCAAAAACGACGGGATGTCCGGCGACGCGATGCGCAGGTTGAAACGGTTCGGCGTCAGTGTCGGCCACAGGCGCAGCAGGTGGTTGCTGTTGACCAGCAGATGGCCCTTGGGATTGCCGTAATCGGCGTAGATGCCGACGATGCGCGGTGACCACGGTCCGCCCGGCGTCGGCACGCTCAGATGATCCCCCGCGCGAACCTTCAGCCGTCGCGCCAGTTGTTCGCTGAGCATCACCGCATCGTCCGTCGCCAGGTGCGGCCACGGATCACCGGCGATCGCCTCGAGCAACGGCCAGTGTTGGCGATAATAGGGATGATCGATCACCCCGAATACATCCGCCGGCCAGCCCTGCAGGGTCACGGCTACTTGCCAGTTGGGCAGCACCGCGCTGACGTTCGGCTGTTGTTTGAGCCAGACGTACATCTCGCGCGATTGCGCCGGATTCACCGGGTTGAGGTACAGCTCGGCACTCAGGCGTTGTTCGAGCCAGTCGTTGAAGGTCTGGCGAAAACCGGCGGTCATGCTGCCCGCGCCGATGTTTGCCGCCAGCGCCAGCAACAGCGCCATCAGCGCCAGACTCAGTGCCGGTAACTGTTGGCGGCAATCAGCAAGAAACCACTGACCCAGCACCGAACGACTGCGCCCAAGCAATTGATTGAGCACCGCGCTGAGCACCACCGGCAATGCCAGCGCAGCACCCAGCAGCAACCCGGCCATCAACATGAAACCGCTGCTCAGGCTGTCGCCCCAGACCAACGCCAGCAGTGCAATCAGCGCCAACATCGCCGCCAGCCAACCCTGACGGCGCAACCAGCGTGCATGCTGCTGATGCCAGGCCTGTGGATCCGCCACCGCCAACAGCGGCAAACGTGCCGCACGCAACAGACTGTTGGCGCCGGCCAGCAACGCGCCGAACAGACTCAAACCAATACCGCTGAACCACCACCACGGACTCAGACGCAACTGCCCTGCCACTTCCGCGCCGTACAAACCACGCAGACTAGCGGCGACATCCGGCAGCAACACGCTCGCCAGCCAGTAACCGCTGACGACGCCGAACACCCCGCCAATCAGCGCCAGCACACCGAGTTCGACGATCAGGCTGCCGATCAGCATCCGCGCACTGACCCCGCAGGCACGCAACGTGCGCAGCAGGCCACGACGCTGCTCCAGTGCCAAACCGATAGCCGCGTGCACGATGAACAGCCCGACCACGAACGAGAGAAATCCCAAGGCATCAAGATTCAGGTGGAAGCTCTCGGTCAGGCGCGCCAGATTGTTTTCCTCGGCGCTGCTTTTGAGCTGCAACCGGCCATTGAACGCGGCCGGCAACTCGGCGTGAAAATCCTTGGGCAGTAACAAGCGCGACAGTTGCCGGGGTTGCTCAAGCACGGTTTGCGCGACACCGATATCCACCAGCAACACGCCCGGCGCCATGTCTTGTTGCGCGTGCAGCGGTGGCAGGCTTTGTCCGTTGACGGCCTGCGGTGTTGCGCCTTCGGTCAGGCCCAACGCGTGCAGGGTTTCCGGGGAAATCCACGTGCTGCCCGGCGGCGAGAAGAACGCGACGATGCGCTCGATCGGCATCGCCTGCCCGGCCACGGCGGAATCCACCGGCAGCGACACCGGTTCGATGCCCATCAGTTGCAGGCGCTGATCCGGGTGATCCTTGAGTACCAGCCGCCCCTGCAGCAGCGGCGAAACCGGCCAGCCCTGGCGGCGCAGGTCAACGAACCATTGCTGGGTAAACGTCGCTCCATTGGGCGTAGCAAGGCTGGCCTGTGGTTCGCCGCCAATCATCTGGCTCGCCCGGGCGTAACTGTCGCGGGCCTGGCTGTTCAGTGCTTCGACGCCGGTCAACAGACTGGTGGCCAGCCACAAACCCGTCAGCACACTGAAGAACTGTACCGGATGCCGCCGCCAATGGCTGAGCAGCGCACGCAGGGTTTGCCAGAACACGTTCACGTCAGGCGGCCCTTGGACAACACCACCCGCTGCGCCAGTCGCGCCGCCACGCGCGGGCTGTGCGTGACCATCAGCAGCGTGGTCGGCGTGTCGTCGAGCAACTCCAGCAACAGACGCAGCACTTCATCGCTGGTGGCTTCGTCGAGGCTGCCGGTGGGTTCGTCGGCCAGCAGCAGTTTCGGTCGCGACGCCAACGCCCGGGCCAAAGCAACCCGCTGCTGCTGGCCGCCCGACAGTTGTTCGGGATAACGCTTGAGCAAATCACCCAAACCCAGACGCTGCACCAGATGCGCTTGCCAGCGCGGCTCATGGCGCCCGGCCAGACGCGCCTGAAACGCCAGATTGTCCTCGACCCGCAGGCTGCCGATCAGGTTGAACTGCTGGAACACCAGACCGATTTCGGTACGGCGCCAGTCGGCCAGTTGCGCTTCGTTCATCTGCTCCAGTCGATGCTCGCCGCTGTGGATGCTGCCGCGATCCACCTTGTCGAGGCCGGCGATCAGGTGCAGCAAAGTGCTTTTGCCACTGCCGGATTCGCCCATCAGCGCCAGGCTGCCGCCGGGTTCGAGCGTCAGGTCGACGCCTTGCAGCACGGGCAATGAGCCTTGGGGAGTGAGGTAACTTTTGAAAACGCCTTGAACCTGAAGCATGCCGCCATCCGTTGGATCAGTGTGGGGCAAGGATAGCGGATAGCGGCCTCAGCAGATCAGCGTTGAAACCAATGGCCCCATCGCTGGCAAGCCAGCTCCCACAGGGCTTGGGTTGTTCAAAAATACTGAGCACACCCAAAAACACTGTGGGAGCTGGCTTGCCAGCGATGAGGCCAGTCCTGCAAAGCCAATACTCACTGCCCGGTTGCCACACTGGTCGCCGCCTCCCCCGGCGTGACAATGGTTTTCAGATCAATGTGCTTCCACTCAGGCCTGGCCCCCAGCCGCGCATTGAAGCGGTAGTTGAAGGTGAAATCGTCCGCCGTCGGCAGCGTCAGCGGTTTGCCATATACCGCCTCGATGCCCGCCAGGTCGTAACCCATCAGCTGCAACAGCGTCGGGAAAATGTTGTAGTGACTGGAACGGTCCTTGTTCACCGGCAATGACTGCGCCCAATCCGGGCCGTGCAGTTGATCGCCCTGAATCACCACCAGCGGCACCAGCCCTTCTTCCTCCACCGGATCGCCACCACAGTGAGTATTGAGCCCGGGGTTGCCGCGCTCATGCAGGTCCTGGCCGTGATCGGAGGTGTAGATCAGCAGCGCATTGTTCAGCCTGGCCTGAGCAAATACCCGGGCGAAGAACTCGCCCACGTTCCATAACAGCGTGTTCTTGTAGGCGTTGCGGTATAACAGCCAATCGTCCGGCTGGCCGTTGAAACCGTCACGTTTGCCGGTGTCGGCGACTTCGGTGAACTGCCCGCGCGGCAACGTCGGACGGTAGGCCATGAAGGCGTCGGGGTACTTGTCGTGCACCGGGAAATGCGCGCCGACTTTATTGATCACCACCAGCTCCGGCTGATCGTCGTTGAGCAACTCGATCAGCTTCGCGGCGGCAGCCATGTCGCGGTCTCGCACGCTGGTCTGGTCAAACTGCACGAACTCGTCGATGTCCTTTTTCTCGGTGTCGGTCATCAGGTTCTGCAGATTGCCGGCGGTGCGCTGGGCGTCGATGTACACCGTGCGCAACCCGGCCTTTTTCGCGTACTGCCAGATCGACGGCAGCGTGCTGTTGATCCGTATGTAGTCGGCACGCGTACCGCCGTAACGCAACGTAACGTTGGTATCGGCGCTGCAGTTGGCAATGGACGCGGCGTAGCCGTAGTTGAAAATCTCGACCCCCGGATGTGCCTGCTTGAGGTTGCTGTGCACCCCGAACGGCGCATTGATGTCCAGGTAATTGCCGGAGATGCTTTCGTCGATAATCAACACGATGTCGTGATTGACCGTCGCAGCGCTGCGCGCCAGCGTCACGGGCTCACGCGGGCCGACCGTGTTGTGCAGCGCTTCATAGGTGAACAGGTTCAGATAGGCCAGCGGCGTGTACATGATCGGCAAGCCCCGCGCGCCCTCGCCCGCCCGCAGGAACAACACCGCGCTCAACAGCAGCACACCACACACCGGCGCCGCCACCCGCAATGCATTGGGCACCACCAGCGCATGCCGCGGTTTGAGCCCGATGCCGAACAGCAACAGCAGGCCGCTGAGCGCACCATGAATGATCGCGTCGCGATACTGGTAAGCGGCTTCCTGAATGAAGCCGCCGGAGTACACCAGCGAGACAAAGCTGCTGTAGCTCAGGTAATCCGCGGTGACCCGGGTATAGACATCAAAGAATACCGCCGAAGCAAATAGCGTTATTGCGAATAAGTGTCGAATCAATGCCTGACGAATATAAGCCGTTAGATATAACGCTAAAGTGAGCGCCAAAAACATCGCGCCAAAAAGAAGCACAGCAAAACCGACCCCGATAGCATTTAACCGCTCAATGTAATATTCGGAATAAAGCAGCAGATAAATAACTAAAAGCAGTTCTTTTAAATATCGAAACATGGCGATTCCGGTCGTACGAAACGGCATTGGGTCAATAGTTTGTCGGTCAAAATCTGACACTAGCACCCGGCCATCAAAGCGCAAGAAAAGCCTGACTTTTCTGTCAAGCGTCAAAAAACTGTTGACTCATTCCTGACACACTCCAGCGGCTACAAGTCGTTAATTTAAAGGCTTTCGACCGTTTATCGCTTTCTTCAGGATGTGAATAAAGGGTCAAGGACGCGACAAATCCAGCAATAGCAAGCACTTGATGGCCAATAGCCTGAAAAAAGCCCGGTGTTATACACGTGCAACATGTCATTTTGCTGACACGCTTTTCCACACCTGCGCTATACCCCTTTTGACAGTTCCATTTTGATCTTCTTCCACCGTCTTACGAGGCACGCCAATATGGACGTGAGCGTATTTGGTACGGGCTATGTTGGCCTTATTCAAGCAGCCGCACTTGCCGATGTCGGACATCGGGTTTTATGTGTGGATATTGACCCGAACAAGATTAAACAACTGCAACAGGCCGTACCGCCTATTAGCGAACCGGGTTTATCCGCCGCGCTGGAAGAAAATATCAAGGCCGGCCGTCTGCTGTTCAGCACCCAGGCCAGCGACGCGGTGGAGCATGCCGAGTTGATCTTCATCGCCGTGGGCACCCCGGCCGATGAGGACGGTTCCGCCGACCTGACCCACGTGCTCAACGTCGCCCGGCAGATCGCCTCGCACATGGAGGCCGATCGCACCCTGATCATCAAGTCCACGGTGCCGGTCGGCACGGCGGATCAGGTCGCCGCCAAGGCCAGCGAAGAATTGCAGCGCCGCGGCCGCAGCAGCCTCAAGGTGCGGGTGGTGTCCAACCCCGAATTCCTCAAGGAAGGCAGCGCCCTCGCCGATTGCATGCGCCCGGACCGGATCATCGTCGGCACCCGTGATGACGCGGCGCGCGAACAGATGAGCGAGCTGTACGCGCCGTTCTGCCGCAACCACGAAAAACTGATGTTCATGGACAACCGCAGCGCCGAGCTGACCAAGTACGCGGCCAACGCGATGCTCGCCACGCGTATCAGCTTCATGAACGAGCTGGCCAATCTCACTGAATTGCTGGGCGCCGACATCGAAGCGGTGCGCAAAGGCATCGGCTCCGATCCGCGCATTGGTTACCACTTCATCTACCCCGGTTGCGGCTTCGGCGGTTCGTGTTTTCCCAAGGATCTGCGCGCCCTGCTGCACACCGCCGAACACAACGGCATGCCGCTGAAACTGCTGCGCAGCGTCACTGATGTCAACGACAGCCAGCGGCACATTCTTTTCAGCAAACTCAAGGCGCAGTTTCCGCAAGGCCTGGGCGGCAAGTCGATCGCGATCTGGGGCCTGGCGTTCAAACCCAATACCGATGACATGCGCGAAGCCCCCAGCCGCTACCTGATGGACGCGCTGTGGGCCGAAGGCGCGAGCGTGCAGGCCTACGATCCGGAGGCCATGTCCGAGTGCCGGCGCCTGTACGGCTATCGCGACGATCTGCACTTGTGCGCCACCCGCGACGACACCCTGGAAGATGCCGATGCGCTGGTGATCTGCACCGAATGGAAGAATTTTCGCGTAGTGGATTTCGAGCTGCTGGCGAGCAAGTTGCGCTCCAAAGTGATTGTCGACGGTCGCAACCTCTACAACCCGGAACACGTGGCCGCCGCCGGTTTGCACTACAGCGGCATCGGCCTGCGCCACATCGCACCGGAAGGATTGCGCCCATGAAAATCCTGGTCACCGGCGCTGCCGGCTTCATTGGTGCCCATTGCGTGTTGCGGCTGATGCGCGACGGGCATGCGGTGGTCGGCCTGGATAATTTCAACGGCTACTACGACCCGCAGCTCAAACACGATCGCGTGCAATGGGTGCGTGATCAGGTCGGGCATTTCCCGCTGGCACGCATTGATCTGGCCGACGCCGCCGCGATCGAAGCGCTGTTTGTCCGCGAGCAACCGCAGGTGGTGATCCACCTCGCGGCGCAGGCCGGGGTGCGCTACTCGCTGGAAAATCCGAAAGCCTATCTGGACAGCAACCTCTGCGGCTTCCTGAACATTCTCGAAGGCTGCCGGCACCATCCGGTGGAGCACTTGATCTACGCCTCATCGAGTTCGGTCTACGGCGCCAACCAGCACACCCCGTATTCGGTGCACGACGGCGTCAATCACCCGCTGTCGCTGTACGCCGCGACCAAAAAAGCCAATGAGCTGATGGCCCACAGTTACAGCCATCTGTTCGGCATTCCCTGCACCGGCCTGCGCTTTTTCACTGTGTACGGGCCATGGGGGCGGCCCGACATGTCGCCCATCCAGTTCGCCCGGGCGATCACCGAAGGCACGCCGCTGAAACTGTTCAACTACGGCGAGCATCAGCGCGATTTCACCTACATCGATGACATCGTCGAAAGCATCGCGCGCCTCACCGACCATCCGCCGCACAACCACCCGGAGTGGGACCGCGAACACCCCGACGCCGGCAGCAGCATGGCCCCGTGGTGCCTGTTCAATATTGGCGGCCATCACCCGGTGGAGCTGAAAACCTATCTGGCGCTGATGGAAAAACACCTCGGCCAGAAAGCCATTGTCGAGCTCTTGCCCCTGCAACCGGGCGATGTGCTCAACACCTGTGCCGAGACCGATGATCTGGCCCAGGCCACCGGGTTCCAGCCCCGGATCGAGCTGGATGAAGGACTGGGGCGTTTCATCGCCTGGTTTCGCGACTACTACCCCACTGCCTATCGCCCACGCGCCGCTCGCGGCTGAACATCAGCGGAGGACCCCATGACTGGACATGAACAAGGTGTACCGATCAATCAGATGCGCCGCGACAAGCGCATGGATCCCGAGCACCGAATGCGCCTCGATTCCGCCATCCACATGCAGGGCCGTGGCTGGTTGACCGGCCGCGACGGTGGCCGGCCATGGACGTTGTCACGCACCAACCGGGTATTGGCCTGCTTCGGTGCGCTGGTGCTGCTGGTGGTGTTCTCGCCGCTGCTGCTGGGCCTGGCACTGGCCATCAAATTCACCAGCCCGGGACCGGTGATGTTCGTGCAGAAACGGACCGGTTATCGCGGCCGCACCTTCGGCATGTACAAGTTCCGCACCATGGTCTGCAACGCCGAAGAGCTGAAGGAATCGCTGCGTCACCTCAACAAGCACGGGGTCGACGCCATCGATTTCAAGATCGACAAGGACCCACGCATCACCGGTATCGGCGGTTTCCTGCGGCGCACCAGCCTCGATGAACTGCCCAACCTGTTCAACGTGGTGAGCGGTGACATGCGCCTGGTCGGCCCGCGGCCGACCTCGTTCAACGCCTACCGCTACAAGGACAATCACCTCGCGCGCCTGAGCATCTACCCCGGCATGACCGGCCTGTGGCAGATCTCCGGGCGCAGCAACATCGACTTCGACCAGCGCGTTGAGTTGGACCTCAGCTACATCGCCGAGCAAAGCCTTTTGCTTGATCTGAAGATCTTGTTGAAAACCCCCTTCAAAGTATTCAGTGGCCACGGAGCAAGCTAATGGACGGTTCAACCAACAAAAGCCTGAGCATTGCCAACCCCAGCGAATCGAACCTGATCTCGACCGTGCTGGATCTGGATCTGCGGATCCTGTTCCTGACCGCCGCCAACCCGGGCGCCGGTACCACCACCAGCGCATTGGCGCTGGCCAGCCAACTGGCGCAGATGAGCAGCGGCCAGGTGCTGCTGGTCGATGCCAGCCAGTCGGCGGGCAGCCTCACGCAGCAATTGAACCTGGGCAAGGAACGCGGCCTGCGCGACTTGCTGTTCAACCCGGACAACCCGCCGCTGTTGCAGGATTGCGTGGTGCAGGTTTCCAGCCTGCCGTTCCACGTGCTGCCCAACGGCCGGCCGATCCGCACCCTCGAACACCTGACCGCCGAGCGCCTGAGCCCGCTGCTCGACCGCTTGGGCACGCAGTATCGCTTCGTGGTGATCGACGGCGACGCGGTGTATTCCGCCGCCGACACGCTGGTGCTCGCCACTCAAGTCGATGGCGTGGTGTTTGTGGTGCGCGCCGAAGACACCCGCTGGGAAGTCGCCCAGGCCGCCGTGCAACGCCTGACCCAGGCCGGGGCAAAAGTGGTCGGCAGCGTATTCAACCGGCGCAAGTACTACATGCCCAAGTGGCTCTACAAAAACCTGTAAGCAAACGCGAGGGATGACGCCATGAACGCCAAGATACTGGTTCTGCTGATGCTGCCGCTTGCAGGCTGCTCCAGCAATTCCGAAACCCAGAACATGCCGGTGAACATTCTCACCGCCACCCCGGCCAACGCCCAGGCCACCGACATGCCGAAGATCGAGCAGACCTTGCGTCCGCAAGACGTGCTGGATGTGATCTTCCACATCAGCACCAGCGGCTCGGACGCCTACCGCGTGCAGTCGGGTGACCAGATCGGCCTGAACTTCACCGCCGCCAGCCAGCTCAATGGCAACCAGTTGGTGCTGCCCGACGGCACCATCAACCTGCCCGGCGCCAACACCTCGGTGAAAATCGCCGGCCTGACCGCCGATGAAGCGCGCGATGAAATCCAGCGTGCCTACCAGCGTAAACAGCTGTTCCAGCCCAACCGCAATCAGTTGACGGTGCAGGTCATCAGTCCGCTGACCAATGAGCAGAACCTGAAAAGCGCGCTGAATCACCCGGCCACCGGCATGAGCCGCGAGATCACCGTGGGCAACGACGGTTATGCGAGCTTTCCGGAAATCGGCGCGGTGCCGCTGCAAGGCATGACCATCAATCAACTGGAAACCTTCCTCAACCAGAAGTACGCGCAATTGCCGGGGCGGATGAGCGTCGATGTGATGCTCAAGTCCACCGCCGGCAACGAGATCTACGTGCTGGGCGAGGTCGGCCAACCGGGCTCCTACCCGATCCGCCGTCCAGTGTCGGTGCTTGAAGCGCTGACCCTGGCGCGCGGCACCAATGTCAAAGCGCGTCTGGACTCGGTGGTGATCATGCGCCGCAACGGCAATCAGGTGCAGGCCGTGCACTACGACGTGGAAAAAGCCCTGTCGGGCGATGCGTCGCAGATCGCCTACCTGCAACCGGACGACATGCTGTTCGTGCCAAAAACCAAACTGGCGAGTGCCGGCGATCTGGCCCGGCAACTGGCCGACGTGGTGTTGTTCCAGGGCGTTGGTTTCAGCTTCGGCTACCGCGTCGACAACAAAGGCAGTAACAACAACTGACTCTCAGGTGACCGATCATGAATCCAAAGGAAAACTACCTGCATGAGTTCTTCAGGATCTTCTTCGCCAACAAGCAGCTGGTGAAACGGGTCTTCCTGATCTTTGCAGTCATCGCGTTGGTACTGCCGCTGGTGCTCAAACAGAGCTTCGATATCACCGCCCAAGTGATCGTGCAGTCGAAAAAACTCTCCCAGGGTGACGCCACCACGTCACTGACGGTCGATAACGCCACCTTCATTCCGCCGTCGCTGGCGGACATGGAAACCGAAAGCAACATCCTGCGGTCCCCGGCGCTGATCCGCCAGACCATCAGCGAGTTGCGCGACAAGGGCGAGTACAACCCGCCGGTCGGTATGTTCGCCAAACTGGTGAGCGATCCGATCCGGCGCTACGTCTCTTCGCCACTGCGTGAGTACGTGATCAATCCGCTGCGCAACATGCTCGGGCTGCAAACCGATCCGGTGCGTGACACGGTGCTCGATGGCTTGACGCAAGATGCGATCAACAGCCTGAAGATCGAGACCCTGCCCGGCTCCAACGTGATCTCGATCATCTACAGCTTCCCGGATCCGCATCAGGGCACCACGTTCGTTGCGACCCTGCTGCAGAACTATCTGGTCAGCCGTCAGGCGCTGCAATCGATCGACCTGCCGCAATCCTTCTACGAAACCAAGAAGCACCTGTATCAGGTGCGCCTCGATGGGCTGGAAGGTAATCGGCAAGCGCTGCTGGAAAGTGTTGCATCGTCCGATCCGAAGGAAGAAATCACCTTCCGCCTGAACGCGATCAATACCGAAGAGCAGGCCCTGAACCTGTATCAGGATCGCCTGTTGCAGAGCCAGCGCTGGCTCGAATACCTGAAAACCGCGCTGACGGCCGCCAGCAGCAACAAGCTCAACGACTACACCTTCCCCTTCACCTTCACCACCACCGTCGATAACGTGGCGTTCGAGGATCGGGAAATCAAACAGTTGGGCGAGCAACTGACCACTCAGGTCAGCCGCTACATGAATGACCTCGCGGTGTTCCAGCCCGGCAGCGAGCCGATGCTGCTGACCCGTGAGCAGATCGCCCGCACCCGCCAGCAGTTCCTCAAAGTGGTGAGCAACCGCATTCAGGAACGCACCAACGACCTGGCCGTGGTGCAACAGGTGATCGATCAGAAAACCGCGCGCATCGCCGAGTTCAAGAACCGCATCCACACCTTGCAACAGACCCAGAGCAAGCTGCGGCAGATGGACACGGAAATCGACGCGCTGCACACGGCGTTCTCGACCTACGCGCAACGCTTTGCCGAAAGCAGCACCGCCGGTTCGCTCAACGACGACCTGTCGAACGCCAAGGTGCTCAGCCCGCCGTTCGAGCCGACCGAGCCGGCGTTCCCCAAACCGCTGCTGATCATTCCGTTCGGGCTGTTCACCGGCCTGCTGCTGGCGATTGCCCTGGTCTATGTGCGTGAGTTCTTCGATCACCGTTTCAAACACCCGGCGCAAATCACCCACGAACTGGGCCTGCCGGTGTTGCTGGTGATCAACGACGAGAACGTGCTGCCGAGCAATCCGCACAAGAACTGGACCGTGCCAAGCTTCGTGCACTGGGTGCGCAATTGAACACGCTGTCCACCCCGAACGCCGCGCTGCCGATCATTCACTTGCTCAGCAGCGGCGGCTTCTATGGGGCCGAGCGCATGTTGCTCGATCACTGCCTGGCGACACCGGGGCAGCACCAGGTGCTGTTTCTCGATGCACCGCCCGCATTGATCGCGCGCTTTCGCGAGGCCGGGGTGGACTGTCGTGGTTGTGCCGGGCTGGGCGAGTTGTTGCGCCACCTGCGGGCCCGGCGCAGTGAACGGCCGCTGATCAATACACACAACTTCAAAGGGCTGTTGTTCGGCTGGGTCGGCGCGACGCTGTTGCGTTTGCCGCTGGTCATCACCCAACACGGCTTCACCCCGCGCAGCCGCAAACAGAAGTTCTATACCTGGCTGAGTCTGCAGTTATGCCGCACCGCCTCGGTGGATCGGGTGGTGTGCGTGGCCGAGAGCATCGCCGTGCTGCATCGTCAGGCCAGCGTGCAGGCGGACAAACTTCAGGTGATCCCCAACGGATTGCCCGCCGCCGAAGCGTTGATCAGCACCACTGACAGTCAGCGCTGGCTCGCCGGTTACGTCGGACGCTTGAGCAGCGAGAAAGGCCCGGACCTGTTTCTCGATGCCCTGATTCCGCTGTGTCACCAGCATCCGCAACTGGACGCGGTGATGCTCGGTGACGGCCCGGAACGTGAGGCGCTGCAGGCGCGGATCGACGCCGCAGGTTTGCAGCAACGAATTCGCCTGCCCGGTTACCAGACCGCCATGCAGCCGTGGTGGCAACAACTGGATGCGCTGGTGATCAGCTCGCGCACCGAAGGCACGCCGATGATTCTGCTCGAAGCGATGCAGAGCGGCGTGCCGGTGGTGGCGTTTGCGGTCGGCGGCATTCCCGATGTACTCGAGCACCGGCACAACGGCTTGCTGGCGACACCCGCCGCCAGCGCCGACCTCGCCCGCCAGCTCGATAACCTACTGAACGAGCCGAACCTGGCTCGGCAATTGTGTGACAACGCAAAGCGTACGCAACAGGATCGCTACGACCTCAAGGCCTTGGCCGAACGCTGGTCGCAGCTGTACATCCGCACGGCACGGGAGGCACGCGCATGATTTTCCCGCTCTCGATCGTCACGCTGCTCGGTCTGGTGTGCATCGGTCTGCTCGCCAGCCCTTATCCATTTCTCGCACCCGGCGCGGTCATTGGCCTGGTGGGGTTCACGGTGTTGTACCGCAAGCCGACCTGGGGCCTGCTGGGCATCGCCGCGCTGGTACCGTTTGAAGGTTTCTTCAAGGACAGTGCGCTGTCCGGAAGCAAACTGATCGGCGCCTCGCTGGCGGTGATCCTGATGCTGCAACTGGCCCTGCATCAGATTCCCGGCGAGCGCCTGCGCAGCAATATCTGGCGGTTTCTGCTGTGGTTCCTCGTCCTGTATTTCCTCAGTTTGCTCAACACCGATGACCTCGGTATGTCACTGGGGCATCTGCGTGAACTGAGCGTCGGGCTGATCCTGTTTGTCATTACCCTGTTGATCGGCCGTGAACTGAATCTTGACCTGTTCGCCCGACTGGTGACCCTGAGCGTCAGTGCCACCTGCGCCATGGCAATGTTCTCGACCAAATTCCAGGATCAAGGCCGCGCCGCCGGGCTGCTGGAGGACCCCAACGCCTTCGCCCTGCTGATCGCCTTCGCCATTCCGCTGGGCCTGCTGCTGGTGATTCGGGGGCCTAACCTGCTGCACCGGTTGTTCTGGGGCGCTTGCTGCTTGCTGCTGCTCGGTGGCATGACCAAGACCGAATCGCGCTCCGGGCTGGTGGTGGTGGCCTTGAGTCTGCTGATCGGTTGCTGGCACTACCGCGCGCAACTGACGCGGATTCGCCCTCGGCACCTGGGCTTCGCCATGCTCGGTGCAGCCATCGTGATCCCGCTGGCAATCTACGCGATGCCCGCCGGTTACGCCGCGCGCATTCAGTCGCTGAGTATTCTCAGCGCCGGCTCCAAGGCACAGGATGAATCCCTCGGCCGCCGCGCCTCGTACATCGTGGTCGGCGGGCAGATGATCCGCGAGAACCCGTTGCTCGGTTCTGGACCCGGCACCTTCCCGCTGCACTACGCGACCACCGGCTACGCCAAGGCGTTTTCCGCCAACCGCAAGATCGGTGACCTGTACCGCCGTGCCCACAACACTTATCTGGAAATTTTCAGTGAGCTGGGGATCCCCGCCGGCCTGCTGTTTGTCGGCATGCTCGGCCTCGGTCTGTACAACCTGATCCGCGCCCGCGCCGCGTGGATGCTGCGGCGCGACTGGCAACAGGCGGACCTGATGACCCACCTCGGCGTGAGCTTCCTGTCACTGACCCTGTTCCTGATGTTCCTCAGTGCACCGAATCAGAAATACGTGTGGATCATGCTCGCGCTGACCAGCGTCCTGCGCCTCAAGGCCGAACAGGCGCCACTGAACGAGGCCAGGACATGAGCCGGATCAGCATCATCATCCCGATGTTCAACGAGGCCCGGCACATTGGCCGCACGCTGCTGGCCGCGCAAAAAGCCGCACATGCAGCCGATGTCGAGTGCGAGTTGATCGTTGTCGACAACGGTTCGAGCGACGACGGCCCGCACATCGCCCGCCAGTTCGGTGCACAGGTGCTGGTGCTACCGGGCCTGCTGATCGGTGCGCTGCGCAATCGCGGTGCGCTGCTGGCAAGCGGCGAGTGGATCGCGTTCATTGATGCCGACGTCGAGATGCCCGAAGACTGGCTCAAGCCCTTGTTCGAACTGCAAGCCGAGGGTCAGGCCGATGTGTTCGGTCTGGATCTGCACACTCCTGCTGCCGCGCCGTGGTACGCCGCTGCCTGGCAACGGCGCACGCTGCGCCCGTCCAGCCAGAGCTCGCACCCGGTGGACTGGCTACCCAGCTCCAACCTGCTGATGCGCCGGCGCTGGTTCGACAAGGTCGGCGGTTTCGACGAACACCTGCGCACTGGCGAGGACAAGGAATTCACCCTGCGCCTGCGCGACAACGGCGCCGTATTGCTCTCGATCAACAACCACGTCGCCCTGCACTGGGGCTACGAAATGAACTGGCGCGAGTGGATGGGCAAGGAAATGTGGCGCCAGGGCAGCCACCTGCAACTGCTGCGCACCCACGGGTTCAGCCTGCGCCTGCTGCGTTTTCCGTTGCTGTCGATTGCGGTGTGGATCCTCGACTTCCTGGCGATTTCAGCGTTGCTCGACGGCTTCCCGCATCACGCCGCGACCATGGTCGCGTTGACCCTTCTGCCGGGGCTGGTGCTGAGCGTGCGGCAGAGTATCAAACACCGCGACATCGGCCTGACCCTGCAACTGTGGGGCCTGCACTGGGTGCGTCTGCACCTGGCGGGCGCCGCGTTCATTCTCAGTCTGTGTCATTGGAATGCCAGGAGGCCTGCCCGTGGCTGAATTCATTTTCTGGCTGTGCCTGCTGCTGCCGGTATACGCCTACCTTGGCTACCCGCTGCTGCTGACGGTGCTGGCGCCGCTGTTCCCGGCCTGGCGCCACAGCCCGGCGCCGCCGCTGAACATCAGCATCGTGATCGCCGCGCACAACGAGGCGCGGCACATCGAGCACAAATTGCGCACGCTGCTGGCGCAGGACTATCAGCCGGCCACGCTGCAGATCATTCTCGCCAGCGACGGCTCGACCGACGACACCGTGGCCCGCGCGCACAAGGTGGTTGATTCGCGCATCACTGTCCTCGACCTGCCGCGCCAGGGCAAAGCGGCAACGCTGAATGCCGGGGCGGCACTGGCGACCGGCGATATCCTGGTGTTCACCGATGCCGATAACCAATGGTCGCGGGAAACCCTCGGCTACCTGCTCGCGCCACTCAGCGACCCCAACGTCGGTGCCTGCGCCGGGCACATGGTGATTCCGGTGACCGGCGGCGGCCTCAGCGTCGGCGACAGTCTGTACCGGCATTACGAGGGCTGGCTGCGCCGGGTGGAGAATCGCACCGGTTGCATGGTCTCGGCCGATGGCGCCCTGCTCGCCCTGCGCCGCGAGCTGTTCCAGAGCGTACCGGCGGAGGTCAATGACGACTTCTTTCTCAGCACCTGCGCGCCGGTCGCCTTCAAGCGCATTGTCTATGTGCCCGAGGCGCAGGTCATCGACCACGGTGTCGACGAAGCGGACAAACAGTTCCGCCGCCGTCAACGCGTCACCGTCGGTGGCCTGCAAAGCCTCGCCCAGCGCCGTGAACTGCTCAACCCGCTCAAACATGGCTTGTATTCGATTGCGCTGATCAGCCACAAGCTGATCCGCCGCCTGGCACCGATCCTCCTGCTGCCATTGCTGCTGAGCAATTTCTGGCTGTGGGAGGACCACGGATTCTATCGACTGGCCCTGATCGCCCAACTGTTCGGTTACGCCGTGGCGATTGCCGGACTGCTGGATTCACAACACCGGTTACCCAAACCGTTTCGCCTTGCGGCATTTCTGCTGGTCACACTGGCAGGCATGAGCATCGGCCTGTGGCAGTTCTTGCGCGGCCAGCGTTACGCCCAGTGGAATCCTGAACAAAACCGTTGAAAGGAGCGAAGCCATGGCGATCAAACAATTAATAAAACGCACCAGTGGCTGGCTTTACCTCAATTCCCCGGTGGGACGCAATCAGCTGCACGGCGCCGGGGTGATCCTGATGTTGCACCGGGTGCTGGCCAACGACCGCGCCGCCGACCTGCCGCACCGCAATGAGCTGTGTGTCGGACCGAAAGCCTTCGAGCACCTGCTGGTGTGGCTGCGCCGACACTTCGATTGTGTGCCGCTGATGGACATCCTTGCGCCCACCTCACTGCGCAGCGACCGTCCACGGGTGGCACTGACGTTCGACGACGGCTGGCGCGACAACGCGGTCAATGCGTTCCCGCTGCTGCAAAAACATCAGGTGCCGGCGAGCATCTTTCTCTCCACCGATTTCATCGGCAGCCGCCAGCGCTTCTGGTGGGAAAGCCTTGGCGAGACCCTGTGGGGCAGCCATGGCGAAAAGGCCCGCATGCACTTGATCGAATACCTGCACATGATCCACCACCCACTGCCGGTACTGGTCGATGACATCGATGTCGACCGCCGCAGCCTGTCGCTGCTGCACTACCTGCAAAGCCTGAAAAACCTTGAACCGGCGATGCTCGAACGCTTGACCGACGAATGCCCACCCGAAGCGCAGCCGCAAGCGCTGGACTGGCACCAGGTGCGGGCGCTGGAAGCCTCGGGACTGGTGCGTTTCGGCCCGCACGGCGCCAGCCACGCGATCCTCACGGAACTGGACGATGTGCGCCTGAGCGAAGAAATCCGCCGCAGCCGCGACGCCTTGAACAACGGCTGCAACCGGCCACTGCCGGTGTATTGCTACCCCAACGGCAACAACGACGACCGTGTGCGCAAGCAGATGGCTGCCCACGATTACCCGTTCGCGCTGGGCACCGGCACCGGCATCTATCGCGGCGAAGGCGATCCACTGAACCTGCCACGTTTCGGCGTCAGCCAACGCACCGCGCGTAATCCCGAGCTGCTGTCGTGGCGTATCTTTCGTGGAAACCGGCCATGAGCCGCAGCCATTACCTCAAGCATCTGGCGCTGAGCATGGGCACCAAACTGGCGATGATCGCCTTGCGTTTGCTGCGCAATGTGTTGCTGGCGCGGATCCTCGGCCCCAGTGAGCGAGGGCTGTTTGCGCTGCTCAGCACCTTGCCCGATCTGATCAGCGCTGCCACCAGTGGCGGGTTGAATTCAGCCGTCGGTTATCAGGCCGCCAAGCAACGGCCGATGGGGTTGCTGCTGAGTCAGGTGCTGGTGTTTGGTTGCTTGCTCGCCGGCCTGTTGACCTTGTTGGTGGTAGCCCTGGTGCGTGAGTTCGGCAGTGAACTGGATGTCACCGTGCAGCTCGGTCTGCTGGCCTGGCTGTTACTGCTGGCGGTACCGCTGACCGTGCTGAAGAGCGGTCTGCTGACCCTGCACAACGCCTCCGGTGGCGTGGTCGCGTTCAACGCCTTACGCCTGACCGAATCACTGGCGCCGCTGCTGCTGTTTCTCGCGCTGTTCTGGATGTGGAAAAGCGCGGCGCTGGAAGCGGCGCTGATCAGTTGGCTGGCCGGGATCAGCCTGGTGGTGCTGGCCGGTTGGGTCTGGCTCAAACGCGCGCAACCGCTGCACCTGCAATGGGATCGCGCCAGCCAGAACGAACTGCTGCGCTACAGCGCGCGCAGCCATCCGGACTTGCTGTTCCAACAGGTGATTCTGCGCTCGGACTACCTGTTCATCGGCGCCCTGCTCGGCAGCACCGCGCTGGGGCATTATGCGATGGCCAGCGCCGCCGCCGAACTGCTGCTGATCGTCCCGGAAGCAGTGACCACGCCGCTGATGAAACGCCTGTTGCAACAAGACGAAGGCATGGACAAGGTCACCCCGCTGGCTCTGCGCCTGACCGCCACAGTGATGCTCGGTGCGTGCCTGAGCATGGCCGTGATCGGCAACTGGCTGATCGTCACCCTGTTCGGCATCGCTTACCAACCGGCGTATCCGGCGCTGCTCGCCTTGCTGCCGGGGCTGCTCGGCCTGTGCTACGCAAGCATCCTGCGTCTGGACCTGCTGGGGAAAAACCGCCCCGGTACGGTGTCGCTGCTGATGGGCCTCGGCGCCCTGCTCAATCTGGCGCTGAACCTGGTGTTGATTCCGGCCTACGGCATCGTCGGTGCAGCGGCGGCATCGTCGATTGCCTACCTGGCCGTGACCGTGGCGATGCTGGTGTTGTACTGCCGTTTAAGCGGCGTGGCGTTTTGGCAAACCCTGATCATCCTGCCCAGCGATGTCGCGCCGATGTGGCAGATGCTGCACCGGAAGGCCGTATGAAAGGCCTGCTCCTGCTGCTCGGTCTCGGCCTGTCGCTGGACGCCTTTGCCGCGTCGATGCGCTGGGGCGAGATCCGCGACGGCAGCCTGTATCTGCAAGCCGATCGCCCGGACACCGTGACCGTGCGCTGGACCCCGGCGTGGCAGGCCGAGGCCAACGAAGAGCATCTGTACCTGCTCGACGGCCAGGGCAAACTGCAGGGCGAACGCTTGATCAAGGCCAGCGAAACCCGTGGCAGCCAGAGCTGGCCGCTGCTGCCGGGCGCTGCCAGTTATCGCCTGGAAATTCCTGGCTACAGCTTCCGCAATTATCGGGTCGAACACGATGAGCACACCGTGGCGCTGTTCGAGCCGGCCAAGGTGCATTTCAGCGCGCAGACACAGAACGGCGACGAGCTGTATTTCAAGGTGGCGCCGGGGGAACACGCGGTGCTGGCCGGCAAGTTTCATGGCGGGGTCAACGCGCTGCAGGCGCAACGCGTGGGCGATGATCAGCCACTGACGCTGGCGCTCAAACCCTATCGCGCCTACTGGCAGTTCGATCAACTGGCGTTGCCGGTCAGCGAACGCGAACAGGTCTGGCGCCTGCGTCTGCAAGGCAGCGGCAAAGCGGCGTTCTGGCTCGACGGCACGGCCAATCGGTTTGCGCAGACTGCGCAGCAACTCAAACCTGTGCGCGAAGAGACCGGCCAGATCCACCTGACCCTGCACGACAAAATCCTCGGACGCACGCCGGATCTGGGCATCGCCCTGCCCTATGTGATGCCGCCCGCCAGTAGCCATGCGGTGCTGGATGCGTTGAAAGCGACCGCCGCCAGTTACTACAGTTTTGTCGATGTCACGGCGAAGAATCCGCACTTCGAAGACGCGTTCCGCAAGGTTTATCAGGAGCGCTTCGGCATTCGTCAGGACATCACCCTGCTCGCCGGCAGCCAGCGTCAGGCCGATCTGCGCGCCGATGTGCAAAGCAATGGCGGGCTCGACGCGTGGCTGGCCAGCACCCGCGCCTTGGGCGGCAAAGGCACGCACTACATCGGTTTTGCCGATGAGCCGAACCTCAACTATTCGAGCTTCGAGCAATACCGGGCAATTTTCGCCAGCATGGCCAGGCAAGTGCGCAGCGATCCGGCGAATGCCAGGGCCGGCGTGCGCATCGCCATGCCCGCCAGTTCGCGGCTGGTCAACGGGCCGTTCGCCGATAACGCGGCAGACAAGCGTGGCATCGACTGGGCGCGGCGCTTGCTCGGTGAGTCCGCCGAGCAGATCGACGCACTGGCCTGGCACGAATGGATGATCCGCGACCTGCTCGCCACCCGGGTCTACCGCGACAGCGTGCGCCGCGCTGCCGAACTGGTTGGCCTCGACGCTCGCGGCCAACCGCGCAAGGCTTTGCTGCTGGATCAGACCAACCTCTCCAGCGGCTCCAGCCTCAGCCCCTACGATCAAGAAACCCGGTACGCCGCGCTGTGGTGGACGTCGGTGGTGATCAACGCTTCGCAGGACGGTTTGCTGAGCATGCTCAACTGGTTTCAGGCCGCCGATGAGCCGGAATACCCCAAAGGCATGATCCGGGTCCTGGGCGCTGAGGGTTTCGAGCTGAAACCGGTGGGGCTGGCCCAGCAGTTCATCGCGCAGCACTGGCTGCATCAGGTGCTGTGGCTGGAGAACGACGGCTTCGAAGTCGATGTGCTGGCGATGGCCGGCGACGACCAGCGTGGCCTGCTCGGTGTGAACAAGGGCACGCGTTTGCAGCGGGTCGACCTGAGTGGCGCCAAGTGCCCGCTGAACAATGGTGCGTTGCGTTACTTCGGCACGGACAACCGCAGCCGCGATGCGCCATTCGCCTGCCGCGACGGACGCGTCAGCTTCGACTTGCCAGGGGAAACCCTGTTCGCGTTGAGCTGGAGCGCGTCATGAACCCGAATTTCAGACAATGCATGGCGAAAACAGAATTGTGGCGAGGGAGCTTGCTCCCGCCGGGCTGCGAAGCAGCCCCAATACTTGCGACCCTATTGGCGACTGCTGCGCAGCCGAGCGGGAGCAAGCTCCCTCGCCACAGTCGTTCGCCCTGCGATATCGCCGGAGTACAGAACATGGGTACCGTCAGCAAACTCAGTCAGCACATCAAACAAAAAGGCCTGCGCGCCACCCTCGCCAAGGCGTGGAAGCACTACGTATTTTTCCATCAGGAACTGCTGTGGATGGAGCGCGATCTGGTCAGTCCGGTGCCACCGCACAGCCTCAAACCGTACCCGCCGCTGCGGGTGGTAAAAATCACCGCCGACAACGCCAGCGCCTTTGCCCGCTACTTCGGCGACCGCGTCGGAACCATGGCCGAGCTGGCCAACGAAGGGCACACCGGGCACATGCACCTGGACGATCAGGGCGATGCCGTGGCGTTCATCTGGGGCAGCGCACGGGACTACTTCGACCGGCATTACTACGGATGCCTGTTCCCGGTAAAACCAAGGGAATTCTTCGAGTTCGGCGGCGAGCTGACCCGCGCCTACTGGGGCAGCGAACTGTCGGTAGACCTTCAGCTGGAACTGTGGAAAGCCATGGCGGCCCAGGGCTGCGACAAGGTGGTGGACGTCTGCGAATTCCACAACATCCCGGCGCTGAAACTGCATTTGCGCATGGGGTACACCGAGCAAGGCCGGATCATGAACGTCTACACCCTGTTCGGTCGCTGGCGCTTCTACCGCGAAACCCGCTACAGCGGCTCGCGGCTGGATGCGCTGCGCAAACCGTCCCGTCCACCTGTCACAGCCACGGCGGCCTGAATCTATGGTGACGCGATTCGAATGGTGCACTTCGCTGTGCGCCGCCGATTTCCCGGCAGTCGCCTATGAGGCGCTGCGCCTGCGGGTGACGGATCACACGCCGTTCAACCAACTGGGCTGGTTGTGCGCGGCAGAGCAGGCACTGAGCGCGGGCGAGAGCCTGCACATCCTGCTCGGTTGGGAAGCGGACGAATTGCGCCTGTGCCTGCCACTGGTGGCGGGCCGCGAGCGCTTTGCCGGCGTGCCGTTTCGCGTGTTGCATCACTTGGGCCATCCACTGGCGGACCGACTGGCCCTGCTGTCGTTGCTCGAGGGCGATGACATGCGCGAAGCCCTGCGCCTGATCCGCCGACACCTGCCGCACGCGCTGCTGCAACTCAACGAGTTATCCGAGCCTGCGGGTGAAGAAAGCGCTCTCACCCCATGGATGGCCCAGAGTTCGACGGGCGAACGCCGTCTCAGTTGCCGGGTGCCGGTGCATCTGATCAGCGAGGCGGATCACCAGGAGGTCTCCGGTGACCCGCGCTACAAGCTGCGCCGGGCGCGTAAACGGATTGCCGCGTGTGGCGCCCTGGTGCGGCGCATTACCCCCGACGCGCTGAGCATGGGTCCGCTGTTGCGGGCGATCAGCGAAGTCGAAGCGGTGAGCTGGAAAGGTGACGAAGGCGTGGGGATCTTCGCCAGCGAGCGCAGTCGGCAATGGATCGAACGCGCCTTCACCGCCCTCGCCGGCCAGGGCCTGGTGCGGGTGGTGACGCTGGAACTCAACGGGCGTTGCATCAGCTATCGCCTCGGCTTGCTGGAACAGGGTCGACTCTACGATTACAACCTCGCGTTCCTGCCGCAATACGCCGATCTGGGCAGCGGTCGGGTGTTGCTGGAGGAATGGATTCGCTGGGGGCTGGATGAGCACTGGCGCTGGATCGATGCCTCGCGGGTCAGCCTGGAAAACTCCAGCCACCAGTTACACGAGCGCATGACCGGCCAACTGGAACACTGGCGCTGGAGTTTCTATTCCTGGCGCCCCAGCGGGATATTGCTGGGGCTGGGGTTGCGCCTCTGGCATCGCTTGAAACCGACGGTGCAGCAATGGCGCGCGCGACGTGCAGCCAGACCGGCACCCACACCTGTCGTCATCACCACGGAGGGCGATCATGCCTCGCCAAGTCATAGTCAACGCTGACGATTTCGGTTTGAGCCCGAACGAAAACGCGACGATCTTCGCCGCGTTTCAGGCCGGGGTCATCAGCTCGGCCACGGCCATGGCCAACATGCCGGCATTTGAGGCGGCCTGTGTGATGGCCCGGCATGCGTCGCTGCAAGGTCGGGTCGGATTGCACTTCAATCTGACTTACGGTCGACCGCTGAGTGCTTCGATTCTGCGCAGCCGAACCTTTTGCGACGGGCATGGCGTGTTCGATCTGAGCCTGCCACGCCATAGCCTGTGGCTGAGTCGCGAAGATCGCGACGCAGTACGAGAAGAGTTGCAGGCGCAGTGGCAGCGTTGTGTCGAGCATGGCGTACGGCCAAGCCACATCGACTCGCACCAACACGTGCACAACATCTGGCCGATTGGTGAAATCGTCGCGCGGTTTGCCGCTCAGCAAGGCGTGCCGATTCGCCTGGCGCGCAATCTGGGGCAGAACCTCAGTCTGCCAAAACGCTTGTTCAAAGGTTTGCTCAATTGGCGCTTGCAGAGTCTGGCCGGCGCCACGGCGGACTACGTGTGCACGCCAGTGGACCTGCGCAACGCCCCCGCACCGAGCGACGGCGTGCTGGAAATCGTCGCCCACCCCAATCAGCTCGACAGCGATTTCGGCGATGCCTATCTCAACCCCGGAGAATCCCTGAGCCGCGTGCTGGAGCAGCGGCTGACGGGGGTACCGCGGGTGTCCTATGCCGATTTGAACAAGGATTTTTTACGGGGTGCCGCGGCACTCGATTGATTCATTCTCACAACAGCAACATCCACCACACCGGGCCTCGGCCACGGAGGGCAACATGAGTGTTATCGAAAAGCTGCGCGAACGCATCCGTCAAAAAGGCCTCGGCCGTCTCTTCGCCACCCTGTGGAAACGCTACGTGTTCTTCCACTGGGAGCTGCTGTGGATGGAGCGCGACCTGGTCTCCCCGGTGCCGCCGCACAAGCTGCGCCCCTACGAAGGCTTGCGCAAAGTCGATATCACCCCGCTGAACACCGGGGCGTTCGCCAAACACTTCGGCGATCGCGTCGACACCATGGCCGAACTCGCCGCCGAGGGTCACACCGGACACATGTACCTCGATGCCGACGGCCACGCGGTGGCCTTCATCTGGGGCAGCATTCGCGACTACCACGACCGCCACTATTACGGCTGCTGGTTCCCGGTGAAACCTGGCGAGTTCTTCGAATTCGGCGGCGAAATGGCCCGGCCGTATTTCGGCACCAGCCTGTCGGTGGACGTACAAGTCGCCCTCTGGGAAGCCATGGCGGCTCAAGGCTGCGACAAAGTCGTCGATGTCTGCGAAACCCACAACATCCCGGCGCTGAAGCTGCACATCCGCATGGGCTACCACGAACAGGGCCGCGTCACCCACGTCTACGGCCTGTTCGGCCGCTGGCGCTTCTACCGCGAAAGCCGCTATGACGGCTCACGCCTGGAACCCCTGCGCAAACCTGGGCGGCCAGTGGTGAGTGCGGCGGCGCAGGCGTGATTCGGTCGTAAGAGCGCTGGCGGCCATTTGGCCGCCAGCGCGAGCAGGCTCGCTCCCACATTGGATTTGTGTACGACACCATCTTCGAGCCATCGCCTATGTGGCACAGGCTTGCTCAAACATTCAGAAGGGTCAAACGGGCGAAGTTGGTTCTGATTCTTTCAGCCAGACTTGAGATCTTGCCGACGCCTTCGCTGGCAAGCCAGCTCCCACAGGTGTTCAGGTGTCCTCGCTATTTTCGTGCGAACCAAAAAACTGTGGGAGTCTGGCTTGCCAGCGATGAGGCCGGTTGGATCGATGGAAAACTTCAGGCCTTGCTGGCGACCAAGGTGAAGCACAGCGGCATCTGCGCTGGCCGATTCAGGTACTGGTCATACACCTCTTCGCGGTTCGAATGTGCATATTCTCTGAAGTGTGCGATGTTCAGCCCGGCCGCGATGGCGCCGCTGAAGATCGCGCCGAGGGTGTGCACGAACCAGTAGGACTTGGCAGCCTGCTGCTCGATCTTGCCGACGTAGACAATCGGTTCTTCCTGCACGAATGGCTCGGCGCGGAAGTAGGAGCTGGCGAGGCGGTACGGGTCTTCGCCTTCAGGATCAACCATTTCCAGAAACGGATGGGTTTCATAGATCACCAGTTTGCCGCCCGTTTTCAGGGTTAACGCCACGTGGCGAAAGAACTCGCCGATGTCGGGCATCCAGTTCAGCACACCGATGGTGATCAGCGCCACGTCGAAGCGGCTGTGCAGCGCAGCCGGCAGGTGATGGATATCGCATTCGATGAATTCAGCGTTGTACGGCGAGCGCTGGTTCAACTCACGGGCCTGTTCGAGAAACGCCTCCGATTGATCGACGCCGACCACACTGCGTGCACCGAGGGCAAACAGCGACAGGCTTTCGCGACCGTTGTTGCAACCGAGTTGAATCAACTCTTTACCGTCCACGCCGACCTGTTCCAGCAGACCGCGCAAGGTGTCGTCGAGGCAGGAAAAGTCTGCCTGCGAAACGTCGTTCAACAGCGCTTGCCATTCCGCCGATTCACGGTGATGGCGAGCGGAATCGTTCCACGCCTGTCGATTGCTGTCGATGGCGGTTTTATTGTTGGGCACTTCCATGGCGCACTCCGGACGATGCTCGTGATTGAGCGGCCCCGAGTCTAGAACAGCCCGATCAATACGGTTGTTGCGACTTTGTAAGCCGCACCGCCGATCCACTGTGGGAGCTGGCTTGCCAGCGATAGCGGCGGTTCAGCCAAATCATCATCGACTGAAGCTCCGCTATCGCGAGCAGGCTCGCTCCTGTAGTTCGGAACGCTTACATCTGATTCAGGCGTTCACGCAGGAATTCGACCAGTGCCTGCACCGGGCGCGACGCCTGGCGATGCTGCGGGTAGACCGCCGACAGGGTCAGCGGTTCGGGCCTGTAGTCGTCGAGTACCGGCACCAGTCGCCCGTCCTTCAGCGCCGCGCCGACGATGAACGTCGGCAGATAGGTAATCCCCATTCCCTGCACCGCTGCATCCCTCAGCAGCTCGCCGTTGTTTACCCGCATGCGCCCGGTGACGTTGACCAGCAGCGGCTTGCCCTGCCCCGCGTTGAAGCGCCATTGCACCGAACGACCATGGCCGTACGGCAGGCAGTCGTGGCTGTGCAGGTCTTCGGGGTTGAGCGGTGTGCCACGTTCGGCCAGATACGCCGGGCTGGCGCAGTACACCCGTTCGATGGCGGCGATGCGCCGGGCGATCAGCGTCGAGTCTTCCAGCACACCGATACGCAACGCCAGGTCATAACCTTCGCCGAGCAGGTCCACCGGGCGATCACTCAAATCCACCTCCACCGTGACATCGCGATAGCGCTGCAAAAACAGCGGCAACAGACAACCCAAATGCGCCACGGCAAACGACAGCGGCGCGCTGAGGCGAATCGTCCCGCGTGGCTCGGCGGTCTGCCCGGCGATGCCCTGTTCGACCTGCTCCACTTCGCCCAGCAGGCGCAGCGCCGATTCGTAGTAGCTCTGGCCCAGCGGCGTGACGTCGAGGCGTCGGGTGGAACGATTCAACAGCCGCACACCGAGGCGCTCTTCGAGCTGCATCAAACGGCGGCTGACGAACTGCTTGGACAGGCCCAATTGATCAGCCGCGGCCGTGAAGCTGCCGGAGTCCATGACCTGGCAAAAAATACGCATGTCTTCGAACGGGTTCATTGTCACTCTCTGGTGGACAGTTAAACGCTTTATAGCCGCTTTTTCACTTTTCGACAGCTCATTAATCTGTGTTCACGGTTTGAAAACAGCCCGACACAACACCAACAACTTTCGAAAATGGAATTGAGCATGAACATCAAAAAAACCCTGACCGCATCCCTCCTCGCCCTCTCTATCGGCAACGCATTCGCCGCCGGCAGCCCGGGCGTCGAACACAACACCCAGGCCTTTCTCGAAGCCCTCGCCGCCGGCGGTGGCAAACCATTGGAACAGTTGAGCCCGAAGGATGCCCGTGCGGTGCTGACTGGCGCTCAGGCGTCGGTGAAAGTCGACCTCTCCGGGGTTGAAGTCAGCGACAAGGCGATCGAGGTCGATGGCCAGACCATCAACCTCAAAGTGGTGCGGCCGGCCAAGGTCAAAGGCGAATTGCCGGTGTTCATGTTCTTCCACGGCGGCGGTTGGGTGTTGGGCGATTACCCGACTCACCAACGCCTGATTCGCGATCTGGTGGTCGGCTCTGGAGCGGTCGCGGTGTACGTCGATTACACGCCGTCGCCGGAAGCGCAGTACCCGACAGCGATCAACCAGGCCTATGCGGCGACAAAATGGGTCGCGGAAAACGGCAAGCAGATCGGGGTCGATGGCAAGCGTCTGGCGGTGGCCGGTAACAGCGTCGGCGGCAACATGGCAGCGGTCGTCGCGTTGATGGCCAAGGAAAAGCAAACCCCGGCCCTGCGCTTCCAACTGTTGATGTGGCCGGTGACCAACGCCGGGTTCGATAACGGCTCGTACCAGCAATTTGCCGAGGGGCATTTCCTGACCAAGGGCATGATGCAGTGGTTCTGGGACAACTACACCACCAACCCGGCCGAACGCGCGCAGATCCACGCCTCGCCGCTCAATGCCAGCGCCGAACAGCTCAAGGGCCTGCCCGCCGCGCTGGTACAGACCGCCGAATTCGACGTGCTGCGTGACGAAGGCGAAGGCTACGCACGGCATCTGGATGCGGCCGGCGTGCCGGTGACCTCGGTGCGCTACAACGGGATGATTCATGACTTTGGCTTGCTCAATCCGCTGAACCAGATTCCCGAAGTGAAAGCGGCCGTGCGCCAGGCCGCGGCGGAGTTGAAGACGCATCTGAACTGAGGTCCCCTCACTCGCCACACCCGACGGTGTGGCGAGTTTTTTGCCTGACCACATTCTGTGGCGAGGGAGCTTGCTCCCGCTGGGCTGCGCAGCGGCCCCGAAATTGTGTGAGCGCTGCGCGCTCAAGCGGGAGCAAGCTCCCTCGCCACAACAGCGCTCATCATCGTGGAGCACATCATGCCCTTCTTCCTCACCCACCTGCTGTCCTGGAGCGCCGCCCTGCTGCTGCTCGACGCGCTGCTCTGGCACCTCGCCCCGTTCAAGCACCGCGCACCGCGGGTCGGTGTGCGGCTGGTGCTGTTTCTGGCATTCAGCGCGCTGGCCATCAATGCCGGCGTCAGTCCGTTGCAGGCTCCACTGTTTGCCGATGACCCGGTGACGCAGCTCGGGGCGACGGCGCTGGGCATTCTCTGGTGGCTGTACGCCGCGCGGGTGCTGACCGAAGTGATCGGCCTGATTCTGATGCGACGCATTGGCCACAGCGGTCGGCTGTTGCAGGACGTGATTGGCGCGCTGGTGTTTCTGGCGGCGATCGTCGCGGCCGCCGGGTATGTGCTGGAGCTGCCGGTCAAAGGCTTGCTGGCGACGTCCGGGGTGGTGGCGATCGTCGTCGGTCTGGCGTTGCAAAGCACCTTGAGCGACGTGTTCTCGGGGATCGTGCTCAACACCACCAAGCCGTATCAGGTCGACGATTTCGTGGTGATCGACGGTGTCGAGGGCAAGGTCATCGACATCGACTGGCGCGCCACGCATTTGTTGACCAGCAGCGGCACCCTGGCGGTCGTACCGAACTCGGTGGCGGCCAAGGCGAAAATCGTCAATCTCAGCCGTCCGACCAACCTGCACGGGGTCTCGATCAGCATCAAGGTGCCGAATCACATTCGCCCACGGCGGGTGCTCGACGCCCTCGACCGCACCCTGCAAGGCAGCAGCAGTCTGCTGCTCAATCCGCCGCCCAAAGCCGTGTTGAAAGAGGCCGGTGAGGAGATGTCCGAGTATGTCGCCAGCGGTTTCATCAGTGAACTGGGCAAGAAAGGCGAAGTGCGCAATCAACTGTTCGACCTCGCCCACCGGCATCTCGAAGCTGCAGGTATTTCCCGCCATCCCGATGGCGTGATCGAGCCCTCGACCCGCGCCCGGGCGTTGCTCGATGAAGTGAAAGTTTTCCGCTCGTTGAGCCATGAGGAACGTGATCGCCTCGCCGAATCGATGGTCGCACAACAATACGCGGCCGGTCAGGTGGTGCTGGGGCTGGATGAAGTGCCCGACAGTCTGTTTGTCATCGCCACCGGCGTGGTCAGTGCGACCGTGCCCGACGGCGACGGCCAGACCGAGGCCGGACGCATGGGGCCAAGCGAGGTCATGGGCGAACAGAGCATCCTCGCCGATACGCCGTCGCAAGCGACGTTCACCGCACTGACGTCGAGCATCATCTACCGCCTCGACAAAGCCCTGACCCGTCAGTGCATGGAGCAGCGCAGCGAAGTCGGCCAGGCGCTGAACAAATTGCAGGCCGTGCGACAGCAGAACAGCCGGCTGGCGTTGATGGCCAAACCGGTGGCGGTGCGCAAAGGTGGTTTTCTGGGTTGGCTGCAAAAGCGCTAGCCCTGTCAAACAGGTGAACGCCAAACCTCGTGGCGAGGGAGCTTGCTCCCGCTTGAGTGCGCAGCGCTCACAAGATTTCGGGGACTGCTGCGCAGCCCAGCGGGAGCAAGCTTCCTCGCCACAGGAGGTGGTGGATTGCGCCTCTTTTTACTGCACATGAAAATGCCCGCAATCAAGCGGGCACTTTCAGTTCAAGCAATCACTTGGCAGTGAACTTGGTGTAGCTGTTGATCAGGTTGCGGTAGTTCGGCAGGCGTTCGGACAGCAGGTGCGCCAGGCCTTCCATGTCATTGCGCCAGTCACCTTGCAGCTCGCAGGCCACGGCAAACCAGTTCAGCAGATGTGCACCGGCCGCCGACATGCGCGCCCACGCCGCTTGTTGCACGGTGGTGTTGAAAGTGCCGGACGAGTCGGTGACCACAAACACTTCAAAACCTTCGGCGATGGCCGACAGGGTCGGGAACGCCACGCAGACGTCGGTCACCACACCGGCGATGATCAGTTGCTTGCGGCCAGTGGCTTTGATCGCCTTGACGAAGTCTTCGTTGTCCCAGGCGTTGATCTGGCCAGGACGTTGAATGAAGGGTGCATCCGGGAACTGCTCGCGCAGCTCAGGCACGATCGGGCCGTTCGGGCCGGCGTCGAAACTGGTGGTGAGGATGGTTGGCAGCTTGAAGAACTTGGCGATGTCGCCCAGTGCCAGCACGTTGTTTTTGAATTCGTTTGGCGAGAAATCCTGTACCAGCGAGATCAGACCGGTCTGGTGGTCGACCAGCAGCACGACCGCATCATCTTTGTTCAGACGCTTGTAGGGAACGCTCATGGGAAACTCCTCGGTGGATGGTTGTTGCGTGAGGCGCCGACCGGGTGGCCGGCGCTTTTTTGTAGTGATCAGAACGCGAAACAGGAACAGCCGAACGCGCCCCAGAAACCGGCGAAGTCACTGACCGGAGCGTTCGACAGTCGGGCTTTTTCATGGCTGTGCGCGTGCACCGCGCAGGCACCGACGCACTGATGCACCTGCGCCTGCAAAGGCGAGTTAGGGCGCCAGTGGCCCGGCACTTTGACCACCGGCGACCAGTCCGGCAGCACGGGGATCGAGCGTGGGCCGAGGTCTTCGAAATCTCCGGCGGCGTAAACGATCTTGCCGCCGACCACGGTCAGCACCGACTCGATCCACTTGATCGCTTCTTCTTCAACGTGGAAGAAGTCCGCGCTCAGCGCCGCCAGATCCGCCAGTTGCCCGACCTTGATCTGGCCCTTCTTGCCCTGCTCGGACGAGAACCAGGCGCTGCCGTGGGTGAACAATTCCAGCGCAGTGGTGCGCGGCAAACCTTCTTCGTACAACGCCAGACCGCCGACGGTGCGACCGCTGACCATCCAGTACAGCGAGGTCCACGGGTTGTAGCTGGAAACCCGGGTGGCATCGGTGCCCGCGCCCACCGGCACGCCTTCGGCGAGCATGCGTTTGATCGGTGGCGTGGCTTCGGCGGCTTTCGCGCCGTAACGGTCGACGAAGTACTCGCCCTGGAACGCCATGCGATCCTGAATCGCGATGCCGCCGCCCAGTGCCCTCACCCGCTCAATGTTCTGCGGGGTGATGGTTTCGGCGTGGTCGAAGAACCACGGCAGGCCGTTGAACGGAATGTCGCGATTGACCTTCTCGAACACGTCGAGCATGCGGCTGATCGATTCGTTGTAGGTGGCGTGCAAGCGGAATGGCCAGCGCTGCTCGACCAGATGGCGCACCACCGGTTCCAGCTCCTGTTCCATGGTCTGCGGCAGGTCCGGACGCGGTTCGAGGAAGTCTTCGAAGTCGGCGGCGGAGAACACCAGCATCTCGCCAGCGCCGTTGTGGCGCAGGAAGTCATCACCCTGATGCAACTTGACGCTGCCGGTCCAGTTCTGGAAATCGGTCAGCTCTTCTTTCGGTTTCTGGGTGAACAGGTTGTAGGCGATGCGCACGGTCAACTGGTCGTCCTTGGCCAGTTGCTCGATCACCTGATAGTCGTCGGGATAGTTCTGGAAACCACCGCCGGCATCGATCGCGCTGGTCAGGCCGAGGCGATTGAGTTCGCGCATGAACTGCCGGGTCGAGTTGACCTGATAGTCCAGCGGCAACTTCGGCCCCTTGGCCAGCGTCGAGTACAGAATCATCGCATTGGGTTTTGCCACCAGCATGCCGGTCGGATTGCCGTTGGCATCGCGCACGATCTCGCCGCCCGGCGGGTTCGGCGTGTCGCGGGTGTAACCGGCAACCCGCAGTGCGGCACGGTTGAGCAGCGCGCGGTCGTACAGGTGCAGGACGAACACCGGCGTATCCGGCGCGGCCTGGTTGAGTTCTTCGAGGGTCGGCATGCGTTTTTCGGCGAACTGGAATTCGTTCCAGCCACCGACCACGCGCACCCATTGCGGGGTCGGCGTGCGGTCGGCCTGCTCCTTGAGCATGCGCAGTGCATCAGCCAGCGACGGCACGCCTTCCCAGCGCAGTTCGAGGTTGTAGTTGAGGCCGCCACGGATCAGGTGCAGGTGCGAGTCGTTGAGGCCGGGGATCACGCAGCGCCCGTGCAGGTCGATCACTTGCGTGGCCGAACCACGCAGGGCCATGGCCTGGGTGTCGTTGCCGACGACGACAAAGCGTCCGTCCTTGATCGCCACAGCACTGGCGAGGGGTTTTTCGCGGTCTACCGTATGAAATTGGCCATTGAACAGAATCAGATCGGCGTTCATCGCAGTTCCTTCGAGATAAGTGAAACGAAGTCCGTATCCGCCCCTTCAGCGCGGCGGATGGGCGTTGGATTCCAGGTGTTCATGGGACTGACTGGCCGCCAGCCACGGCGCGAACAAGCGAGTGGCGGCCGGCATGCAGACGTACACCACCGACAGCACGATGGTCAGGGTGATCAGGAACGTGGCGACCACATAGTTGGACAGGAATGCATTGAGTTGCAGCAGCGGTCCCCAGATCAGCGGCACCAGCAAGGTGTGCGGCAGAATCACGAACAGCGTCACGACGGCCTGCTTCCAGCGCGGTGGTGGCGTGGCAGCGTCGACCAGTGGCGTGAACCAGAATTCGTTGGCCGCATTGACCTCGGTCTGGTCGCCGTCGGCGAGCATCGGCGCGGCTTCTTCGATCAGCGCCTGACGCTGTGGGGAGTCGAGCCAGCGCTGCATCGCCTCGGTCGAGCAATAACGCAGCACGCAGGTGAACAGCGCGAGGCCACCCTGTTTACTGCGCATTACGTCCACACCCAGGTGCCCTTCTTCACGCCCCGCTACGCTGACGATATTGCGCAGCCAGGCTTCGTAGGGCTGTTCGAAGCCGGCCTTGACTCGATGCTTGACGATCAGCGTCACGGTTTCTTCGGTTCCCGGTTTTCTCAGGGACGGGGTATCAGGCATAGCGAAGCACTCCGGGCAAACGAGCATTGAGCGCCAGCCGTCCGGGCCCGGCGATCAGCACAGTGGTGAAGAGGATCAACAGCAACCAGCCGAACTGCCCTTCGGCCACACTCCATTGCGGATGCACGAGCAGCAGCGCTACCAGCAGCACAAACAGAATAGGCAAGCACGCCAGTCTCACCAGTAACCCGGCGACGATCAGCAGCGGACAGAGGACTTCGGCGAAGATCGCCAGGATCAACGTGAGGTGAGCACCGAGATGGAACGGGTCTTCGATGAGTTGCAGTTGCGCGGTGAAGTCCAGCAGCTTGGGCAAGCCGTGGACGAACAGTAGAAACAACCCGCCGGTCACCCGCAGAAACAGCAGGCCGAGGTTTTGCGCCCGGTCATTGCGTTGTACAGCGTTCATGGGCTCACCCTTGATCAATCATTGCCGGTAATGGTGCAACGATTGATCCAGGGGAAATTGGATGGGTGTGCTCTCTTTGCCTTGGAACGGTCGGGCTACAGTGGTGCTTCAGCCTTCAACTGCAGATTATCCAGCGCCCGGTTCACCGCCAACGCACCGAGCATGATCCATTGCGCGATCCACAGAAAAACGAGCCTTCATCGCTGACACTTGTAAATAGAACATTCATGTGTCACTTCAATAGCCCCCAAAGGAAGTGTCCATTCCCGCTGCTGGCTCTCCAGGTGCAATCTGATCATCGGGGTTATAACTGAACACGTTAGTATCTGATGCCTCCATATCGACTTTTACTATCGGCAAAAATCGACCTGTCGTCTGGAAGTAATCGTGTTGACCAAACTGAGCCTGCAACAAGCCCTTGCTGGTGTAGTGGCCCTTGAGGCTGTAGTAAAAAGCTTCAAGCGGAATCTGTAAGGGTATGTCCTGAGGCCATGTTTGAATCATGACCTCATTCCATCCATCGCCATTCGGCACGCTGGGGCGAACATCGATGTTAAGTTGAAACTGTTCAGGATCAATATTGAAAGCACAACTTGTGCGCGGCTGTGCGGCATAGAGAGCAGCCCAACTTTCTACACTAGTGACACCCCGTTCGTCGCACATCTGCCCCCGAACTCGACAGGTGTCTTCTACTGGACGGGCTGTAGCTCCGTCAAAGGGATAGGCACACATTACTCTGAGAGGAGTTGCCGCCGGTGCGAAGCTTTCACGAACAATAAAACCCTGTTGATATACCGGCTTTTTCAAGTTTGCGTCCTTGCGCAAATAGGTAAATGAAACCCCATTATTGATGACAGAACCCGGACTGGGATTCCACATATGGTAGCTTGTGGAGGCTTTGGTTCCCCTTATCAATACACCATTGCAATGAAATGCCGTTTTACCGCCTGAACAAGTTTTACTGGTATTCATGTATCTCGCATTGAGCTGAGCAGCCACTTGATAACCGACATAGAGCTGATCTTGTTGATTGAAGCCAAATACTTTATCGGGTGCCAAGTCGAGAGCCAAACGTAATATGGGCAACCAATCGCCGGTGGCCTTGAAGTAGTCACGTTGATCTTTTTGAGCTCCCGCTAATGCTCCTTCATGTGTCACGTCATAAAAAAGCCCCAGAATCGGCATTTGCAAGGGTGCGCTGGCCTCCCAGTTGCGAATCTGTACTTGGGTGGGACGGGCTGACCACGCGGCATCGATCCCCTGATGAGCTATCAAACTTGCCTCAAATGTTTGTGGTTCTTGACTGCTGAATGAACATTGAGCTGCCGGCTGCCAGTCATGTTGTCGAAAATGTTCGATCCAACTCGCCGAATCATTGACCCCCAGGCTGGCACAGGAGCTTGGATCGGTCATTGCCGCGGCAGTCGACACTTTCCATCCGCAACCAAATTCGGGATGCGCCGCTTGCAGAGGTAACTTGAATGGATACGCACAAAGCAGTTCCAGGTCCTTGCCTTGGCCGATAGCCGTGAATCCATCGCTGAACAAAACTCCATGTGCTGCATCGAGTGTTCGTGTACTGAGATCGGAGCGCAAGTAAACAAAGCTTTCCGCCCCCAGTTGGGACGACACCGCATCATGCTTCCAGAACTCTCCCTCTGACGGGCTTCCACGCGCCAGTACACCGCTACAGAAAAAGGCCGGTTTATCCCCCGGACACATTCGAGTGTTGTATTGAAAACTGCGATTGAGCAACTGTGCAACTTCCGGTCCCGTGACTCCCTGAGCGTTCGCGGTCAGTAGCGTAAGAATCAGGAATGCAAGACATCCGAAGACCTTCGATTGCCTTGCCAATAGAAAGAAGTGAAAAGGTGAGCAGACAGTGTTTCCCGATATTTGAAAACTCATGACGAAAACTCCTGCCAACAAAAGAGGCGACGGAGCATTTAGACTCGAGATGAGAGGGGTTGGCTACTGTCAGAAATTACAGGTTTTGTCCTATTCCGACAAAAGGCTCGATCGAATAATTACCTTCGATGTATCTCGTGCAAAAAGTTCGCTCGGCGAAAGCCGAAAGGCCTTGTGGCTTATCGCACGCAACCACAATACCTTTGAACACCGCGCTAAACCGCCGGGATATCCAGCGACACCGACATGAACTGGCTGATCCGCGACCGCAGCCATTTCTCCGCCGGGTCGTTGTCATGCACCCCGCTCCACGCCATCGACAGTTGCGCCGCATCAATCGGAAATGGCGGATCCTCAGCCCGCAACGCACAGCCTTCGACCAGCGCACACGCGGCATAGTCCGGCACGGTGGCAATCATTTCAGTGCCGGCGAGCAAGGCGCGCAAACCGCTGAACTGCGGCACGCCGAGCACCACTCGGCGGCGCCGGCCGACCTTGGCCAGGTCCACGTCAATGTTGCCGCTCAGATCCCCCGAGAACGACACCATGGCGTGCGGGCGCTCGCAGTATTCGTCGAGGGTCAGCGGGCCCGGGCGATCATCACCACGCAGGACCTTACAGGGAATGTCGCGCAGTTTCTTGCGCTTGGCGTTGGCCGGCAGATCGGTGGTGTAGCTGACCCCGACCGAGATTTCCCCGGAAGCCAGCAGTGCCGGCATCAGCAGATAGTTGGCGCGGCGTACGACCACGACAATACCCGGTGCTTCTTGCTGAAGGTTGCGCAGCAGCGGTGGAAACAGACCGAACTCGGCGTCGTCCGACAGGCCGATGCGGAACACGTCGCAACTGCTGGCCGGGTCGAACTCTTTGGCCCGGCTGACCGCGCCGGAGATCACATCCATCGCCGGTTGCAGCTCCTGCAGAATCGCCAGCGCACGCGCCGTCGGCTCCATGCTGCGGCCGTTGCGCAACAGCAGCGGATCATCGAACAGATCACGCAAACGCCCCAGCGCGGCACTGACTGCTGGCTGGCCCATGAACAGTTTTTCGGCGACGCGGGTCAGGTTCTTTTCGAACATCAGCGCTTCGAAAATCACCAGCAGGTTCATGTCGACACGGCGCAGATCGTTACGGTTCATGGGCTGCAATTCCTTCTAAGACCGTTCGCAAGTGCCGAGCACTTTACCCGATCAACGGTGGTTTGCATCCGTGTCATGCCTGCGAATTAACAACGATTAACTCGTCAGCCGGCATGTCCCTTCTTAACAATGAAGGCCTCTGCGCAGCGTTGTTTTTCACCTCCACGACACGGACACCGGCCATGGCTCATCTACAGCAATCCGTCGCCCTCGCCCCTGCCAGCGAAACGCCCCGGCCGCTTATCGGCGGCCTCAGCCCGCAACGGGAGCGGCAGGTCAAACAACTGATCCTCGAACGCCTCGGAGAAAGCCTGGAAGTGGCCGAGCTGGCACGCGCCTGCTCATTGTCGCGCAGCCATTTCTCCCGGGCGTTCAAGGCCAGCACCGGCCTCGCGCCGCAGGACTGGATCCGCGAACAGCGCATTGCCCGCGCCAAGCTGCTGATCCGCCACACCGACCTGAGCCTGACGCAGATCAGCCTGGATTGCGGATTCTGTGATCAGGCACATTTCTGTCACATGTTCACCCGCAGCGAAGGGATCAATCCGTTTGCCTGGCGCTGTCAGGTCATGCGTGAAGACAAAGACACCCGGACACGGCATCTGAGCTTTTGAGCGTTGCGCAGGAGCCCGGCGTTGCACTGATGGCCAAACCTGAGGAATATGCTGCGATACCTTGTAGCCGACGATCTGCGTCTTCACGCAGCGTCCATCTGCCAGGATCGCCGCATCACCGCAGGAGTGCGCTGTTGAGTCTTTCCCCGAATCAGGCCATCGGCTTCGGCCCCTATCGGATTTACACCGGGCAACGATTGGTCATGGAAGGTGACCAGCCGTTGCGGCTGGGACGGCGCGCCATGGATATTCTGCTGATGCTGCTGGCGCATGCCGGGGAAGTGGTGAGCAAGCAGCAACTGCTCGCCGGCGTATGGGCGGACACCGTCGTCGAGGACATCAATCTGCGGGTGCACATGGCCGCCCTGCGCAAGGCACTGGGCGACGGTCAGGCCGGTCAGCGCTATATCGTGACTGTGGCCCAGCGCGGCTACAGTTTCGTTGCCCCACTGACGGTGCACGCCAACGGACAACGGCTACTGGAGGCGGCGCCCGGGCGTCACAACCTGCCGCTGCGCCGTACCCGGATGATCGGGCGCCAGTCACTGGTGGACAGCTTGATGCAGCAACTGCCGCGACAGCGCTGCATCACCCTCATCGGCCCCGGCGGCATTGGCAAGACCACCGTCGCCCTGCGCGTCGCCGAGCAGTTGCTCGGACGCTATCGCGATGGCATCCGCCTGCTGGATCTGGCGCCGCTCAACGACCCGGCGCTGATCGCCTCACAACTGGCGACCCTGCTCGATCTGGCAGTACACGACGGCGCGCCGCTGGCGAGTGTGATCAACGATTTGCGCGAGCGGCAGATGCTGCTGGTGATCGATAACTGCGAGCACCTCATCGATGCCGTGGCGCTGCTCGTCGAGAGCCTTCTGCGCGGCGCGCCGCAGGTACACATTCTGGCCACCAGCCGCGAAAGTCTGCGCGCTGAGGGCGAGTTCGTGCAGCGTCTGGAATCCCTCGATTGCCCGCCTGCGACGAGCCGTCTCGATCGCGAGCAGGCGATGACTTTCGCCGCCCTGCAACTGTTCGTCGAACGAGCGATGGGCGCCCATGAACGCTTTGAACTGAGCGACGCCGAGCTGCCACTGGCGATGGAAATCTGCCGGCGTCTGGACGGTATTCCGCTAGCTCTGGAACTGGCGGCAGCGCAGGTCGAAGGCCTGGGCCTGAGCGGCCTGCTGGAACAATGGCAGGATCATTTGCACCCGCTGGCGGCGGGCAACCACCAGCGCCATGCGCGGCATCAAACGCTGCACGCCACACTGGACTGGAGTTTCAATCTGCTCACCCCTTGCGAACAGACTTGCCTGCGCCGCCTCGGGGTGTTTCGCGGCAGCTTCAGTCTGGCCTCGGCCGCGGCGGTGATCGTCGGTCAACACATCGATCCCACGCAGGTGCTCGCATCGGTTACGCAACTGGTGGGTAAATCGCTGCTGAACGTGGAAGTCGGTGATGAAGAAGTGTTTTATCGCCTGCTCGACACCACCCGCCATTACGCCCTGGAAAAACTCGAACTCAGCGGCGAACGCGAAATCCTGCGCGAACGCCACGCCGAACGCTATCTGACGCTGATGGAGCAAGCACAGACCGAGTGGGAACACACTCCGACCACACAATGGATCGAGCGCTATGCCCGAGGTCTGGAAGACCTGCGCGCTGCACTCGACTGGAGTTTGCACGGCAACGGCTCGCGCCCTCTCGGCATCCGTTTGACCGCGACGTCGGCCGCGTTGTGGCAGGAGCTGTCATTGCTCAAGGAATATGGCGCGCATGTCCGTCAGGCGTTGACCCTGCTCGAAAGCGCGGCACAACCTTGTCCGCGCCTGCAGACAGCCTTGCAACTGGCACTCGGCAGCGCTTGTTATCACACTTGCGGCGGTTCACCGGAAACCATTGAAGCGTTCACTCAGGCTCACGCGCTGGCGCAGCAGCACCACGACGTCGCCGCGCAATTGCGCGCCATTTCCGGCCACCTGGCGGTCAATCTCAGCTGCGGGCATTACCAGGCGGCATTGCAGCAAAGCGAACAGTTCGACCGCCTCGGTGGCCACGACGACCCGCTGCTGTCATTGAGCATTCACCGCTTGCGCGTCCTGGCGCTGCACTTTGCCGGCGACCAGCCGCGCGCGCGGATCAACGCCGAGCAAGTGATTCAGCGTATGGCCCACAGTGGTTGTCGCAACCGCTTCACCCACGGCTTTGGCGTGCAGTACGACCAGAGCGTGGCTTCGTTGACCATTCTCGCCCGGGTGTTGTGGCTGCAGGGGTTTCCCGAACAGGCGTGGCGCACCGCCCGGCAGGCGCTGGATATCGCCGTGCAGATCAACCACGGTACGTCGATCTGCTACACCCTGGCATTGGCCAGCTGCCTGATTGCGCATTACAACGGCGACGCCAGGACTGCGCGCGAATTGTTGCAACTGTTGCTGGAGCAGGCGCAAAAGCACTCGGTGCTGCTGTTCTATCGTTGGGGACGGCACTATGCGCAGGTGATCGATGAACGCCTGGCCCCACCCGACGCGCCGGCGGATAACGGGCTGATCAAGGAGCTGATGGTCACGCTCGATGCTCGCCATATCGATGACGCGTTGCTGGAGCGGGCACACAGTGGCGCGGCAGGCTGGAGCACGGCGGAGGTACTGCGGGCCGAGGCTGAGCGGTTATTGGCGGATGAGGCGGATAGTCCGCAGGGACGCCTTGGCGAACAGGCAGAACACCTCCTGCAAAACGCCATCGCCATCGCCCGTGCCCAGGGCGCGCTGGCCTGGGAACTGCGCAGCGCCACAACATTGGCCCAACTGTGGCAGCGCCAATCACGCCACCGCGAAGCATTGGCGCTGCTGACCCCGATCCATCAACGCCTCACCGAAGGCTACGCCACGCCGGACCTGCGCAAGGTGCGCTTATTGCTCGATGCGTTGCATGAACAGTTGCACACCCGCAGTTGATCGATTTGGCCTGCGGTACAGCGCACGATGGTACGCGATAGCACTCGGTTCAACGCTGGCTTCGGGCTGTTCACGGACGTAACAGCGAAGAAGATTGAGCATTCGATAACGCACCGCATCTGCACCCCGCTCCACCGTCAGCCATGACTTGGCGGCCAGGCGTTCGATCACCGATCGCAGATGCCCACCGTCGATGACCCGCAGCGCAGCCTCTTCGGTGAAGGCCATCTTGAATACCGACAGGCGCTGCAAGACCCGACGTTCGCAGGGCCGCAGATCCTGATAGCTCCAGTCCAACGCTGCGCTCATGGATTGATGCCGTGGCTTCGCGGTGCGACGACCATGCCTGAGCAGGTGCAGACCGTTGTCCAGTTGCGCTTGCAGCCCTACCAGCGCCAGCGCATCGATCTGCGCGGCCGCCAGTTCAATGGCCAATGGCAAACCGTCGAGACGACGACAGAGACTGCACACGGTTTGCAGATCCTGCTCGCGCAGGCTGAAATCGTGCTGCCGGGCACGCGCGCGACTGACCAGCAATTGCACCGCCGAATAGCCCATGAGCTCATCGATACTGGCCGGTGTCGAGGCCTTGGGAAAGGTCAATGGCGCAATCGGTTGCAGGGTTTCCAGATTGGCCTGCAACGGTTCGCGACTGGTGACCAGCAGCGCCAGCCGCGGCGCCGCCAGTTGCAGTCGCTCCACCAATGCCCGGCATGAGTCACGACACCGCTCGCTGTTATCCAGCAGCAGCAAGGCATGACGCGACGCTAACGCATCGAACGAAAGGTCAAGGCTGCGCAACAGGTGTTCAAGCAATGACGGCGCATCACCGAGCATGGACAGGTCGATGTACCAGACGCCGTCGCGGTAATGCTGCAACAGCAATTCGGCCACCCGCAGCGCCACCGTGGATTTGCCGATGCCGGCCGGGCCTGTCAGTGTCATCAAGCGGCACAGGGGCATTTGCCGGACCAGACGGCCCACCAGCGAATCGCGGCCGATGACCGGAGTCAGGCGAGCGGGCAGATTCTGTTGCGGCGTCTGCAAGGTATCGAACACGACCTGCGCGACGCTGTCGCCGTGCACCGGCGCGATAAAGCTGTAACCACATTGCGGCACGTTGACGATGTAGCGCTGGCCCTTCTCGCCATCGCCCAGCGCCCGGCGCAACGCGGCGATGTGCACCCGCAGGTTGATCTCTTCGACCACACTGTCCGGCCACACGCGGGCGATCAACTGCTCCTTGCGGACGACGCGACCGGCGTGTTCGACCAGCACCTGCAAAATATCGAGGGCGCGGCCGCCCATGCGCAATGGTCGATCCCCGTCGAGGATCAGCCGTTGGCGCAGATGAAAGGCGTATGGCCCGAAATACAACACCGATGCAGCGGGTAAATCTTTGTGGCTGTTCATGCCGTTTTCCAGCGCCAGCGCGCGCGGGCAGCATGCCCTCGGCGCTCAGCGCTTCTCCCTTCCAAGCGTTACCGTTTATCTTGGCAGGCGCAGGTGACGGTACAACCTCCATACAGGGCGCAACACGGACATCCGGATGCACCGGACGGACACAACCGCTCTAGCTGAACTGTTCGCGGTATTGCGCCGGGGTCAGGCCGAGCTTTTCCGCAAACAGAAAACGCATATGGCGCACACTGCCGAAACCACTTTTGTAGGCCACGGTCTTCAACGGCAGCTCAGTGGTTTCCAGCAGATTACGCGCGCAATCGATCCGGGCGTTTTGCAAAAACTCCATCGGCGTCATGTTCACATCCCGCGCAAACAGCCGCGCAAAATGCCGGGTACTCATGTTTGCCAGCCCCGCCATGCGCTCGACGGTAAAGGCTTCGTCGAGATGCTCCAGCACATGGTTCTGCACCCGGGTGATCGCGGTTTCCTGTGGCGCCACTGCGGCCATCAACGGACTGAACTGCGCTTGCCCGCCCTGACGTTTCATCACCACCAGCAGCACCTTGGCCACGTCCTGAGCGAGCTTTTTCCCGTGATCCCGGGCGACCACGGCCAATGCCAGATCGATGCCGGCGGTCACGCCTCCCGAGGTAATCAGGTTGCGGTCTTCGGTGTAAATCTGGTCGGTTTCCACCTGCGCCTTGGGGAACGCCTTGATCAGACGTTCGGTGTAGTTCCAGTGAGTGGTCACGCGATAACCGTCGAGCAGACCGGCATGCCCGAGCACAAACGCCCCGGTGCAGATCGAACCGTAGCAACCGGACTGCCCCACCGAGCGTTGCAACCAGGCAAGCAGCGCCGGATGTTTTTCGTTATAGGCACCCGGTCCACCCGGCACCAGCAGCAAGTCGAAGGCCTGGGCCGGGTCGTCAATATGGCGGTCAGTCTGCACCCGCACACCATTGGACGCCCGCAGCATCCCGTGCTCGGTGCCCAAGGTGATCAGTTGGTAATGATCTTCGGGTTTCAAGTAGCGATTGGCGACCGAAAACACCTCCATGGGGCCGGCCATGTCGAGCAGGAGAAAGTCGGGGAACAGCACCATTGCCACGGTTTTCATGGGTGAACATCACTGAAATCAAGGGAAGGAACAGACCCGCATTATGGCCAAGTGCGTGACATCCAGCGAAAAGAATGCGTGATCGACTCCACAAAACTGTCAACCTGAACAGGACAGTATTTCAATTTCGATCTACTTATTGCCTCATCCGATTAACAGTAACCTTCTCCTCACTCGGACGAATCAACGTCCTGCAAGGAGAATTCATCATGCTGACCCTTCGCAAAGCTTCCGACCGCGGCTTCGCCAATCATGGCTGGCTGAAGTCCTTCCACACCTTTTCCTTCGCCAGCTACCGCGACCCGCGCGAACAGGGTTTTTCCGACCTGCTGGTGATCAACGATGACCGCGTGGCGGCCGGCAAGGGTTTCGGCCAGCACCCGCACCGCGACATGGAGATCTTTTCCTACGTGCTTGAAGGTGCGCTGGAGCATAAGGACACCTTGGGCACCGGCTCGGTGATCCGCCCCGGTGACGTGCAACTGATGAGCGCCGGCAGTGGCGTGGCCCACAGCGAATTCAACCATTCGGCCACCCGGCCAGTGCACTTTCTGCAGATCTGGATCGTGCCGGAAGTGGCCGGTGCCAAGCCGCGCTACCAGCAGGAGCACTTCAGCGCGCAGAAAAAACGCGGTCGCCTGCAACTGATCATCTCGCCGGACGGTAGCGATGGTTCGCTGACAGTGCGCCAGGATGCCCGGGTTTACGCCGGGTTGTTCGATGGCAAGGAAAGCGCGACGCTGGAACTGCCCGCCAACCGTTACGCCTACGTGCATGTGGCGCGTGGCAGCGTTGAACTCAACGGCCAGTCGCTGCAGGAAGGTGACGGCGTGCGGGTTCGCGAGGAACAGGCGTTGACCCTGAGCAATGGCGTGGATGCCGAAGTCCTGGTGTTTGACTTGCGTCCGCAAGAGCTGCCGCAAATGCCATGAGGCAGGGTTTCCAAAGCCAACAAAAACGGCCTTCGATTGAAGGCCGTTTTTTTATTTTGGCAACACCGATGATGGCAACTCGGCAGGCTTGGCAGCACCGACATCTTTGCCCGCCTGAACCGCCGCCAAAGTTGTTTGTATCGCTGCATACAGGTTGGCCTGACTGGCGAAATAGCCACCCACGACAATGCTGACCACACCAAACAAATGCACAGCCGTTGCCATCCAGACGTTGGCATTCACGGTACCCGCCTTTTTGAGCGCCTCTTTGGACTCGATGGCAATGCCTTGAATCATCGAGTCGTAGCGTTTATCCCGTTCGACCTGAATGCGCTCATTCACCTTGTCTCGCTCTGCCTGGGAGCAAAGGAACTCTCGAATATCGGCGTGCACTCGCTCTACCCGAGCATCCATCCTTACCTCGATGGTCTCGATCCTGGCGTTGAATTCTTCACGGCTGATAGCGTTCATGGCTTGTGTGTTACGACCCCTGTTCAATGTGTCAGTGCTTTGATATTGCTCGAATTCCCTGGCTTTCAATCCGATCCCTTCCCTGGGTTACCGATACCTGTTCTGGCGCATCCCTCACACCGATTTCCTGGCGCTGCAAGTTGCATCAACAGTAGGGCTGACGCTCCAAGCCCACAAGCCGGCTGGTTCTGCTTTGAATGTAGGGCGTTTCGTCAGTCTATGTAGCTTGTCCAAAGCGCTTTGAGCCGTTACTCATTCTCCAGTGCAAACGCCTCGACAATCTGCTCAATCACCGCCCTGACACGTGCGGTGTGACGTAAATCCGCGTGGGTCACCAGCCAGACCTCATACGGCTGCGGGCGATTGCGTTCCGGCCAGAGCCTGACCAGGCCATCGCGCTCGCCCATGTACACCGGAATCTCTCCTACGCCCAGACCAGCCGCAATCGAGCGGCGGACCAACAGACTGGAGCTCAGGCTGGCGACGATACGCCCGCGATGCAGCGGCTCGCACACCAGTGTCATGTCCTTATGCGTCTGCAAATACGGTTGGTAGACCACCAGGTCATGGCCTTCGAACGCCGTACTCTGCGGCGGAATGCCATGGGCGTCGATATACGTCTGTGATGCGAACAATCCCACGGGCCAGCGCGCAATCCGCCGCGCGATCAGATCGGGATTGTCAGGCCGGGTATTACGCACAGCGATGTCCGCCTCGCGCTTGGCCAGGCTAAGTATCTGCGTGGAAGCGTCCAGTTGCACGCGCACGTCCGGGTGCTGCGCGTGCAGGCGGCTAATGGCCGGGATCAGGAAGTCGATGGCCAGTGAATCGGTGGTGCTGACGCGTACGGTGCCGGTCAGACGATCATCCAGGCCCTGAATCTGCCGCTCAAGCGCCAGCGCCGACTGCTCCATTTTTTCCACGCTTTTGAGCGCGGCTTCGCCGACTGCGGTCAGTGCGTAGCCGTCGGACGTGCGCAGGAACAAGGTCGCGCTCAAGGACTTTTCCAGCGCCGTGATCCGTCGCCCGACGGTCGCCTGATCCACCCCCAGAACCCGCGCTGCGCCGCGTAAAGTCGACTCTCTGCATACCGCGAGAAATACCCGCGCATCATCCCAGTTCATGTTGTCCCGCCCGATGCGAATTTGCATCACTATAAAGCCAAATCGCTGCATTACCGCAGCAAAGATAGCCGATATCCTGAGCGCCATAGACCTCCCTCAGGATTGCTGTCATGCGTACATCGACCTCCGCGTTACCGATTTTCTCGGGGCTATGCGCCAGCCTGGTCGGCATTGGTCTGGCGCGTTTTGCCTATACACCGCTTATTCCCTCGCTGATTCAGGCGCAGTGGTTTTCTGCCAACGATGTGGTGTACCTCGGCGCAGCCAATCTGATCGGTTATCTGATCGGCGCCTTGCTCGGCCGGCCGCTAGCGCGGCAGCTGGGCAATAAAAACGCCTTGCGACTGATGATGCTGCTGGTCACCGCAGCGTTTTTTGCCTGTGCATTTCCGTTGTCGGTGAGCTGGTTCTTTGGCTGGCGGTTGCTGTCGGGGATTACCGGCGGCGCAATTATGGTGCTGGTGGCGGCGACTGTTCTGCCCCACGTGCCGGCATCCCGCAAAGGGCTGGCCAGTGGTGCGATTTTTCTCGGCATCGGCCTGGGGATCGCCGCCTCCGGCACCCTCGTCCCGCCCTTATTGAATATGGGCCTGCACGCCACCTGGTTGGGTCTGGGCGGATTGTCGCTGTTGCTGACCGCAATAAGCTGGTTTGGCTGGCCTGCTGATCTCCCGCACCCGACCGCCACTCACGCAGGCGCGACGGTTGAGCCAACCCCCTCCGCCGTCTATTTGCTGTTCGGCCAATACGCATTCATGGCCGCAGGTCTGGTGCCGGCCATGGTGTTTCTGGTGGATTACGTGGCTCGCGGGCTTGGTGCCGGGGCGCAGATTGGTGCACTGGTTTGGGTGATGTATGGCCTGGGGGCAATTGTCGGCCCGGTAAGTTATGGCTTTCTCGCGGATCGGCTTGGCGCGCGGATGGGCATTCGGCTGGTATTGGTGGTACAGGCGATTGCGCTGGGACTGCTGGCGGTTTCCCACTCCTTCATGGCGTTGGCCGTACTGGCAGTGATCATCGGTTCATTCCCGCCCGGCATCGTGCCTCTGGCCCTGGCTCGCGTGCATGAACTGGTGCCTGATCACCATCGCCAGCAAATCGCCTGGAGCCGCGCCACCGTTTCGTTTGCCACCTTTCAGGCGCTGGCCGGATTTGCCTATTCGGCGCTGTTCAATGCCACGGGCGGTCATCACGCAATACTCTTCGTGATCGCCGCAGGGGCGATTGTCGTGGCGATTATGTTGGAGCATGCCCTGAAATGGCTGCCCTCAGCGACTGAACCGCGCGTCTGTGAAAATTGACGGGAATCATTGCCTGCGGGCTGTGCTCCCATCTTCAGAACCTCAAGCAACAGGAATCGACATGACTTTGCCCAGCGAAATGACCCGTATCGAAATCACTCAACCTGGTGGCCCCGAAGTGTTGCAAGCCAAGCGTGTGCCCCTGCCCGTCGCCGCAGCCGGTGAAGTGCTGATTCGCGTGCATGCCGCCGGGATCAATCGCCCCGACGCCCTGCAACGGGCAGGCAAATACCCGATGAAGCCGGGCATGAACCCGATCCCCGGTCTGGAAGTGGCCGGCGAAGTGGTGGCGCTGGGTGCCGGTGTCAGTCAGTTTGCCGTGGGGGACAAGGTTTGCGCGCTGACCAACGGCGGCGGTTACGCTGAATACTGCACGGTGCCGGCCGGGCAAACCTTGCCGATCCCCGAAGGTCTGGACTGGGTGCAGGCCGCCGCGATCCCCGAAACGTTCTTTACCGTGTGGGCCAACCTGTTCGGTCTCGGCAACGCCCAACGTGGTCAGCGCGTGCTGATCCACGGTGGCACCAGCGGCATCGGCACCACCGCGCTGATGCTGTGCCGCGAGTTCGGCATCGAAGCCTTTGCCACCGCCGGCAGTGCCGATAAATGCGCGGCAATCAGCAAACTGGGTGGGCAGCCGATCAATTATCGCGAACAGGATTTCGCCATGGTCATCGCCGAAAAAACTGCAGGCCAAGGGGTGAACGCGATTCTCGACATCATGGGCGCCTCGTACCTCAACGCAAATGTCAGCGCGCTGGCGATGGATGGCCGGCTGGTGATGCTGGGCTTTCTTGGTGGTGGCAAGGCCAACGACATCGACCTGCTGGCGATCATGGCCAAGCGTGCGGTGATCACTGGCTCATTGCTGCGAGCGCGCACCGCAGAGGAAAAGGCCGAGATTGCCGGGCAACTGCGCGAACATGTTTGGCCAGCGCTGGCCGCCGGGCGCTGCTTGCCGATCATCGACAAGGTTTATTCGCTGAACGATGCGGCCCAGGCGCATGCGCGCATGGAGGGTGGCGACCACATCGGCAAAATCGTTCTGCGGGTGAATTGAGCCGCAGCATTTTGTAATCGTTAAGGGCGCACGGTGGTCGAAAAAGTCACGCGCAGACCGAGCCTTCTGGTAAAAAGCCTTCTTTGTCTGCGCTGTGGTGAACCGTTTAATGTTCCTGTCCTTCATGACCCGTTTGCGTCGTCGCCGTCTGGCGTTCGCCTGCATGGCTGCGCTGATCATTGGCGTGCCGACGAGTTGTGCGGTGCTCGAACACACCGAGCGCAAACTGCTGTTTCGCATCGAACCGGGCACGGCCGGCTGGTATCACGGCCTGCCGGACAGCGTACAGGAGCTCGACCTGCAGCCCAGGAGTTTCAGGGCCGGGGAGAATATTCATGCCTGGTGGTGGCCGGCGGACAAAGCCAATGCACCGGCCATTCTCTATCTGCATGGCGTGCGCTGGAATCTCACCGGACAACTGTTCCGCATCGAGCAGTTGCGCGCGGCCGGCTACTCGGTACTGGCCATCGACTATCGTGGTTTCGGCCAGAGCAAGGGTGATCTGCCTTCGGAAAGCAGCGTGTACGAAGATGCCCGTGTGGCGTGGGAACGTTTCAAACTGCTGCAGCCCGACCCGAATAAACGCCTGATTTACGGTCACTCGCTAGGCGGTGCCGTGGCCATTGATCTGGCGGCAGAGCTCGGCCAGGACGCCGCGCGGGACCATACACCGCTACCGGTCAAGGGGCTGGTGATCGAGTCGACCTTCACCTCACTCGCCGACGTGGCCGCCGCCGTGGCCAATACCTCGCTGCCGGTGCGCTGGCTGCTGTCGCAGAAATTCGACTCCATCGACAAGATCGCCGAGATTCACATGCCGCTGTTGGTGGTGCACGGCATGGCCGACGCGTTCGTACCGCCACGCTTCAGCGAGCAACTGTTCAACGCCGCCCGACAACCGAAACGACTGCTGCTGGTGCCAGGCGCAACCCACAACAACAGCATGGCGCTGGGCGGACAGAATTATCGCAAGGCGATCGATGCGCTGATGCAGTCCAGACCCGCGCCGCGCGTGGCCGGGCCGGCAGTGGCCCGCAGCGCACAGGATTCCTAGCGATAGCCGCGAGCCTGCAGATCGAACAGCTTGGCGTAGCGTCCATTGGCGGCAATCAGGCTGTCGTGACCGCCCTGCTCCAATATCCGTCCGGCCTCCAGCACAATGATCTGATCGGCGTTGCGCACACTGGAAAAACGATGGGAAATCAGCAGGGTCATGCGACCTTCGGTGTGCTGGCTGAAATGCTCGAACACTGCCGCTTCCGCTGCCGGATCCAGGGCCGAGGTCGGTTCGTCGAGAATCAGGATGTCGGCATCGCGGCGCATGTAGGCCCGGGACAAGGCAATCTTCTGCCATTGCCCGCCCGATAACTCCTGACCGCCAGCAAACCAGCGGCCCAACTGTGTGGCGTAGCCGCGGTCGAGCCCTTCAATGAACGGCGCGGCCATGCCTTCGGTAGCCGCAGCCTTCCAGCGAGATTCTTCATTGAACGCCAGGGTATCGCCAACGCCGATATTTTCACCCACGGTGAACTGATAGCGGATGTAGTCCTGGAAAATCACGCCGATGCGCCGGCGCAAAGTGGTCTCTTCCCAATCCTGCAAGTCACTGCCATCAAGCAGGATGCGCCCTTGATCCGGCCGATACAGGCGGGTCAGCAGTTTGATCAGGGTGGTCTTGCCTGAACCGTTCTCTCCCACCAGCGCCACGCTCCTGCCCGGCACGAGGTGCAGATCAATGCCTTCCAGTGCCGCGCGATTAGCGCCCGGATATCGAAAACCAACGTTTTCAAAGCGCAGGCCATCACCCGGGTGCGCGCCGACGGTGAGATGACCGGAATCGGCCAGCACCGGTTCAGCCAGGTATTCGTAAAGGTTCGACAGGTACAAACCGTCTTCATACAAGCCACTGATTGCGCTCAGACTGCTACTGACCGCGCTTTGCCCCTGCTTGAATAACACCAGGTACATGGTCATTTGGCCGAGACTGATATTGCCGTGCACGGCATCGATCACCACCCACGCATAAGCCAGGTAGAACGCCCCGGTGCCGAGCAAGCCGAGACCAAAACCCCAGCCATCGCGACGCAAGGTCAGCCGCCGGTCCTCGGCATAGAGCTTGGCGAACGTGTCCCGATAACGCTGCAGCAGCAACGGCGCAAAGCCGAACAACTTGACCTCTTTGATATAGGCCTCGTGGGACAGCAAGGTTTCGATGTAATTTTGCTGCCGACTTTCCGGGGCCCGGCGGGTAAACAAGCGGAAAGCATCGCCGGAAAAATGTGCCTCGGCAAAGAACACCGGCAACGCGCCGATCACCAGCAACAGCAGTGCCCACGGCGAAAAGTGCACCAACAGCACACCAAAGCTGATCAGCATGATCAGGTTCTGGGTCAGTCCCAGCGACTTCATCACCAACGCCAGCGGTCGAGTCGAGGCTTCGCGGCGTACGCGCACCAGCTTGTCGTAGAACTCGGAGTTCTCGAACTGCACCAGCGACAGGGTCTGGGCCTTTTCCAGAATCAGCGTGTTGACCTTCTGCCCCAACTGCACCCGCAGTAGCGACTGCTGGACCGACAATGCCCTTTGCGTGCCGGACAATAACGCCAATACCCCCGCTTCCAACAGGACATAACGCAACACCGGCCACAGCGGTGCATCGCCCTGCTGCGCGTGCAACTGCATCGCGGTCACCACCGCATCGACAATACGCTGCCCCAGCCACGCGGCCAGCGCCGGCAGCACACCGGCAATCAGGGTCGCCAACACCAGCCCCAGAAACAACCCGCGTGATGTCGCCCAAACCAATAGCAAGGCGCGCCGGGTTTGATCGAACAGGGCGTTGAAGCGGGAAATCAAAGGCATGGCAGATCAAGCTCGACAGGTCTTACACGGTGTCATGGTACTCCGCAGGGTTTATCCGTGCTGAAGCGCAGCGTTTTCAGAAGAAAAACATCTGGAAAAACTCCGGCCGTTACGACGTCCAAAGCTCTGCTATGTTTTTAACCGCCTTTCGCGGAACCTGGCGAAAATCGCCTCTCTCCGCGCCTACTGCCAGGAGCGCAACCATGCGAATCAATCCCTATCTGATCTTCAACGGCAACTGCCGCGAAGCCTTCACTTTTTACGAACAAGCCTTGCAGGGCAAACTCGAAGCGATGATGACTTTCGGCGAAACACCCGCCGCCGCACAAGTACCGAAAGAGCACCACAACCTGGTCATCCACACCTGCCTGAAAGTCGGCGACCAGATGATCATGGCCTCCGACACCACGCCCGACCGCCCAACCGGCGGCATGAGCGGTTGCTCGATCTCCCTCAACGTCGACAGCATCGCCGAAGCCAAACGGGTGTTTGATGCGCTGGCCAAAGACGGTCGCGTCGATATGCCGCTGGAGGCGACGTTCTGGGCCGCCCGTTTCGGCATGCTGGTCGATCGCTTTGGGGTCTCCTGGATGGTCAATTGCGAGAGCGACAAGTGACGCTGACGTTTCGTCAGGCATGAAAAAGCCCAACCGTTTCAGGTTGGGCTTTTGAGTTTATCGCTGGGCCAGCTCATGCCGCACACATTGTTCGTAGTAGGTTTGCTTGACTGCCGCCGGCTTGAGCTTCGAGGTGCTGTTGTAGGTCTGCTCGGTAATGCCCATCGCCGTCATGCGCATCCACGGTTGCTGGAACTTGCGCACCTGCAACTGCTTGCGCGCGCCATACAACGAGATCCCCGAGAGCTTCGACTGTTGCGCCCCGGCAGCGATGTCCGAGCCCCAGGTACAGGCAAAACGATGACTCTTGCTCAACTCCTTCGCTTCAATGGCCGAAGCAAAGGCAGCCAGGGAAAGCGTTGCAACGGTTATGACAATCGTCCGCATATAGCCAACCTAACCTTTTGAAAAAAGGCGAGTTTGCCGGGGAAGCTCAGACCTGGGGGCCAGCAAATTGCCGCATGCGCGCAAAGCCAGCCGTTCGTCCAATGAGCAGCACCTTGGTGCGCCTGGTGCCTCCAATGCGATACACCCCTCACCCAAGGCCGGAAAAATGGACAACAAGATTGCAACCCTGATGCTTGCTAGCCTGATGCTGGCTGGCTCTGCCTTGACACTGGCAACCGAGAAAGCAGGATCGGCCGCACCGCCCACGGCCATCCCAGGCGTCAACCAATCCAGCAACACATCTGAATCAAACGAAGAAAAAGCCAACAAGAAAGGTGAAGAAGCCTCAGGTTCGAACTCGGGCGCAGAATCGAATGAAACCGAGAAAGACGCGGCAACTTCCAGCGACTCGGAAGATATTCAGCGCAAGCCCAAGCAGTAACCACTGGATTGACCGACAACGAACGCCGATCATGCTGGGCATCGCCAATCCCCTGCAGATGAATGAAAGTATGCCCAGCAAAGAAGCGCAAACCCAGGCACCCGCGACCGCCGCTGACATCGAACGCTCGATCCAGGCCCTGAACAAAATGGCGGAACGTTTATGGGGCGATGGCCGAGAGGCAGAGGCAAAGGCGCTTCTGGATGCACTGGATGCATTAAACCGGGCCCTGGACCGAATCAGGATTGGTGAGAGCCGGAGGGTTCTGCACTGAGGCGTGGCTTTTTGGCTGCGCACAGCATAGTCGTCCCGCAAAACTCACGCGCATGAAAAAGGCCAATGTCATCAACATTGGCCTAAGTCATTGAAATATATGGTCGGGACGGAGTGATTCGAACACTCGACCCCTAGCACCCCATGCTAGTGCGCTACCGGACTGCGCTACGCCCCGACTAGTTTGGAACCTGCCCTTCATCTCGAAGAGCGCTCAAGAATATAGCGCAAGCTTTTGAAAACTGGAAGTATTCAAACGCAGCTTTTTATTTCTTGAGCACCACCAGCACATCTTCAAGCTCAGCGATCATCTGGCGGATCATTTGCTTGTATTGGGTGGTGTCGTCTTTGGCTTCATCGCCGGACAAACGCAGGCGCGCGCCGCCGATGGTGAACCCCTGATCGTAAAGGAGCGCGCGGATCTGCCGGATCATCAGCACGTCCTGGCGCTGATAATACCGGCGGTTTCCGCGGCGTTTGACGGGATTGAGCTGAGGAAACTCCTGCTCCCAGTAGCGCAGCACGTGTGGTTTTACCGCACACAGCTCGCTGACTTCACCAATGGTGAAGTAGCGTTTGCCCGGGATGACGGGTAGTTCGTCGTTATGACTTGGTTCCAGCATAAGCCTCAACTCGGGCCTTCAACTTCTGCCCTGGACGAAAGGTGACCACACGGCGAGCCGTGATCGGGATTTCTTCCCCCGTTTTCGGGTTGCGGCCAGGCCGCTGGCGTTTGTCCCGAAGGTCGAAATTGCCGAAACCGGACAATTTGACCTGCTCGTTGTCTTCAAGAGCGTGCCTGATTTCCTCGAAAAACAGCTCGACCAATTCCTTGGCTTCCCGCTTGTTCAGGCCCAGCTCTTCATACAGACGTTCCGCCATCTCAGCTTTCGTCAAAGCCCCCATACGTCACTTCCTTAACGTGGCGTTCAACCTTTGTTCGAGCGAGGTGAGGATATTTTGCGTCGTCGAATTCACCTCATCGTCATTAAGAGTGCGCGATGGATGCTGCCAGGTCAAGCCAACTGCAAGGCTTTTTCTATCAGGATCAATGCCTTTACCCTGATACACGTCAAACAGCCTGAGATCCGTGAGCCATTCGCCTGCATTTTCACGAATTACGTCGAGTACAGCCGAGGCCGCGACGTCTTTGTGCGCGATCAGTGCAAGGTCACGACGCACTTCAGGAAAACGCGACAACTCGTGGAATTGCGGCATTTTTCCGGAAGCGACTTCAGCCAAAACCAGCTCGAAGACGAATACCGGACGATCCAGGCCCAAGGCTTTGGACAGTTCAGGGTGAATCGCACCGATGAAGCCGACTTCACGCCCATCACGTTCAATGCGCGCGGTTTGACCCGGGTGCAGCGCCGGATGTTTGCCCGGAGTGAAAGTGAAGGCGCCCAACGCACCGGCATAACCCAGCACCGCTTCGACGTCAGCTTTCACATCGAAGAAATCGATGCTGTCGCGACCCTGTGCCCAACCTTCCGGCAGGCGGCTGCCGCAAACAACACCCGAAAGCATCGGCTCTTGTTTCAGACCTTCCAGCTGACCGATGAAGCGCAGACCGCTTTCGAACAGACGCACACGATCCTGCTGACGGTTCAGGTTGTGCTGCAACGCCTTGACCAGGCCCGGCCACAGCGACGAGCGCATGGCAGCCATGTCATTGGAAATCGGATTGGCCAGCAGCAGCGGCTCAACGCCCGGGTTGAACAGTTCGAACTGCTTCGGATCGATGAAGCTGTAAGTGATCGCTTCCTGATAACCACGGGCAACCAACAGACGACGCAACTCAGGCAACTCGCTGCGCGCTTCAGCTTTGGCTTGTGGCGCCAGACGCGCTTGCGGGTAACGAACCGGCAGACGGTTGTAGCCGTACAGACGCGCCAGCTCTTCGATCAGATCGACTTCCAGGCTGATGTCGAAGCGATGGCTTGGCACTTCTACGCGCCACTGCCCTGCTCCATCAGCGGAGATCTTCAGGCCCAGGGCGCTGAGCAGACGCTCGACCTGCGCCGAATCCATTTCCATCCCCAGCATCTGGGTGATGCGCTGTGCACGCAGGGTGATCGGCGCGATCGACGGCAGGTGTTGCTCGCTGACGGTCTCGATGATCGGGCCGGCTTCACCACCGGCGATTTCCAGCAACAGGCCAGTGGCGCGCTCCATGGCTTCACGGGCCAGTTGCCAGTCCACACCACGCTCATAACGATGCGAAGCGTCGGTGTGCAGGCCGTAGGAGCGAGCCTTGCCAGCCACAGCGATCTGGTCGAAGAACGCACTTTCCAGGAAAACGTCGCGCGTAGTCGCGGACACACCGCTGTGTTCGCCCCCCATTACGCCGGCAATCGCCAGAGCGCGAGTATGGTCGGCAATCACCAGCGTATCGCTACGCAGGCTGACTTCCTGACCGTCGAGCAGCACCAGCTTCTCGCCGTCTTCCGCCATACGCACGCGGATGCCACCGTTGATTTCGGCGAGATCGAACGCGTGCAGCGGCTGACCCAGCTCGAGCATCACGTAATTGGTGATGTCGACGGCAGCGTCGATACTGCGCACTTCGGCGCGGCGCAGTCGTTCAACCATCCACAGCGGGGTCGGCCTGGACAGGTCAACGTTACGGATGACACGCCCCAGGTAACGCGGGCAAGCGGCAGGCGCCAGCACGTCTACCGGACGTACTTCGTCGTGCACAGCCGGAATCGCCATGACCACCGGACGGGTAACCGGAGCGGCGTACAGCGCACCCACTTCACGGGCCAGACCGGCCAGCGACAGGCAGTCGCCACGGTTCGGGGTCAGGTCGACCTCGATGCTGGCGTCTTCCAGATCCAGATACACACGGAAATCTTCGCCCACCGGCGCATCGGCCGGCAGCTCCATCAGACCGTCGTTGCCTTCACCAATCTGCAGCTCGGCTTGCGAGCACAGCATGCCATTGGACTCGACGCCGCGCAGTTTGGCCTTCTTGATCTTGAAGTCGCCCGGCAGTTCGGCACCGATCATGGCGAACGGAATCTTCAGGCCCGGACGCACGTTTGGCGCACCGCACACGACCTGGAAGGTTTCCGCACCATTGCTGACCTGGCACACACGCAGCTTGTCGGCATCAGGGTGTTGCTCGGTGCTCAGCACCTCGCCGACGACCACGCCGCTGAATACACCGGCGGCCGGGGTCACGCTATCGACCTCCAGACCCGCCATCGACAGACGAGCAACCAGCTCGTCGCGACTTACCTGCGGGCTAACCCAGCCACGCAGCCATTGTTCACTGAATTTCATCCTGCTCTCCTAAGAATTCGTTACGACTAGCGAAATTGCGCGAGGAACCGCAAGTCGTTGTCGAAGAACAGACGCAAGTCGTTCACGCCGTAACGGAGCATGGCCAGACGCTCGACGCCCATACCGAAAGCAAAACCGGAGAACTCTTCCGGATCGATGCCGGACATGCGCAGCACGTTCGGGTGGACCATGCCGCAGCCCATGACTTCCAGCCAGCCGGTCTGCTTGCAGACGCGGCAGCCTTTACCGCTGCACATCACGCATTCCATATCGACTTCAGCGGATGGCTCGGTGAACGGGAAGTAAGAAGGACGGAAACGTACGGCCAGCTCTTTCTCGAAGAACACCCGCAGGAATTCTTCGATGGTGCCTTTGAGATCGGCGAAATTGATATCGCGATCGACCAGCAGGCCTTCGACCTGGTGGAACATCGGCGAGTGGGTGATATCGGAGTCGCTGCGATACACACGGCCTGGGCAGACGATGCGGATCGGCGGTTGCTTGGACTCCATGGTGCGGACCTGTACTGGCGAGGTATGGGTGCGCAGCAACATGTTCGCGTTGAAATAGAAGGTGTCATGCATCGACCGGGCCGGGTGGTGGCCTGGGATGTTGAGCGCTTCGAAGTTGTGATAGTCGTCTTCGACCTCAGGGCCTTCGGCGATGCCGTAGCCGATGCGGGTGAAGAACTGCTCGACTCGTTCCAGAGTCCGGGTCACCGGATGCAGACCACCGGAGGTCTGGCCACGGCCCGGCAACGTCACGTCAATGGATTCGGCAGACAGTTTGGCAGCCAGTTCGGCTTCTTCAAACAGAGCCATGCGCGCATTGAGAACGCCTGTGACACGTTCCTTGGCAACGTTGATCAGGGCACCGACTTGCGGACGCTCTTCTGCCGGCAAATTCCCCAGGGTCTTCATCACCTGAGTCAATTCACCTTTTTTGCCAAGGTATTGAACCCGGATTTGCTCCAGGGCATTGATATCTTCAGCGCTTTGCACAGCCTCTAGTGCTTGAGAGACCAGCGCATCCAGGTTTTCCATGTACAGACTCCAGATACAAAATAGGGGAAGAGCTTGAAGGCTCTTCCCCTATTTATGACGTTTAACACCTGACCCCACAGAGGTGGGGCCGGGTGACTGTCGGGGGTACTTAAGCCAAGGTGGCTTTAGCTTTCTCGACAATCGCAGCAAACGCCGCTTTTTCGTTCACTGCCAGATCAGCCAGAACCTTACGGTCGATCTCGATGGACGCTTTTTTCAGGCCAGCAATGAAACGGCTGTAGGACAGACCGTTAACACGAGCACCAGCGTTGATACGAGCGATCCACAGAGCGCGGAACTGACGTTTTTTCTGACGACGGTCACGGTAGGCGTATTGGCCTGCCTTGATTACCGCTTGCTTGGCAACACGGAATACGCGGGAGCGTGCGCCGTAGTAGCCTTTAGCAAGTTTCAGAATTTTTTTGTGACGCTTACGGGCAATGACGCCACGCTTTACACGAGCCATGAGTTACTTCCTCTATTCTTGACTAAAATTAACGAAGGCGCAGCATGCGCTCGACTTTTGCCACGTCAGACGGATGCAGCAAGCTGCTACCGCGCAGTTGACGCTTACGCTTGGTCGACATTTTGGTCAGGATGTGGCTCTTGAAAGCGTGCTTGTGCTTGATACCGTTAGCAGTTTTCAGAAACCGCTTAGCAGCACCACTTTTGGTTTTCATTTTTGGCATGTTCGGATACTCCGCATTCAGTTGATAAACATAATCAGAAGGCCTGCCGTGCCCTGTTGATTACTTCTTCTTTTTCGGGGCGATGACCATGATCAGCTGGCGTCCTTCCATCTTAGGATGCTGTTCGACCGAACCGTACTCGAGCAGGTCAGCTTCAACCCGCTTGAGGAGTTCCATCCCCAGCTCCTGGTGGGCCATCTCACGGCCGCGGAATCGCAAGGATACCTTGGCCCTGTCCCCGTCACTCAGGAAACGTACCAGGTTGCGCAGTTTTACCTGGTAATCCCCTTCCTCCGTCCCTGGACGAAACTTGATTTCTTTTACCTGAATCTGCTTCTGGTTTTTCTTCGCTGCTGCAATCTGCTTCTTCTTTTCGAAGATCGATTTGCCGTAGTCCATCACCCGGCAAACCGGTGGGACTGCGTCAGCAGAGATTTCTACCAGATCAAGCTTTGCTTCTTCAGCAATACGAAGCGCTTCATCAATCGAGACGATGCCAATCTGCTCGCCATCAGCGCCAATTAACCGAACCTCGCGTGCCGAGATATTCTCGTTGATCGGGGCTTTCGGTGCAGCTCGTTTATCTTGTCTCATTTCACGCTTAATAATAATTACTCCGAATCTGGGCGACCACGCCGGGAAACCGCTTGCGCGAGAAACTCAGCGAACTGGGCGACGGGCATCGAGCCCAGGTCAGCACCTTCACGAGTACGCACAGCGACAGTCTGCATCTCGACTTCCTTATCTCCGATAACCAAAAGATAGGGAACCTTGAGCAAAGTATGCTCGCGGATTTTAAAGCCGATCTTTTCATTTCTCAAGTCGGACTTGGCACGAAATCCGCTTTCGTTGAGAGTTTTTTCAACCTGAGCGACGAAATCTGCCTGTTTATCAGTGATATTCATGATCACTGCCTGGGTTGGCGCCAGCCACGCAGGGAATGCACCTTCGTAATGCTCGATCAAAATCCCGACGAAACGCTCGAACGAACCGAGGATCGCCCGGTGCAGCATCACTGGGTGTTTGCGGCTGTTGTCTTCGGAGACGTATTCGGCGCCGAGACGGACAGGCAGGTTGAAATCGAGCTGCAAGGTACCACACTGCCAGACGCGACCGAGGCAATCTTTCAGCGAGAACTCGATTTTCGGACCGTAGAACGCACCTTCACCCGGCTGCAGATCATACGGCAGACCCGCGGAATCAAGGGCTGCAGCCAGTGCTGCTTCGGCGCGATCCCACAGCTCGTCGGAACCTACGCGTTTTTCCGGACGAGTGGACAGTTTCATCTCGACATCGGTGAAGCCGAAGTCGCGGTAAACGTCCATGGTCAACTTGATGAACGCTGCGGATTCGGCCTGCATCTGCTCTTCAGTGCAGAAAATGTGGGCGTCGTCCTGAGTAAACGCACGCACCCGCATGATGCCGTGCAACGCACCCGACGGCTCGTTACGGTGGCAGGCACCGAACTCGGCCAGACGCATCGGCAGCTCGCGGTAGCTCTTCAGGCCCTGGTTGAACACCTGCACGTGGCACGGACAGTTCATCGGCTTGATGGCGTAGTCGCGGCTTTCCGACTCGGTGGTGAACATGTTGTCGGCGTAGTTGGCCCAGTGCCCGGATTTCTCCCACAGGCTGCGGTCAACGACTTGCGGCGTCTTGATCTCGAGATAGCCGTTGTCACGCTGCACTTTGCGCATGTACTGCTCGAGCACTTGATACAGGGTCCAGCCGTTCGGGTGCCAGAACACCATGCCCGGTGCTTCTTCCTGGGTGTGGAACAGGCCCAGGCGTTTGCCGATCTTGCGGTGATCGCGTTTTTCCGCTTCTTCGATGCGCTGGATGTAAGCCGCCAGCTGCTTCTTGTCTGCCCAGGCAGTACCGTAAACGCGCTGCAGCTGCTCATTCTTGGCATCACCGCGCCAGTAGGCACCGGACAACTTGGTCAGCTTGAAAGATTTAAGGAAGCGAGTGTTCGGCACGTGCGGGCCGCGGCACATGTCGACGTATTCTTCGTGGTAGTACAGGCCCATGGCCTGCTCGTTCGGCATGTCTTCGACCAGACGCAGCTTGTAGTCTTCGCCGCGGGCCTTGAACACTTCGATCACTTCGGCGCGCGGAGTGACTTTCTTGATGACGTCGTAATCCTTGTCGATCAGCTGATGCATGCGCTGTTCGATGGCGGCCATGTCGTCCGGAGTGAAAGGACGCTCGAAGGCGATGTCGTAATAGAAGCCTTCATCGATAACCGGGCCGATGACCATTTTCGCAGTCGGGTACAGCTGCTTGACCGCATGGCCAACCAGGTGCGCGCAGGAGTGGCGAATGATCTCCAGCCCCTCTTCATCCTTTGGCGTGATGATTTGCAGCGTCGCGTCGCTGTCAATGATGTCGCAGGCGTCGACCAGCTTGCCGTTGACCTTGCCGGCCACGGTGGCCTTGGCCAGACCGGCACCAATGGATGCGGCGACCTCGGCTACGGAAACCGGGTGATCGAATGAACGTTGACTGCCGTCGGGAAGAGTAATAGTTGGCATGGCGCCTCCTCTCCTAGTGGTGACCCCTACCAAAGGTCACGTGGGTTGGGATGAGCCAGTACAAGATCCGATCCAGGCCATTCAATGACGAACGCCTGCCTTACAGCGGCAGGAGCCTTGCGGCCAACCGGAAAACCGAACCAGAGTGACTGGGATTCAAATCAGGGTTTCGCACGCTGACCGCTTCGGGGCTGAAGGCCATCCGGAGCCTGAGAACGCTTGAGCCCGGCATGCTAGCACAGATGAGCGGTCATCGAGTCGAAGGATTTTCAGTGCTGAATATTTGTGCATTTTTGCGGCGCAAAGTGAACTTGGGATATACGCTTTGCCTCAAATAAGCTGAGAATCGTCGCCGATATCAACCCAAGGAGTTTCCGACATGCGCCTTATCCGACTTTTTGCTTACGCGGCCCCGCTGGCCCTGCTACTGCCGCTGAGCGCCAACGCGGCCTGGCCTGCCGGTGTCAAAGCCCAGTACATGAACGACTGCACCGCCGCAGCCAGCAAGAGCGTCAATCCAGCCGAAGCCAATAAACACTGCGCCTGCGGTGCCGATGTGCTGGAAAAGAAATTCACCACACAAGAGATCGCGCAACTGATGGACAAGAACACTCCACCAAGTGGTGAACTGGGTCAGCGCGCACTGAAAGAAATCTCGGTTTGCCGAGTGCAGAAATAAGCGCTGATGAGTGTTTTTTCGGGCGTCCGGCAGACCAAAAACCGCCAAAAAGACCCCGAAATCGATAATTTACGCAGGTTTTATAGCTTTTTTTACACCCTCTTCATTCGGCCAAAAGCCACTGAAACCGGGGCTTGCAGACATTTCAGAGGTTGAAATCGATGCAATATGAAAGCAAACAGCACGTCCGGGGGGCTACCAAAGCGAACATTTCGACTATGATACCCGGGTGTGCCCAGTTGGCCTGAGCAGCACAGTACTACTGAAAATATATGTTTCTTGGAGATACACCATGTCTAATCGCCAAACCGGCACCGTTAAATGGTTCAACGATGAAAAAGGCTTCGGCTTCATCACTCCTCAAGGTGGCGGTGACGACCTGTTCGTACACTTCAAAGCTATCGAATCCGACGGTTTCAAAAGCCTGAAAGAAGGCCAGACCGTCTCTTTCGTGGCTGAGAAAGGCCAAAAGGGTATGCAAGCTGCACAAGTTCGCCCAGAGTAATTTCCCGGCGCACTAAAAAAACCCCGTCCATGTGACGGGGTTTTTTATGCCTGCAACAAAAGCGCTCTGCGATCAACCGCAGTTGACGCGAGTGACCACCAGGTTGTTGTCGGTGTTCAGATTCAAGCGATCGGAGCGGTATTCCAGCGTGATCATGTCGGTTGGCTTGAGGAAACGGGCGTTTTGCGCGCCAGACTTGGCACGCGCCTGATCGAGCAGTTCCGGCGAAGCCTTTTTACCGATGGCAAATTCCGCTGCCTTTGCTTCACAGCGGCTGTGACCGGCATCGGTCGCCACAGGATCCTTTGCCGACTCGCTGGAGGACGTGCTGCAACCGGCCAACATGGCAACGGCCATAAGTGCACCCAGAGACGCGAACTTCAAAGGCATGAAGCCTCCTTCTTTCAAATGGTTAAGCTGAGATCGTGCGACCGCCAATCTGGCGTTTGGTTTCACAACCAATGCTGCCACCCTGCCCCACGATCCGGAAAAACGCTGAGTCTGCCTGAAGAGCGTGCAGCGCATCCTCACACAATCGTCACCGAATATTAACGAAGCTCAATAGACGTCGATGTAATCGAGCGGCGGATTCGGCCAGTTGTCTTTCAGCGCATTGAAAATCTGCATCACCCAGACTTCATCGCTGGCCGCGACGTTGCCGACATACCCCGAACCCTTGGCCCAGGTCTCCAGGCGAAAGAGCAGGCCATCAATATCCTGCCCGCCGGTCACACCGGAAGAAATATAGGCAATCCCACCCTTGGTCACACGCAGCTGCGTATGCACATCATCGCTGGCCGACGCGAGCAACTGGCGCACAGCGTCGAGTGTGAGGCCGTCGGGGGAGTTCAAATCGATCTGCACAGCACATTCCTTGGTTCAGCCGGAAAAGACCAAGTGTCGCATAGCGGCGCGCCCATGCCTAAGTCGCAGTGCCAAACGCCCGACAAAGTGGTTAACTCGCGCTCAGGCATTCCCGACTTTTCGAGCGCACTCATGAGCACCGTAAGCATCTCCGCCGACATCAAGGTTTTGTGGCCGAAGGGACACAGTTCGTATAGCCCGGGCAGTTCGGAGGAGCTGGCGCTGATCAGCATCGATCTGCTGGTCAAGACGATGGGAACCCAAGGCGCACAAACGTTTATCGCTCAAGTGTTCGAGAGGTACCAGCATGACGACAAGAGCATGCAGGACACGGATAGGGATTAAAAACCCGCAGGCTTGCACCTGCGGGTCGTGGCCTTACTTCAAGCGCTTCAGACGCTCAGTCAGCAGATCGAAGAAACCTTGGGCATCGCCATTCTCGACCCAAAATGCGTTTTTCGGCTGTTTCAGACCGTCGTACCAGTCGACCACGGTCTGACCGAACGTGATCCCCTCACGGCTGTCGATGGCCACGTTCACCGAGCGACCAGTGAATAGCTCCGGCTTGAGCAGGTAAGCAATGACGGTAGCGTCATGCACCGGGCCACCCGGGATGCCGTAGTGCTCCATGTCGCCCTTGATGTACTCGTTGAGGATGTCGCCGACAATCTTGCTCGCATTGTTGTTGAGCGCGGCAATCTGCTTCAGGCGGGCGTCGCTGGTGAGGATCTTGTGGGTCACGTCCAGCGGCAGATAGGTCAGTTTTACACCGCTCTTGAGTACCACTTCTGCCGCTTGCGGGTCGGCAAACAAGTTGAATTCGGCCACCGGGGTGATGTTGCCGCCATTGAAGTGCGCACCGCCCATGATCACCACTTCCTTGATACCGTTAACGATCTCCGGCTCCTGGATCAGCGCCAGCGCCAGGTTGGTCTGCGGGCCAAGCATGGCGATGGTGATGCTGTGCGGCTTGGCTTTTTTCAGGGTATCAATCAGGTAGTTGACCGCATTGCCTTCGGCCAGGCCTTTTTTCGGCTCATGCACGGTGACACCCGACAGGCCTTCCTTGCCATGGATGTTCTCGGCGTAGATTGGCGTACGCATCAGCGGCTTCGGCGCGCCGGCGTAAACCGGAACATCCTCGCGCCCTGCCCACTCGCGAGCCAGGCGCGCGTTGCGCGACGTCTTGTCGAGGCGTACGTTGCCGGCCACGGTGGTCAGTGCGCGAATGTTCAGTTCATCCGGCGAAGCCAGGGCGAACAGCAACGCGACCACGTCGTCGGCACCCGGATCGGTGTCGATGATCAGGTCGATCTTTTCAGCAGCCTGAGCGCTGGTGGCGGTAATAAAAGACAAAAGCAGCAGACTCCGAAGCAATTGATGGAGTTTTTGAGCATAGCGGTGCATGGCGCATTCCTTGTGCTGATGAAAATGAAAGGGTCGAAAATCCGATTAGAACGTTACTCCGGCCACCAGCACGATGTTGCAGTACGGCTGACATTCGCCTGTACGAACAATCGCCCGTGCCTGTCGGCTAAGGACCTTGAATTGCTCATGCGTCAGCAGATCGCGCCGACCGAGGGCGCCCTCTTCTTGCAACTCGTCCAGCACAACCAGGGCGGTCGGCTGCTTGTCGAGGATTTCGTTGGCCAGCACATGGCTTTCCACCTGCATCTCGCTGAGCACGACTTTCAGGGTACTGACGAAATCCGGAACGCCGTGGGTCAGCGCCAAATCGATCAATTCAACGCCAGGAGGAACCGGCAGTCCGGCGTCACCGATCACCACCATGTCGCCATGCCCCAGGGAGGCGATCAGCCGCGACAACGCGACGTTGAGCAAAGGAGTCTTTTTCATGCGGGTTTGAACGCCTGTACGTCGGACATGGTGGGAATGGAAGGCTGTGCGCCGGCCCGGGTCACAGATAACGCTGCAGCGACTTGCCCGTAACGGATCGCCTCAGCCTCGGATTTGCCACTGGCGAGCGCTGCGGCAAAACCACCCACAAAGGTATCGCCCGCGGCGGTGGTATCGACCGCCTTCACCTTGGGCGCCGGGAAATGCTCGAAACCTTTGCCATTGGCAAATAGCGAACCTTGCGCACCGAGGGTAATGATGACCTTGCCCGCGCCCATGGCGATCAACTGGCTGGCAGCGCTTTCTGCGGCCTCCAGCGAATCGACTGGCAACCCGCTCAACGCAGCGGCTTCGCTTTCGTTGGGAATCAGGTAATCGATGGCGGTAAACCAGTCTGCCGGCAACGGACGACTGGCCGGCGCCGGGTTTAAAATCACGGTTTTGCCCAGCTCACGCGCTCGCTTGAGCGCATGCCCCACCGTTGCGTCCGGGATCTCCAGCTGGCAGATAATCACGTCGGCCGCTTGCAGCACCGCATCAAAACGGTCAATCACCGCCGGGGTCATTGCACCGTTGGCGCCAGCGACGATCACGATGGCGTTCTGACTGTTGTCATCGACCACAATCAGCGCCACGCCACTGGAGTCGGCAACCGTGCTCACCGCCTGACAATCGATCTGCTCGGCCAGCAATGCGTCGCGCAATTGCACGCCGTAGTCATCGTTGCCAACACAGCCGACCATCGCCACCTGCGCACCCAGGCGCGCAGCAGCGACTGCCTGATTGGCGCCCTTGCCGCCGGAAACGGTGGCAAAGGAATGACCGATCAGCGTTTCACCACCCTTTGGCAGCCGTGGCGCCCGGGTGACCAGATCCATGTTCAGGCTGCCTATTACCACTACATTTGCTGGCATACATCACTACTCGTCAATTCGATTTCAGCGGTACTCGGTGAACACGCCTGACAGCGGTGCAGTCGATTCGCGCAAGACAATACTCGGGGTCACGATTCGTTGATCGGTGACCAGACTCGGGGTAGCAATCCTTCGCAGCAGCACTTCGGCAGCCATCTCGCCCAACTGCAGGATCGACTGACCAACGGTGGTCAGCGCCGGGTACACATAACGGCTCATCTGGATATCGTCGAAGCCGATCACCGACAGCTCGCTTGGCACGCGCACATTGCGCTCGGCCGCCGCACGCAGCACACCGATACCGATCATGTCGTTTCCGGCGAAGATCGCGCTCGGCGGATTGCTTTCAAGCAGGATCGCCGCCGCGTTGTAGCCACCGGTACTGGTGAAATCGCTTTCCAGCATGCGTTCGGGCCGCACGGTGATGCCCGCCTCCTGCAGCGCCCGACAAAAACCGGCCTGACGCATTTGCGCCACGCTGGTGCTCGACGGACCACCGATGGTGGCGATGTCGCGATGGCCCAGCTCCAGCAGGTGCCGCGTCGCCAGATAAGCGCCATATTCATGGTCGATGCGCACCAGATCGGCGTCCACGCCATCCAGTCCACGGTCGACGATGACCATCGGCGTTTTCACCCCGGCCAGCCCTTGCGCGAGCCCGATGTCGCCACCGGCGGAGGCGACGATCAGGCCGTCAATGCGCTTCTCCAGCAGCACCCGCAAATAGCTGCGCTGTTTTTCCGGGTTATCGTCAGAGTTGCAAAGGATCACACAATAGCCGTTACGCTCGCAGTAATCCTCGATACCCCGAGCCAACTCGGCAAAATACGGGTTGAGGCTGTTGGGCACCAATAAGCCAATGGTCGCAGTGGTCTTGGCTTTCAGTGAACGCGCCACGGCACTTGGCACGTAATCGAGGCTTTTGATGGCCGCCTCGACCTTCAACCGCACTTCCTGGCTGACGGGGCGCGTCTTGTTCACCACGTGAGAAACCGTGGTGTAGGAAATCCCCGCGAGCGCCGCCACATCCTTGATCGTTGCCATGACTTAGCCCCGTCGACTGGCGCGTTGACTGCGATAGGTATCGAGAACCACCGCAATGACGATCACCGCACCGGTGATGATGCGCTTGGTCGGCTCGGTCGCACCGATCTGCGCCAGACCGGCGGCCAGCACCGAAATGATCAACACGCCGAAGAAGGTGCTGATCACCGAACCACGCCCCCCCATCAGGCTGGTGCCACCAATGACCACCGCAGCGATCACTTGCAGTTCGAGGCCGGAGCCGGCATTCGGATCCGCCGCTTCCAGACGGGAAATCTGGAACAGCGCGGCGATGCCCGCGAGCAGCCCCATCAGGCTGAACACCAGAATCTTGTACGGTTTTGGATTGATCCCGGCCAGACGCACCGCTTCTTCGTTGGTGCCGATGCCGATCAGGTAGCGACCGAACACGGTGCGGGTCAACACCGCTTGCGCAATGAAGATCACCAGCAAGGCAATGATGAACGACGGCGAGATACCGAAGGCGATCGGGTTCGACAGCCAGGCAAACGAATCACCGATGTAGGCGGTGCGCGAACCGGTCATCTGATACGCCAGGCCACGGGCCATTTCCAGCACACCGAGCGAAACGATGAATGACGGAATACGCCACGCCACAGTGATCGAACCGGTCACCGTACCCGCCAGTGCAGCTACCGCCATTCCAAGCAGAGCGGACGGCAACACGCTCCAGCCCCAGCCGAGAATCGCTACGCTGACTGTGGAGGCGGCAAGCGCCAGCACCGAACCGACCGACAGGTCGATGCCGCCGATGATCAGTACGAAGGTCATGCCCACCGCCAGCACCATCAGATCGGGGATCTGGTTGGCCAGCGTGCTGAAGGTGTCATAGGACAGAAAGTGGCTGCTCATGACCGAGAACAACGCCACCATCGCCAACAAGGCACCCGCCAGGCCCAGATAGGTGCCAAGACCGTAGAAATTGCCACCACGTTTGCCGGCAGAAGATGCAGTTTTCATGGGAGTTCCCTAGGCGCCGCTTCATTGAGCTGCGCATCACGTTTTTGGTAGCCGGCGAACGCGGCAGCAAGCAAATCATCCTGGGTCCAGCTGTCGCGCTCGAAGGTGTCGATCAAACGCCCTGCCGACAGAACGCCGATACGGTCGCAGATCAGCATCAGCTCGCGCAGGTCACTGGATACCACCACCAGCGCCTTGCCCTGACGTGTCAACTCGCCCAGCAAGGCATAGATATCGAACTTGGCACCCACATCAATGCCGCGAGTCGGCTCGTCGAACAACAGCACTGAGCAATCACGCTCCAGCCAGCGACCGATCACGACCTTCTGCTGATTGCCGCCAGACAGCTCGGAAACCAATTGGGTCGGGCTCGAACTGCGGATGCGCATGGCGTTGATCTGACGCTGCGCCAAGGAAATTTCGTTGCTGTTATTGACGACCCCGACCCGGGAAATTTCCGGCATGTTGCCCAAAGCAATGTTGGCGCTGATCGACTGACTGAGCAGCAGGCCTTCACCCTTGCGGTCTTCGGTGATCAGGGCGATGCCGTGTTTCACTGCATCAACCGGCGAACGCACACTGACCTCCTGCGCCGGCGAACCCAGCGCGATCGTGCCGCTGTCGGCCAGGTCGGCACCGAAGATCAGCCTTAGCAATTCAGTGCGCCCGGCGCCGATCAGCCCGGAAATCCCGAAAATCTCGCCAGCACGCACTTCAAAGGAAACATCGCGCACCTTGTCGGAGCGGGTCAGGCCCTTGACCGTCAGGGCTGGCGCGCCAATCTTGCGCGGGCCCATGTCAATGTGTTCGCCCAGCTCACGGCCGACCATCAAGGTCACCAACTGCTCACTGTTATAGTTGGCCATCGGCTCGACACAGACCAGATTGCCGTCGCGCAGCACAGCAATGCGTTGCGCGACGCGCGCCAGCTCTTCCAGGCGGTGGGAGATATAGATGATCGCAACGCCACGCGCCTGCAAACGGGTGATCTGCTCAAAGAGCATTTCAACTTCACGGGCAGTGAGCATGGCCGTCGGCTCATCAAGAATCAGCACATGACAATCGCCGATCAGGTTGCGCGCGATCTCGACCATCTGCTGATGCCCGATACCCAACTCGCCGACCAGAGTGTCCGGATCAATCGCATCGAGACCGACCTGCGCCATGGCTTCGATGGCGGCTTTGCGCAATTGCTTGCGACTGATCCAGCCGCCGTTGCTGGGCAGGTTGTCGAGAAACAGGTTTTCCGCCACCGACAGGGTCGGCAGCAGATTGAGTTCTTGCATGACCATGCGCACGCCCAGCTCTTCAGCTTGGGTACGGCTGCCGGGGCGGTAGTCTTTGCCCTGGAACTGCATCTGGCCTGTGGTCGGCGTAACCAGACCACCAATGATCTTCGACAGCGTGCTTTTACCGGCACCATTCTCACCGGTCAGCGCCAGCACTTCACCGCGCATCAGCGTCAAGTCGATGCCCGTGAGCACCGGTTGCGCATAGGTCTTACCGATACCGCTGACCGAGAGGACAGCGTTCGGGGCGGAAACTGACATAAAAACTCTCCATGCGCTCGTCCGGACGGACGAGCGCCGTTGTGTCGCCGGAAGACTTACTGGGTGACCAGCTCGACTGGCGTTTCGATCACGCCATTGGCGCCGCTGTCGACTTTTTCGCCCTTGAGGATTTTCAGCGCGGTCTCAATACCGAACACAGCCTGCTTGGCAGCGAACTGATCGGCCGTCGCCAGCACGCGACCGTCCTTGAGCATCGGCTTGATCGCGTTGATATTGTCGTAACCGACCACTTGTACCTTGCCCGCCTTGCCGGCAGCGCGCACAGCGGAAACAGCGCCGACGGCCATGCTGTCGTTACCCGCCAAGAGCGCTTTCACATCCGGGTATTCGCTGAGAATCGAAGCAGCAACCTTGTTGCCCTTGTCGATTTCCCAGTCGCCCGATTGCAACGAGACCACCTTGATCTGCGCCGCATCCATCGCATCCTTGAAGCCGGCGGTGCGCTGCTGGGCGTTGGTGGTGGTGGACACACCTTCGATGATGCCGACTTCGTCACCGGCCTTCAGTTGCTTGGCCAGGTACTCACCGACCAGACGCGCACCCTTGCGGTTGTCCGGCCCTACGAATGGCACACTGATATTTTTGCTTTTGACGATTTGCGGATCAAGCTGGTTGTCGATGTTGATCACGGTGATGCCGGCATCGACGGCTTTCTTGATGACCGGCACCATGGCCTTGGAATCGGACGGTGCGATGACCAGCGCGTTGACCTTGGCCAGAATCATCTGCTCGACGATGCGGGTCTGGCCGGCGGTATCGGTCTCGTCCTTGATGCCGTTGGAGATCAGGTCGAAATCAGCGGAGTGTTCTTTCTGGTACGCCTTGGCGCCATCTTCCATGGTCAGGAAGAATTCGTTGGCCAGGGATTTCATGACCAATGCGACTTTGGGTTTTTCCGGGGACTCGGCGAAGGCCGAAGAGACAGGTAGTGCGGCGGCTGCAGCAGCCAGCATAGCGACAGCAAGAAGACGTCCAGCGAATGGCAGCTTCATGGGTTCACTCCGATCTTATGATTATTGTGAGCAACGCTCGCGCTGGCGTAAGCTTCAGCGCTCTCTTCCGGCCAATAGTGTACCGGGGAAGCCGCGCAAACGTTTGCGTAGACCGAACTATGCGAATCCCGCTGACATTTGTCAACAATCAGAAATCATCGTTTTATTGCAGGGCGAATCGTCCGATTCGCCCTTCCCTGCTTAAGCCGTGGTGCTGACCAGGTTGCCGCTGGTTGAATCCTTGGACATTTCCTTGACCAGTGCCGCTGCGACTTCCATCAGCGCGCCGCTGGTTTGCGCGATTTGGCCCTGAACGGACATGACCGCCTGTGACTTGGCCTCGGGCGTCGGATAACTTGCCGCCTGCGCCGCCGCCAATTGCTGTTGCTGTTCTTGCAGTTGCTTCTGCAATTCCTGCATCCGCTTGAGCAGCATTTTGACGGTGATGCTCAGGCTATCGCCGCTGTCAGCATTACTCGCCTGGCTGGCTTCTTGCGCAGGCCCACCGGTTCTGACCTGGTTGCTTTGCTCTTTTTCAACGCCCAGCGCCTCTTCGGATGCGTCTGCTTCCGCCTGGTTCATTGCATTGATTGTCGCTGCGGTTTTACCGCCGATGGTGACTGCGCCGGGATGTGAAAAACCGATCGTCAGTGACATGTGAACTCCCTAAATAATCGTTTCCTTTAACACCCATCGGCCTGCTGACGGGTTTCTTTAGCAGAAAAGCCGAAACCGGCAAGCCGTTTCGTTCGCCAAGAGCTGTAGTCCTTTTCGGTGAACCGAACATGAAAGATCCCAATATTCGGAAACCCGGACAGGTGATCGGCCCAACCATTGGCCATTCCACAAAAACCTGATGCAAATCATGAAGTTAAACATTTCTCTGAAGCAAAGTAGCGCTGGTACGGATCCTGCTCCCTAGCCTGCACCCCGAGCATTCAGATCGGCTCAGGGCGCATCTAGATGAACCTGCATCAGCACCGTCTCACTACTAGAGAGAAAAATAATGAAATCTGCTTTCAACACCTTGGTACCGGGCGCTTTGGCCCTCCTCCTGCTCCTGCCAACCGCCCTTCAGGCAAAAGAAGTCGAAACCCAGACCAAACTCGCCAACGTCGTGGTACTTGCCACTGGCGGCACCATTGCCGGTGCCGGCGCCAGCGCAGCCAACAGCGCCACTTACCAGGCGGCCAAGGTTGGCATTGAACAACTGATTGCCGGCATCCCCGAGTTGAGCAAACTGGCAAACGTGCGTGGCGAACAAGTCATGCAGATCGCCTCGGAAAGCATCACCAACGACAACCTGCTGCAACTGGGTCGCCGCGTATCGGAACTGGCCGACAGCAAAGACGTCGATGGCATCGTCATCACCCACGGCACCGACACCCTGGAAGAAACCGCCTACTTCCTCAACCTGGTAGAGAAGACCGACAAGCCGATCATCGTCGTCGGCTCGATGCGTCCGGGCACCGCCATGTCGGCGGACGGCATGCTCAACCTGTACAACGCCGTCGCCGTCGCCAGCAGCAAAGAAGCGCACGGCAAAGGCGTGCTGGTGACCATGAATGACGAGATCCAGTCTGGTCGCGACGTGAGCAAAATGATCAACATCAAGACCGAGGCGTTCAAAAGCCCTTGGGGTCCGCTGGGCATGGTGGTCGAAGGCAAATCCTATTGGTTCCGCTTGCCAGCCAAGCGCCACACCATGGATTCGGAATTCGACATCAAGAACATCAAGAGCCTGCCTGACGTAGAAATCGCCTATTCCTACGGCAACGTTGATGACACCGCCTACAAAGCACTGGCCCAGGCCGGCGCCAAAGCCATCATCCATGCCGGTACCGGTAATGGTTCTGTTTCTTCGCGCGTAGTGCCGAGCCTGCAAGCCTTGCGTAAAGACGGCGTGCAGATCATCCGCTCGTCCCACGTGAACGCCGGTGGTTTCGTTCTGCGTAACGCCGAACAACCTGACGACAAATACGATTGGGTCGTCGCTCACGACCTGAACCCGCAAAAAGCTCGGATCCTGGCCATGGTCGCCCTGACCAAAACCAACGACAGCAAAGAGCTGCAACGGATGTTCTGGGAATATTGATTGGCCCACGCCTGAGCCTTTCCGGATCGGGCAACCTGCTCACCACTCGCCCGCGCGGCGGGTGGTGCTGCCACCTACGCTGCGCGCGACCTTTTCGCACAAAATAATCGACCCGGCTTACACCAAAATCGTAAAAGCGCTGTCAGAGGATTTTCTTGAATTTTAAGCAGTTGCGAAAATGCTTACAGTTAAATACTGTATGCACGTACAGCCTAATAAGGATAACCTCGTGGCCACCTCCCCTGATGCTCCTGACGCTTACGAACGCATGGGTATGCGCGTTCAAAAAATCATCAATTCCCCTACCGCACAAAAAGCCAAAGCCGCCTTGATCTTCCGCCTGCCGGACGAGCCTGTGGATGCATGGGAGCAACTGCTCGAGGAAATCGACGAGAACGACAACGTCACACTCGCCTATCGCGACGATGGCGGCGTGCAGATTTTTTGGGTTGTGCCGAAGGAAGATTGATTCAATGAGTGTCCGCTGTTTTGCATTACTGTTGCTGTTCATCGCTTTTGGCGCCCAGGCTGGCGCTCCCCGCACCTTTACCGAGGCCAAGAAAGCCGCCTGGAAGCTGTACGCACCGCAGTCCACCGAGTTTTACTGCGGATGCAAATACACTGGCAACAAGGTGGACTTGAAGGCTTGCGGTTATGTACCACGCAAAAATGCCAAGCGCGCTTCGCGCATCGAATGGGAGCACATTGTCCCTGCGTGGGAATTCGGTCACCAGCGTCAATGCTGGCAGTCGGGCGGGCGCAAGAACTGCACACGCTACGACCCGAGTTATCAGAAAGCCGAAGCCGACCTGCACAACCTGGTACCGAGCATTGGCGAGGTCAACGGTGATCGCAGCAATTTCAGTTATGGCTGGCTGCCGGTGCAATCCGGTCAATATGGCTCGTGCCTGACTCAAGTAGACTTCAAGGCCAAGAAGGTCATGCCTCGCCCGTCGATTCGCGGCATGATCGCGCGCACCTATTTCTACATGAGCAAGCAGTACGGCTTGCGCCTGTCGAAACAGGATCGGCAGCTTTACGAAGCCTGGGACAAGACGTACCCGGTGCAAGACTGGGAACGCCAGCGTAATCAGAGCGTGGCGTGCGTCATGGGACACGGCAATGAATTCGTCGGCCCGGTGAACCTGAAAGCCTGCGGCTGACCCTCCAGCTCAAAGGAAAAGGCCTCGAACGTGATGTTCGAGGCCTTTTTTGTACCTAACTGCCAGCCTTGTTGTAGCGCCAGTAGCCCATCAGATTGAGTGACTCACGGGGGATACCGCATTCCTTGATCAGGTATTTGCGCAGACGCATGACCGCAGCACTTTCGCCGGCAATCCAGCCATAAAAACCTTCGGGGGCCGTGTTGGCGATCTCCCAGAGAATGTCTTTGTCGATATCGACTTCGGCGAGTTCGGCTGCTTGCCCGACCGATGAATCCTCTGCAGGCAAGAACGCCTGCTGCACCGCCTCGACCATCAGCGCGCCAGCCACTGCTTCTGGCCCCTGATCGCGAACCAGCCACTGCACCGCCAGCCCGGGCCAGTCTGGCACCGAGAGCATGTCTGCCAAACTATCGACTTCAAAGTACGCGTGAGTCTGGGGCGGCTCAGCCATGGCGGACAATTCTTCAAGAATACCCATCGCCGCCGGCAATGCCGTGGCATCGGCCACCAGCAAAACCTGTTTGAGTAGCTGTGGCGGTTTCCATTCGAACCCTCCGGCGTCCTGCGCGGAAAAACCGCTGCCGGGAGCAAGAATCTGCATCGACGCTCCCGGCTGCGCACGCAGCGCCCAGCGCGACGCGGGACCGGTCTCGCCATGCAGGACAAAATCGATGTCGACCTCGCCCAGATCAGCGCGTAAATGACGAATGGTGTACGTGCGCATTGCCGGTCGACGGCTCGCCAGCATTGAACGAAAACGCGCGTACCAGCCCTCCTCCTGCGCAAGGCTCGCAGGTGATCCATCTTCAGCAGGGAAGAACAGTTTGACGCGCTGGTCCGGCGCCCAAGTGGCCATGCCACCTATTGAAGGGTCGGCGAGCGTGATCCGCATCATGTGCGGACTCACCAGCGTCTTGCGGCGCAAAACCGCATTGAAAAGCTTATAGGGAGCGGCGGAGGCCATGCGGAGCTCCTTCGAGAAATCGTGATTGACTCGTATAAGACGAGTCGACTGCGATGTCCTTTAGGCCGCTCCGCTGAAAGTGCGGCTTACGGTGCGAGCGGATGCTCGACGATCACCGATTCGACGTTCTGCTTCTTGGCCTTCACCAATGCTGCATCCACCTCGACCTTGCGCGCTTGCGCGTCGGCCTGGGAGTTGAACGGACCAATCAGGATCCGCGTCTTGCCGCTACTGTCTTTGATCACGGTCGGCACGAACGCATGCTCGATCAACCAGCCACTCAGGTCGCTGACAGCCTGAGGTGTTTCGCCGCGCACTTCGAGGTCCCACTGCGCAGAAGATGCCGCCACAGGCGCGGCTGCGACTGTCGTTTTCGGCTTCTGCACGTCTACACTCTTGCCTTCACCACACCCTGCCAATGCCAGTGCCGCGAACATCCAGACCAATTTGCGCACAACGCTTTCCTCGAAAATCACAAAGCGGCGATCTTAACATTCATAAATACTTCGCGAGGCCCGCAAAATGGGCACAAAACAACGAGATTGATGATTGCAGCCTCTGTATAGTTACGCCCTGGGAATTAATGCCGCATCTGCGCGTCAGAAAGAGGCACCCAAACCGTGAGACTTCGCACTAATCTATACGTACCACCGACCTCTGCACTGTCTGAATCAGGTGCCCTACAAAGCAATCAAGGAGAAGACCATGCTGATACTCACCCGCAAAGTCGGTGAAAGCATAAATATTGGTGATGACATTACGATCACCATCCTCGGCGTAAGCGGTCAGCAAGTCCGTATCGGCATCAATGCTCCGAAAAACGTTGCCGTACACCGTGAAGAAATCTATCAGCGCATTCAGGCCGGCCTGACCGCCCCGGACAAGCCACAAACGCCCTGAACCGCATTGCAGTCAGTAGCCAGTTCGTTTGCTTTGCATAATGACTGGCTAGAGATACACGCGCCGTATTGCCATCCGCTCCCCAGCCCACTCGGCACGGCGCCTGACACATCCCATCGCTCTACTTCATTTGCTCCCTTCCTCTCCTGCAGCGCGATACTACCCGCGACTGCCCAGCCTGGCTGTCAGACATTTCCGAGAGCGCACAGGGAATTGCTCCTTGTTAGCCGAACGTCACGCCGCGCGCCATGCCGGTGGCTGCAATCACCATCAATACCAACAGCAGCGCCTCGACGTGACTGATCCGTGCATACAGCTTTGCACGCGTGGTATCGAACGCCTTGCCTCGCGCCAATGCGATCCGCCATTTGACCAGCGTGATCATCGGCGCCAGCTCAATCAACAGAAGCAGCACGAACAACGTCATCTTCAAATGAAACAGCGGCTGGTGCAGATAGTAGTCAGCACCCTTTTCAAAGCCGCCAAAGGCGCGCATGCCACCAGTCACCAGCAGCACCAGCGCAGCAATCCCCCACAGATTATCGGCAAGCAAAACCCGCTTTGCTTCACCGACGCCAGCCGCCAGACGACTGAACGCCGTGCCACGGGTCAACACGGCCCAGAAGCCCAGTGCAAAAGCCAAGAGATGAATAGCGGCGAGAAACCAATGAACCAGCATCGACGAACTCCTTGAGAAAGCCGTGGAAAACGCCAGTCAGTAGTAGTCGAAAAAAACCGGTTTCGCCCGCACACAGCAGTGGGACTGGAAAGCTTCGCGCAGGAAGCAAGGAGACAGAGAAAGGGATTGGCCAAATCGCAGGCAAAAAAAATCCCAAGCAGCTGATGGAAGCTTGGGATTTAAAAATGCATAAACCGTGGTGGTGAACGCGGGGCAGATGTTACTGAAGTTCACGATCAGCAACAACATTTTTTTGATCACCGGACGGTTAAAAATACCGGTAACCCCTTCAATATCCACACTTTTTAGACGGATCCAAAAAAGCACAGAACGCCATATCAGCAGGTCGTGTTATTTCGAAACACGCTAAGCGGTCAGGGTAACGAAAGATCGGAAGGATTGAGGCGAGCGCCTGGAGCAAGGCTTTGACAAATCGCAGACAACAAAAAAGGGCCCACCTTTCGGTGAGCCCTTCTAGACCGCCCAGCAGAGCGGATTTTGTTTGGTAGGCGCGATTGGACTCGAACCAACGACCCCCACCATGTCAAGGTGGTGCTCTAACCAACTGAGCTACGTGCCTGCTGTGAGGCGGCATTCTACGGAATTCCGGAGGGGTGTCAACACCTTTTTTTCACCTAACCCTATGAATATGCAAAATATTTAATTTCGGACCGTTAGATAAGATTTTTCCGGTGGCTGGCGGAGGTTTTTCAACTCGGGTAGGATCGGCGCACTCGTAAAATATATTAAACAGAGGCTGCAGGATGGCGAACACCCCTTACCCAGAGTCTTATTACGCTGCGTCGGCCAATGCCGTACCGCCACGTCCGACCTTGCAGGATGATGTGGAGACGGATGTCTGTGTGATCGGCGCCGGGTACACCGGGCTGTCCTCGGCGTTGTTTCTGCTGGAGAACGGTTTTCGCGTGACAGTACTGGAAGCGGCGAAGGTCGGTTTCGGTGCGTCGGGGCGCAATGGCGGGCAGATCGTCAACAGCTATAGCCGCGACATCGACGTCATCGAGCGCACAGTCGGCCCCAAGCAGGCGCAACTGCTCGGGCAGATGGCCTTCGAAGGCGGTCGGATCATTCGTGAGCGCGTGGCCAAGTACAACATCCAGTGTGACCTGAAGGACGGCGGCGTGTTCGCCGCCCTCTCCACCAAGCAGATGGGTCACCTGGAATCGCAGAAGCGCCTGTGGGAGCGCTTCGGCCACACGCAACTGGAACTGCTCGACCAGCGCCGCATTCGCGAAGTGGTCGCCTGCGATCAGTACGTCGGCGGCATGCTCGACATGAGCGGTGGTCACATCCACCCGCTGAACCTGGCGCTCGGTGAAGCCGCTGCGGTGGAGTCCCTCGGCGGCACGATCTATGAGCAATCGCCGGCCGTGCGCATCGAGCGCGGTGCCAACCCGGTGGTGCACACGCCACAAGGCAAGGTCAGGGCCAAGTTCATCATCGTCGCCGGCAACGCCTACCTCGGTAATCTGGTGCCGGAATTGGCGGCCAAATCGATGCCGTGCGGCACTCAGGTGATCACTACCGAACCGCTGGGCGATGAGCTGGCGAAATCCCTCCTGCCACAGGATTACTGCGTCGAGGACTGCAACTACCTGCTCGACTACTACCGCCTGACCGGCGACAAGCGCCTGATCTTCGGTGGTGGCGTGGTGTACGGTGCCCGGGACCCGGCGAACATCGAAGCGATCATCCGCCCGAAAATGCTCAAGGCCTTTCCACAACTGAAAGACGTGAAGATTGATTACGCGTGGACGGGCAATTTCCTGCTGACCCTGTCGCGCCTGCCGCAGGTCGGACGCCTTGGCGACAACATTTATTACTCGCAGGGCTGCAGCGGCCACGGCGTGACGTACACACATCTGGCCGGCAAGGTACTGGCTGAAGCGTTGCGCGGTCAGGCTGAGCGTTTTGATGCGTTTGCCGATCTGCCGCACTATCCGTTCCCGGGCGGGCAGTTGCTGCGTACGCCGTTTGCGGCATTGGGTGCGTGGTATTACGGGTTGCGTGACAAGCTGGGGTTCTGATCAGTTTTCTTGACTGGCAAACAACTGTGGCGAGGGAGCTTGCTCCCGCCGGTTCGCGCAGCGGACTCTCTTTTATCTGAAAAGAAGGCCAGCTGCGCAGTCCAGCGGGAGCAAGCTCCCTCGCCACAAATATTTGCAGAATTCAGATCAGAGCTGGTCCCGGGCGATCCCGCTACGAATCCGCAAGATATCCGCCAGCACCGCCAAAGCGATCTCCGCCGGTGTCTTGCTGCCCAGGTTAAGCCCGATCGGCGCATGAATCCGCGCCAGTTCGATCTCCCCCAGCCCACCAATCCTGCGCAGGCGCTCGAAACGTTTCTGCGAGGTCTGCTGCGAGCCCATGACGCCGATGTAAAACGCCTCGGTGCGCACCGCTTCCATCATTGCCAGGTCGTCGATACGCGGATCATGGGTCAACGCTACCACCGCGGTATCGCGGTGACAGCCGCCATCGGCGATAAACACTGACGGCAATTGCCGACGAATCTCCACGCCATTCAGCACCACGCCTTCGAGCACTTCGTCGCGCGGATCGCAAAGAATCACTTCAAAACCAAGACCGACCGCGAACTCGGCACAGGCTTGCGCCACGCTGGAATAGCCCGCCAGCAGCAAGCGCTGCACGGCACCGATGCGAATCCGCACCCGGTCGATCTCGCGCTCGATGCGCGCGCCCTGCTCGCGATCCGCGAACAGACTGCGCGCACCACTGGCCAGATCGACCTCGCGAATCAGACGACGCTGGCCGAGCAACGCCGATTCAAGCTCACGCAGATGCGCCTGCACCTCACAGTCGGCGTCAAATTTCTCTACCAGTACGTCGAGAATGCCGCCACAGGGCAGGCTGACCCGCGAGCGCGGATCATCACCTTCGCCGTAACGCACCACGTTGACCGCATCGAGAAACGCACCTTCAGCGACGCGCGCGAGAAAGTCTTCCTCTACGCAGCCACCGGAAAGCGACCCGATCCACTGGCCGCTATCGTTCACCGCCAGCAGCGAACCCGGCGCACGCGGCGCCGAGCCGTAAGTGGTCAGCACCGTGCACAGCCAAATGCGCTGCCCCGCCACCGACCACTCCAGTGCACGTCGCACAACCTGTAGATCGAGATGCTGCATGTCAGTGCGCCTTGTGCTCGACGGCCGGAGCGTCAGCCTGCAGCTTCTGCACGTCGCTGACCGCCAGTTCAGCCGATTGACCGCCCCAGCCTTGACGCAGGTAGTTCAGCAGATCGGTCAGTTGCTCAGGCTTGAGCTTGTCGGCGAAACCCGGCATCGGCTGCATGTGTTCGAACCCGGCGAATTTCTGCTCGCCGATGCCGTCCTCGATCACCCGCACCAGGTTGCGCGGATCTTCCAGACGCAGCGTGGTGTTGCCGCGCATGGCCACGGCGATGTGCGGCTTGCCTTCGCCACCGGCAGCATGGCAACCGGCGCAGACGTTCAAGTATTCCTGACGGCCGCGCTGGGCGCTCGGGCTGAGCTTGTCCAGCGACACTTCAGTCAGCTCTTTCGCCGCGGGCGGCTTGTCGCCAAGCAGGAACGTCGCCATCGCCGCCAGATCCTGATCGTTCAGGCCCTGGGTGCTGTTGTGAAACACCGGGAACATCTCGTTGAACATCGTGCCCTGGGCGCTCATGCCGTGCTTGAGGAACGTGCTCAAGTCCTGCTGGTTCCAGCCACGCGCCGCCAGATCGGTGGCGAGCAGGCTCGGTGCCAGATAACCGTTGAGGATGCCGCCGGTCAGGCGCTTGTCCAATTGCATCGCGCCCGGCAGACCGCGTGGCGTGTGGCATTCGCCGCAGTGACCGAGCACTTCGACCATGTACTGGCCCCGTTTCCAGGCTTCGCTTTTGCCTTCGGCAGATTCCAGCTTCAAGACCTTGCCGTACATCATGTTCCAGCCGATCAGGCCCAGACGCACGTTGAACGGAAAGCTCAGGCTGGTGACCGGCGCGGCGCGCTCGATTGGCTCGATGGTTTTCAGGTACGCATGAATCGCGTCCGAGTCTTCCCGCGGCACCAAGTGATACGAGGTGTAGGGCATCGCCGGATACAGATTGGCGCCGTCGCGACGCTTGCCTTCGGTCAGCGCAGCGAAGAATTCGTCATCGCTGTACAAGCCGATGCCGTGCTCTTTGCTCGGGGTGATGTTGGTACCGTAGATCGTGCCGAATGGCGAGACGATCGGCAGCCCGCCGGCAAACGGCGCGCCGCCCGGTGCGGTGTGGCACGCCATGCAGTCGGCGGCGCGAGCGAGGTATTCGCCACGCTTGACCTGATCGTCGGCGTGGGCAAATAACACCGGCGCAGCCAGCCCGACCGCCAGGGTCAGGCGGGTCAATAGATGCTTCATGCTCAACCCTCCTTGACCAGGCCGAGATCGGTCAGCACGTTGCGCGTGGCGTTGTAGTAACGCACGTATCCGGTGCAACGGCAGACGTGATGGCCGAGGCTGTCCTCGATGACTTTTTCCAGCTGGCTTTTGACGATCGGCTGACGCTGCAGCTTCTCCACCAGCACCGTCGCGGCGTTGACGAAACCCGGCGCGCAGTAGCTGCACTGGAAGGCGAATTCGTCGACGAACCGCTGCTGGATCGGGTTCAGCTCAGTGACCTGACCGCTCTCATCACGCTTGGCGTGACCTTCGATGGTGCGGACTTTTTTGCCCTCGAAGTAATGCGCGCCGGTGACGCAGGTGCGCACTTCTTCGCTGGTGCCGTCCGGGTTGTCGACGATCACCACACAGGCGTGGCAGATGCCCTGGCCGCAGCCCAGGCGCGAACCAGTGAGATTCTTGTATTCGTGCAGATAGTCGATCATCGGCAGGTCATCAGGGATGTCCACCGGACCGACGGATTGACCATTGAGGGTCAGTTGAAGCGGACGGTTAGCCATTGAGGGCCTCCTTGATGCGCGCAGCAGTGATTGGCAGATCGCGAACACGTTTACCGATGGCGTGCGCCACGGCGTTACCGATGGCACCGACCACCGGGATCATCACCACTTCGGCGATGCCTTTGGACGGATCGCTTGGCGACAGCGGCGGCAGAATCTCCGCGGTCTGCTTCCACACCGCGACGTGACGGGCCATCGGCAGGCGATAACGGTTGAAGTTCCAGTCACCCTCCCCCGGTCCGCCTTCGTACAGCGGCATTTCTTCCATCAGGGCGTGACCGATGCCCATCGCGATCCCGCCTTCAAGCTGGCCCTTGACCAGTTCTTCGACCAGCACCCGACCGCACTCAACCCACGAATGGTGGTTGAGCACTTCGACTTCCGCCGAGCCTTTATTGACCTTCAACTCGACCAGTGTCGCGACCGGGCTGTAGTAAGTCACCGCGGCGTTATTCAACTGGACCACCGGGTAGTTGATGTTCTGGCGATCCAGCAGGTGGAAACCTGCGGTACTCATCAACGCTTTCTTCGCCTTCGGCGCGCCATCACCGTACTTCACTGCGAGACCGTCGAGCGGCAGACGCTCGCGCACGCCGTCGATGCTGTATTCGGCCTCGGCCCAGCTCCAGCGGTTGAACGCGTGAACGGTGGCGCCGGTGACCAGACCACGTTCGTGAGCGCGTTTGGCCAGCTCTTCGAAGCTCAATGGCTGCATGCCATTGGCAGTGAGCTTGCCATCGACCCAATGCGCATCTTCACGACGCACCACGTAAGGGTTGGCTTGACCGCCGTAAGGGCCCTGACGCCAGATTTCCATGGCCGCCGGCCACAAACCGTTGTTGAACAGCACGCGCGCCGCTTCACGGGTGGCGTGACTGAAGTAGTAAGCCGAGTTGGTCGCCGACGATGCCGAGGCCAGCTTGCCAACCCAGCGCGGGTTGCGCAGCAGATTGTCCTGTTCGGCTTGGCTCATGATGTAAGGGTTGCCGCTGGTGATCAGCTGCATTTCCTGCCATTCGGTTTCGCCGGTCTTCACGTCGTGCGCCGGGCTGCCGAGGAAATCAGCAACGACCAGCGCCTGCGAAGTGGACATGCCGGTGCCGATTTCGATACCGATGTGGCGCAGGGTGATGCGACCTTCAGCGGTGAATTCGATGCTGGCCATCGGCGCTTCCGAACCGGTGCCGAAGTCTTTCTGGCAAATGGCAAAACCCACGCCGTACCAGTTGTCCGGGTCGGCGGCTTCGCGCTGTTTCTTGATCGCGTCGCGGTTTTTCCAGACTTCGTGCACCGAGGCCTTGTCGAGAATTTCGTGCAGGCGCAAAGCACCCGCCGGGATCGCGCCCTGGGTGTTTTTCATCCCCGAACGCAAGGCGTTCTTGCGACGCAGATCAATCGCGTCAACGCCGAGACGATTGGCGATTTCGTCGACCATCATTTCGGTCGAGGCCATGCTTTGCAGGGTGCCGTAACCGCGCATCGAACCTGCTTCAACACCACGCGAGTGATAAGCGGTGACCTGCAGATCGTTCTGCGGCATGTAATAGATCGACTGCGCTGCCGTGGCACCGACTGCCGCTACCGACGGGCTGTAGTTGATACGGCCACCACCGTCGACGCTCATCTCGGCACGGAAAATCTTGAAGCTGTAGTCGTTCTTGTCCACCGCCAGTTGATAGCGGATGTCGAACGGGTGGCGCTTGATGCCGCTCTGGAACTGCTCGTAGCGGTCATTCGCCAGACGGATCGGCACACCGGCACCGTACAGCGCCGCGAGGGCCGCGTAGTAGACGAAGATGTTGTGGTCTTTGGAACCGTAACCCACGGTGTAACCCGGGTGCATGTTCAGGTTGGCCAGGCCAAAGCGCGACGGCGCGATCATTTTCGCGGTCTCGGTCGCCGCTTCCAGGGGGCACTGAGTGGCGACCACGAAATGCAGGGTCTTGGTTTTCGGGTCGTACCAGCCGTTGCCGTTGTCCGGCTCCATTGCGGCCGGTTCGATCGACGGGGTCTTGTAGCGCTCGTCGAACACCAGCCAGTTGTCTGGCGGGGTATCGATCTGTTTTTTCATGCGATCGGCGTAGAACAGACCGCGCTCAGTCAGGTTGCCGTGCAGGTTCGGCTGGGAATTCCACACCGGCCGACGGTTTTTCAGCATCGGGAACAGGATCGAGTCTTTCAGGCTGGCGAATTCGTCTTCGTCGGCCGAGGTCGGACCGCCCACGCGCACGTAGCGGAAGCTGCCATAAGGGTCGCCTTCGTAGTACGGCACTTGTGCACCGTAACGAATCGCCTTGTCATTGAATTTGAGTTTGTTCTTGGCCTGGCGGAAACGCTCGAAATCGTTCCAGATCAGGATTGCTACCGGGTGACCGATGAACATCGGCACTTTGCCTTCCGGCAGCAAGGGGTCCGGCGCGTGCTCTTCCGGGAAGACGATGCCGTCCTTGTCCAGATCGGCGGCGGTGACGATGCGGTCAGGTTGCAAGTCGGCACCGAGCCACGACAGGTCGTAGCCAGCGTAGATACGGTCGGCCTTGATGGTTTTCAGCAGCATGGCGTGGCCCTGTTGCTCAGGCCAGCCCGGCATGTCCTTGGAGCGAATGTCGCGGGCAAATACTTTGCTGCCGCAAACTTTGGACAGCGCATCATTACGTTGACGCGCCTTGCCGTTGTTGCCGAGCCACTTCTCGGACGGCACGGTGACGCTGGTTTCCATCAAGGCAGCCAGCGCCTGGCTGCTGAGCGGCGTGAGCGTGACGCTCACACCCGCCACCAGCCCGCCCTGGAGGAACGAGCGCCGGGATATATCACGGTTGGACATGGATCATCCTCTGGGCGGTTATGTGTCCGCCCTTCTGGTTATCTACTGGGAATCTCGAGTCTTGCAGAAGCCCTTCTTGGCGAAACAAAGGGCGTGTTGACAGTGCAAAGCTGACCGAAAGGTTAACTTTAAAGGTTTCCGCGCTCGCAGCAAACAACCAGTTACAAAAATTTGACTAAAGAATCAAAAAATCAATGCGACGTGGCACCGCAGCAGATCGCAGGGCATATCGACACCCCTTGTGGGAGCGAGCCTGCTCGCGAAAGCGTTCTTCCAGCCAATGCTGATTTTTAACGTGCCGACGCCTTCGCGAGCAGGCTCGCTCCCACAGGGATTTGCGCTGGATTGAGGAGGGAGGAAGAGAGGAAAGCCAAATTTCAGACACAAAAAACCCCGGTCTTTCGACCAGGGTCTTTGCTATCGATTCCGAAACAACCAGCTGTTGCTTTCGGTGTTTCAAGGCGTTCAGTGGTCCTTGAAACAGATATGGCGCAGCGGACGGGACTCGAACCCGCGACCCCCGGCGTGACAGGCCGGTATTCTAACCGACTGAACTACCGCTGCGTATCGCTTTGAGCTTGCGCTCAATTAACTCGTTTTGACTGAAAGCTTCGGTGCTTTTCAATCGCGAACCAGACAATGTCTGACTCGTAAAATATGGCGCAGCGGACGGGACTCGAACCCGCGACCCCCGGCGTGACAGGCCGGTATTCTAACCGACTGAACTACCGCTGCGCGTCGGTGGAGGCACTTTCAGCCTACCTCTTGCTTTCGCAAGTTTCTCGGGAGTGGTGGGTGATGACGGGATCGAACCGCCGACATTCTGCTTGTAAGGCAGACGCTCTCCCAGCTGAGCTAATCACCCGTTTGCATCTCCGAGGCCGCGAAATTTACGCAGGTAGCGAACCTAAGTCAATAGCAGGATTGAAGTTTTTCTGAAAAAGACGAAATTGTTTCCATCCTGCAAGACTGCATTCGCGAGCAAGCCCGCACCCACAGAGAAATGCATTCCTCATGTGGGAGCGGGCTTGCCCGCGAAGACGTCAGTTCATTCAACGCAAATTCAGTAGAAAAAGGAGATCTACTCGCTGTAGATCATCTTTTTCGTCATGCCACCATCCACGACGAATTCCTGCCCGGTCACAAACCCGGCATTGCGCGACAACAGCCACGCAACCATCGCCGCCACATCCTCGACCGTCCCTACCCTGCCCGCCGGATGCTGCGCATGATCGGCATCGGCCAGCGGCTCAGCTCGACGCGCAGAAGGATCCCGCGCATCGATCCAGCCGGGACTGACCGCGTTGACCCGAATCTCCGGCCCAAGACTGATCGCCAACGCATGGGTCAGCGCCAACAACCCGCCCTTGCTCGCCGCATACGCCTCGGAATCTGCCTCCGACTGCCGCGCACGGGTCGAGGCCAGATTGACGATCGAGCCGTTGTGCGCGCGCAGATACGGCGCGCAGTGCTTGGCCAGCAGCATCGGCCCGCTGAGATTCACTGCCAGCACCCGATTCCAGTACGCCAGATCCAGACTTTCCAGGGTGATATTGTGCGGATCAGCCACCGCCGCGTTGCACACTAACGCATCGAGACGACCGAATTGCCCAAGCACTTCAGCAACACCCAATGCCACCTGACTTTCATCCGCCACGTCCATGGCGATGAACCAGGCATTCTCGCCCAGCACCTTCGCCACTTTCGAACCGCGTGCCCGATCAAGATCGGTCAGCACCACTTGCCAGCCTTCGCTGATCAGCCAGGCCGCGATGCCAAGACCGATGCCACGCGCGGCGCCGGTGACCAGCGCCACGCGGCCATGGGTACCCGCCGTCGGCGTCGACAACTCGATCACAACGCCGCCAGACCGCGCGACAGGTCGGCCTGCAGGTCGGCCACGTCTTCCAGACCGACCGCAATGCGGATCAGGCTGTCACGAATCCCCGCCGCCTCACGCTCCTGCGGCGCCAGACGGCCGTGGGAGGTCGTGCTCGGATGGGTGATGGTGGTTTTGCTGTCACCAAGGTTGGCAGTGATCGAGATCAAGCGGGTGGCGTCGACAAAGCGCCATGCGCCCTCTTTGCCGCCCTTGACCTCGAAACTGACTACCGCACCGAAGCCCTTCTGCTGACGCTGGGCCAGCTCGTGCTGCGGATGGCTCTTGAGCCCGGCGTAATGGACTTTCTCGATACCGTCCTGCTGCTCCAGCCACTCGGCGAGTTGCTGAGCGTTGGCGCAGTGCGCCTTCATCCGCAGGTTCAGGGTTTCCAGGCCCTTGAGGAAGATCCACGCATTGAACGGACTGAGGGTCGGCCCGGCGGTGCGCAGGAAGCCGACGACTTCTTTCATCTGTTCGCTGCGACCGGCCACCACCCCGCCCATGCAACGGCCTTGGCCGTCGATGAACTTGGTCGCCGAGTGCACGACGATGTCCGCACCGAGTTTCAGCGGTTGCTGCAAGGCAGGCGTGCAGAAGCAATTGTCGACCACCAGCATCGCGCCTTTGGCGTGAGCGATTTCCGCCAGCGCGCTGATATCCACCAGCTCGGCCAACGGATTGGACGGCGACTCGACGAACAACAGCTTGGTGTTCGGCTTGATTGCCGCTTCCCAACCCGACAGATCGGCCAGCGGCACGTAATCAACTTCCACGCCGAAACGCTTGAAGTACTTTTCGAACAGGCTGATGGTCGAACCGAACACGCTGCGCGACACCAGCACGTGATCGCCGGCACTGCACAGGCTCATCACCACCGCCATGATCGCGGCCATGCCCGTGGCAGTGGCGACCGCTTGCTCAGCGCCTTCCAGCGCAGCGATACGCTCTTCGAACGCGCGCACGGTCGGGTTGGTGTAACGCGAGTAAACGTTGCCCGGCACTTCCCCGGCAAAGCGCGCGGCCGCGTCGGCGGCGGTACGGAACACGTAGCTGGAAGTGAAGAACATCGGATCACCGTGTTCGCCTTCCGGCGTACGGTGCTGACCGGCACGTACGGCCAGGGTATCGAACGCTACGCCTTCGAGGTCGCTGTCCAGCCGACCGGCATCCCATTCCTGACTCATGCTGTCACTCCTTGCCCTGTTCTTGAAAATTAAAAGTCAGATACAAAACCGGCCCCTCAGGGCCGGTAGAAACTCAGTTGTTGTACAGATCGATGATCGCACTGACCGCCTGGGTCTTGACCTTGGAAGCATCGTTGCGTGCCTGCTCGATCTTGTCCAGGTAAGCCTCGTCGACGTCGCCGGTGACGTACTTGCCGTCGAACACCGCGCAATCGAAGTTTTCGATCTTGATCTTGCCGCCACCGACCGCTTCGATCAAGTCAGGCAAGTCCTGATAGATCAGCCAGTCTGCGCCGATCAGATCCGCCACGTCCTGAGTCGAACGGTTGTGTGCGATCAGTTCGTGAGCGCTCGGCATGTCGATGCCGTAAACGTTCGGGAAGCGTACGGCCGGGGCCGCCGAGCAGAAGTAGACGTTTTTCGCGCCGGCTTCACGGGCCATCTGGATGATCTGCTTGCAGGTGGTACCGCGCACGATCGAGTCGTCGACCAGCATCACGTTCTTGCCGCGGAATTCCAGCTCGATGGCGTTGAGCTTCTGGCGAACCGACTTCTTGCGCGCCGCCTGGCCCGGCATGATGAAGGTCCGGCCGATATAACGGTTCTTGACGAAACCTTCGCGGAATTTCACGCCCAGATGGTTCGCCAGCTCCAGCGCGGCGGTGCGGCTGGTGTCCGGAATCGGGATGACCACGTCGATGTCGTGCTCCGGACGCTCGCGCAGGATCTTCTCGGCGAGTTTCTCGCCCATGCGCAGACGCGCCTTGTAAACCGACACGCCGTCGATAATCGAATCCGGACGCGCCAGGTAAACGTGTTCGAAGATGCACGGGGTCAGGGACGGGTTGGTCGCGCACTGACGGGTGTGCAGCTTGCCGTCTTCAGTGATGTAGACCGCTTCGCCCGGGGCCAGATCGCGGATCAGGGTGAAACCGAGCACGTCCAGCGACACGCTTTCGGAAGCGATCATGTACTCGACGCCTTCGTCGGTGTGACGCTGGCCAAACACGATCGGACGGATGCCGTGCGGGTCACGGAAACCGACGATGCCGTAACCGGTGATCATCGCCACCACCGCGTAACCGCCGACGCAACGGTTGTGCACGTCGGTCACGGCGGCAAACACGTCTTCTTCGGTCGGCTGCAGCTTGCCGCGCTGGGCCAGCTCATGGGCGAACACGTTAAGCAGCACTTCCGAGTCGGAACTGGTGTTGACGTGACGCAGGTCGGATTCGTAGATTTCCTTGGCCAACTGTTCAACGTTGGTCAGGTTGCCGTTGTGCGCCAGGGTGATGCCGTAAGGCGAGTTGACGTAAAACGGCTGCGCTTCGGCCGAGGTCGAGCTGCCGGCGGTCGGGTAACGCACGTGGCCGATACCCATGTGGCCGACCAGGCGCTGCATGTGACGCTGCTGAAACACGTCACGCACCAGACCATTGTCCTTGCGCAAGAACAACCGGCCATCATGGCTGGTCACGATACCGGCAGCGTCCTGGCCGCGGTGCTGGAGCACGGTTAGCGCGTCATACAGCGCCTGATTGACGTTCGACTTACCGACGATACCGACGATGCCACACATGCGACGCAACCCCTACTTAATGGATCTGAACTGAACAACACTCACTGAGGCGTTTTGGCCGAAGGCAAGAGTTGCTCCTTGAACGGAATATCAGCGGGTACGCTGATTCCGCTGGCAAGCCACTGACTGCTCCACCCGAGAATCAGGTTTTTGGACCAGTCGGCGACCAATAGAAACTTTGGCACGAGCTGTGATTCTTTCCACCACCCGTCCTGCTGTACCGGCCCCAGGCTCAACAGCCCGACTGCCACGACCACCAGCAACACGCCACGCGCCGCGCCGAAGGCCATGCCCAGGAATCGGTCGGTGCCAGACAACCCGGTCACGCGCACCAACTCGCCGATAAGATAATTGATCATTGCGCCCACGATCAGTGTGGCGACAAACATGATGGCACAGCCCGCGATCACGCGAGCCGATGGGGTTTCGATGTATCCGGCGAGGTACTCGGACAGTGAGCCACCGAACATCCAGGCAACCGCTCCTGCGATGATCCAGGTCACCAGCGATAATGCTTCCTTGACGAAGCCGCGGCTCAAACTGATCAAAGCGGAGATGGCGATGATTGCAACGATCGCCCAGTCAACCAGGGTAAATGGCACAGTGCAGCCTACAGACGGATAAGGCGGCGCATTTTAGCAGAGCGCACCGCTGTCGGTAAGCTGCGATTTTCAGTGCATTTCAATCGAATCGATAGATCCTAGCCGCGCTCGGGCTGAAAGCGCACGACAAAACCCTTGAGGTTCTGCTGACGGCTCAACACATCCCGCAGGCGATCAGCCTCGGCACGTTCGATCAGCGGCCCGACGAACACCCGATTCTTGCCATCGGCGGAACGGATGTAAGCGTTGTAGCCTTGGCTGCGCAGGGTTTTCTGCAGCGATTCCGCGCCCTCTCGGCTCGACAGGCTGGCCAGTTGCACCGACCAGCTGACCGACAGACCGTTCGCATCGACCCGGCTTTGCGCGGTGTCAGGTTTGGTCGCAGCCGCAGCAATCGGCTGAGCCGGTGCCGGAGCAGGTTTGGCAACGGGCGCAGGCGCAACCGGTTTGGCTGCCGGAGCCGGGGTCGGCGCGGGTGCCGGTGCAGGTGCTGCGGCAATCGGCATCGACGGCGCCGATTGCTCGGCCACTTCGTCATCGCTCGGTACCGGCTCCTGCGGCAGCGCTTGCGGCTCAGGCACGGCCACCGGCTCGAGCTGCACTTGCGGCACAGCCGGCGCTTGCGGTGCAGATGGCGCCTCGACTGTCACTTGACGTTGCTCGTCCTGGCGGGAAAACAGCATCGGCAGGAAAATCACCGCCAGTGCCACCAGCACCAGGGCGCCAACCATGCGCTGCTTGTACGCTTTATCCAGCAAAGCCATTTGCCGCTTCCTCCGTGGAGCGCCGGGCCAGCCATTCAAGGGCCTCGGCGACACAATAAAATGATCCGAACAACAGAATCTCGTCGTCACTGGTGGCCGCTGCGCACTGCCCTTCCAGCGCCGCCGCGACACTGTCATAGGACGTGACGGATGCGCCAAGGTTCTGCAACCCGGCGTGCAATTCGCTGACCGGGCGCGAACGCGGCGAATCCAGCGGCGCGACCGCCCAATGCTGGACACTAGCATTCAATTCGCCGACAACACCATCCAGATCCTTGTCGGCCAGCAAGCCGAACACCGCCAGACGTTTGCCCGCCAGAGGCCGACTGGCCAGACGCCGCGCCAGATACTCCGCCGCGTGCGGGTTGTGTCCCACATCCAGCAGCAGGTTCAGGCGCTTGCTATTGAAGTCAAAGGAGCGACGATCCAGACGCCCGACCACGCGAGTCGCCTGCAAGGCTGCAACGATCTGCGACGCATCCCAAGGCAGACCGAGCAACAGATACGCCTGCAAGGCCAGCGCAGCGTTTTCCATCGGCAGATCGAGCAACGGCAAATCATGCAGTTCGACCTGCAGGCCTTGCGCATCGGTACCGCGCCATTGCCAATGCTGGTCAGTGACACCCAGGTCGAAATCACGCCCACGCAGGAAAAACGGACACGCCAATTCGCGCGCCTTGTCGAGCAACGGTTGCGGAGGATTCAGGTCACCACACAAGGCAGGTTTGCCCTGACGGAAAATCCCGGCCTTCTCGAAAGCCACGGATTCACGGGTGTTACCCAGGTATTCGGCATGATCAACGCCAATGCTGGTGACCAGCGCGACATCGGCATCTACCACATTGACCGTATCCAGACGCCCGCCCAGACCGACTTCCAGCACCACAGCGTCAAGTTTTGCCTGTTGAAACAGCCAGAACGCCGCCAGGGTGCCCATTTCGAAGTAAGTCAGGGAAGTGTCGCCTCGCCCGGCCTCGACTGCAGCGAAGGCCTCGCACAGCTGTGCGTCAGTGGCTTCGACGCCATTGAGCTGCACCCGCTCGTTGTAACGCAGCAGGTGCGGAGAATTGTAGACACCCACGCTCAGGCCCTGCGCCCGTAGCAATGAAGCCACGAAAGCGCAGGTCGAACCCTTGCCGTTGGTGCCGGTGACCGTGATCACCCGAGGCGCCGGCTGGCCCAGTCCCATGCGGGACGCTACCTGTTGCGAACGCTCCAGCCCCATGTCGATGGCCGATGGATGCAACTGTTCAAGGTAGGCGAGCCATTCGCCAAGGGTACGTTCGGTCATACGTTGGCAGGCACCGGTGGAACGACGATTGGCTCGACAGGAGCGGCGACATAGGTCGGTGTCGGCTGGCCGGTCAGCTGCGCCAGCAGATTACCCAGGCGTGGACGCAGTTCACGACGATCGATGATCAGGTCGATTGCGCCATGCTCCAGCAGGAACTCGCTGCGCTGGAAGCCTTCCGGCAGTTTTTCCCGCACGGTCTGCTCGATCACGCGCGGACCGGCGAAGCCGATCAGGGCTTTTGGCTCACCGACGATCACGTCGCCGAGCATCGCCAGACTGGCAGAAACACCGCCGTAGACCGGATCGGTCAGCACAGAGATGAACGGAATGCCTTCTTCACGCAGACGCGCCAGTACGGCCGACGTCTTGGCCATCTGCATCAGCGAGATCAGCGCTTCCTGCATGCGCGCACCACCGGAGGCGGCGAAGCAGATCATCGGGCAACGGTTTTCCAGGGCGTAGTTGGCGGCGCGCACGAAGCGCTCACCGACGATGGCACCCATGGAACCGCCCATGAAGTTGAATTCGAACGCCGAGACCACCACCGGCATGCCCAGCAAGGTGCCGCTGACGGAGATCAGCGCGTCCTTTTCGCCGGTCTGCTTCTGTGCAGCGACCAGACGGTCCTTGTACTTCTTGCCGTCGCGGAATTTCAGACGGTCAACCGGCTCCAGGTCTGCGCCCAGCTCGTTGCGGCCTTCGGCATCCAGGAAGATGTCGATACGCGCCCGTGCGCCGATGCGCATGTGGTGGTTGCACTTGGGGCAAACATCCAGGGTCTTTTCCAGCTCAGGGCGATACAGCACAGCCTCGCAGGACGGGCATTTGTGCCACAGACCTTCAGGCACCGAGCTCTTCTTGACCTCCGACCGCATGATCGAAGGGATCAGTTTGTCTACCAACCAGTTGCTCATGCTTTCTTTCTCCAGTACCGGCGGCCCGAACGCTCTGGTTCGCAGCCCCGCGTATGCCCTTCAGCTAAATTCATGTGTGTGGCGATGGTTGGTGGAACGCCGCGGTCAGCGCGAAACATGACCTGCGTGCAACTCCAGAAACCCTCAGCCTCGCCTGCTTTGTGCAAGTGCATTGATGGACGGCGGCAGACTGCCAGCCGTCACATCGAAGTAGACGCTCCCTGCGAGCTGCTGCGTACGGCATTGATGAACGCGCGGATCTTCGCAGGATCCTTGATGCCCTTGCTCGCCTCTACCCCGCCGCTGACATCGACGGCGTACGGTTTGACCCGGGCCACAGCGTCGGCGACGTTTTCCGGGGTCAGGCCACCCGCCAGGATCAGCGGCTTGCTCAATTGCTGCGGAATCAATGACCAGTCGAACGCCTCACCGGTTCCGCCGGGCACACCTTCGACGTAGGTGTCGAGCAGCACACCGCTGGCACTCGGATAAACATCGACGGCAGCCGCGATGTCGTCGCCGGCCTTGACCCGCAATGCCTTGATGTACGGACGATGCCAGCCTTCGCACTCTTCAGCGGTCTCGTCGCCATGGAACTGCAACAGATCCAGCGGCACGGCATCGAGGATTTCCCCCAATTCACAGCGACTGGCGTTGACGAACAAGCCCACCGTCGTCACGAAGGGCGGCAAAGCCTGAATGATCGCCCTTGCCTGCTGCACGCTCACTGCGCGCGGACTCTTTGCATAAAACACGAAACCGATCGCATCCGCCCCGGCCTCGACCGCTGCCAACGCATCCTCTATGCGGGTAATCCCGCAAATCTTGCTGCGAACGGCTGACATGTCGATAAAAACCTCAAGGTAAAAACCGGGAAAGTCCCGGATGGTAACAAAAGCGTCGGGAGGCGTCAGCCGTCAAGGTCCGAGAAACCCGTAAGGAAATGTGGCCCGATGAAACGCTCGGGCAGCGGGAACTCGTCGTGATACTCGACCTGTACCAGATACAATCCATACGGATGCGCTGTCACGCCACCGGAGCGCCGCTCCCGGCTCTCCAGCACTTCCTTCATCCACTCCACCGGGCGCTCGCCGGCACCGATGGTCATCAGCACACCGGCGATGTTGCGCACCATGTGGTGCAGGAACGCATTGGCACGGATATCGAGCACGATCATCTTGCCGTGCCGGGTCACGCGCAGGTGATGCATCTTCTTGATCGGCGACTTGGCCTGGCACTGGCCGGCACGGAACGCACTGAAATCGTGGGTGCCAATCAGATATTGCGCAGCTTGCGCCATACGCTCGACGTCGAGCGGGCGGTGGTTCCAGGTGATCTCCTCATTGAGATGCGCCGGACGAATCTGATCGTTGTAGATCACATAGCGGTAACGTCGGGCGATGGCTTTGAACCGCGCATGAAAATGCGCCGGCATCACCCGCGCCCAACTGACACTGATGTCGTGGGGCAGATTGATATTGGCGCCCATCACCCAGGCTTTCAGCGAACGATCGACCGGCGTGTCGAAGTGCACCACCTGCCCGCACGCATGCACCCCGGCATCGGTGCGACCGGCGCACTGCAGCGAAATCGGCGAATTGGCGACTTTCGACAAGGCTTTTTCAAGCTCTTCCTGCACCGTGGCCACGCCGGTCAACTGACGCTGCCAGCCGCTGTAGCGCGAGCCTTTGTACTCGACGCCCAGTGCCACGCGGTAAAAGCCTTCGGGTGCCATTTCGGCGGCCGGATTATCTATGTTTGCCAAGGTGGGACAGCCTGCTGATGTACAAAGGCGGGCATTATAAGGCTGTGGGTCGGGGATGCCAGTTTCAAGATCAAAAGATCGCAGCCTTCGGCAGCTCCTACATGAGATTACGTTCCTCTGTAGGAGCTGCCGAAGGCTGCGATCTTTTGATATTAAAAAGCAAACAAAAACGGCAGCCTTGATCGGGCTGCCGTTTTTGATTTACCGCTGACTCAAGCCAGGTGCGAAAGCATTTCCTTGGCCTCGCCCCGCTGCTTCTCGTCACCTTCGGTCAACACCTCGTTGAGGATGTCGCGCGCGCCGTCATTGTCGCCCATGTCGATGTAGGCCTGGGCCAGATCGAGTTTGGTGGCGGCTTCGTCGGTGCCGGCGAGGAAGTCGAAGTCGTCTTCGCCCAGTTCATCGCCCATGGCCGCGTCGGCTTCGGTGAAGGTCGGCTCGGCGATGCTCTGCGACAGACGATCCAGCTCGGCGTTGACGTCATCCAGCTCTGCCGCGAAGGCATCCGGTTCGGCCGGGTTGGTGTCCATTTCGTCGGCCAGCGACAGATCGAAATCGGCGGGCAGCTCCAGATCGTCCTGTGGCATTTCGCTGGCGACCACAGGCTCGGCCGGCGACAGGTCTTTCACGCCTTCGTCCAGATCCAGCAGGAAGTCATCGTCCGCCAGGTCAGCCATCGGGGCTGGCGCAGGCTCGGCACCGAGGTCCAGATCGAGGTCGAAATCCGACAAGTCGTCGAGATTCTCTTTGATTTCGGTCTGCTGTTGCAGCACCGACTCAAAGCTCAGATCGTCGTCAGCCGGGAATTCGTCCAGCTCCACCGGAGCTTCAGGTGCGACGACAGGCGCAGGCTCAACCGGGGAGATGTTGTCGAGGTCGTCCAGACTCAGATCGAACGCGCTGTCCAGATCATCTGCCGCAGGCTCAGGTGCAGGCGCCTCTGGCTCGTCAAGCAGCAGCTCCTTGACGTATTGCGCATCGAGTTCGGCAGCGGCCGCCGCTGCAGCCAGCCCCGCAACCGCGACTACAGCCATGGCCGGGAAGCGTTTTTTCAGCTCTTCGACCTTGGCGAAGTTGTCGCCATTGGCCACCAGCTGGCGCTCCTGACCGACGAACGCATCGCGGTCACCCTGTTGACCATAAACTTCCATCAGTTTCAGCCGCAGATCACTGCGTTGCGGTTCAAGACTGACGCCCTCTTCCAGCAGCGCGGCAGCCTGATTCAAGCGACCGGCATTGATATGCGACTGAGCCTTGTCCAGCACGTCATCGGAACGCTCGGCGGCCGGCGCGACCAATGGCGCGGCAATCGGCTCGGCCATCACCACCGGAGCCACTACCGCAGCAGGCGCTGGCGCAGATGCCGGGGTGTTGAGCTTGACGCTGGCGGCAGGTGTTTCCAGACCTTCGAAGCTGCTTTCCGGCAGATCCTGCTCGGCAGAGAACTCCTGCTCTTCAGCCAACGCGCGGGCCATGCGCAGGTGTTTCTCGGCTTCCTGCTGGGCTTTGCGGCGACGGGCCAGCAGCAACAGCAGAAGCAGCAGCACCACCGCACCGCCGCCGATCAGCCCCAGCAGGATCGGATTGGTCAGCAGTTCATTGAAGGTTTTGTCTTCATCGACTACCGGTTTTGGCGCAACCACTGGCGTCTCGGCAGGCGTGTCGACCGGTGGCGCAATCGCCGATTCCGGGGTAGGTGCGGCCTCCGCCGGCGTCGCTGGCGGCGTTGCGGCCAGTTCGGCGGTGATCGCCGGTACGGCAGCGGTGGCGGCTGGCGCAGTGCCCGGACCCTCGGCCTGCATCTTCGCCAGTTGATTGTTTTTCAGCTCGATCAGGCGCTGCAGCTTGTCCAGCTGACTTTGCAGATCAGCCATGCGGCTTTTCAGTTCTTCGTTGTCACGACGGGTCGTGTCGAGGCTTTCCTGAGTCACCGCCAGTTTGTTGCTCAAGGCCTTGGCATCGCCGGCCGGGCCTTTGCCCCGCGCCTTGGCACTTTCGGCGGAGACCAGGCTCAAGTTGTCTTTGGAATTCTGGCCGGTGCCGACATTGCTGCGACCACGCTTGGTGGCATCGAGCTGCTGCTGGCCGGTACCCGGCTTGGCCACATAGCGACGACCCTGACGCCAGGCTTCGTTCTGCGCGGCGACTTCGGCAATCGCTTTCGATTGCGGCAGCGCGGTGCTTTCCACCGAGTCCGGCAGGCGCAGCACCTGACCGGTTTTCAGCCGGTTGATGTTGCCGTCGATGAACGCATCCGGGTTGAGCGCCTGAATCGCCAGCATGGTCTGCTGCACCGAACCGCCGGTGCGCGCCTTCGCGGCAATTTCCCACAGAGTGTCGCGCGGCGTGGTGGTGTATTGCGACGGGTGCGTGGCGCCGGTGGTCGGTGCGGTGATGGTCTGCGACGGTGCCGGTTGCGCGGCGGCATCAGCGGTCTGTGGCGAGAATTTCGACGGATCCAGCAGCACGCTGTAATCGCGCAGCAGACGGCCGTTGGGCCACATCACCTGCACGAGGAATTTCACCATCGGTTCCGACAGCGGCTTGCTCGAAGTCACGCGCAGCACGCTTTTGCCGCTGGCGTTGAGCACCGGGGTGAACGTCAGGTCGTTGAGGAAGGCCTGGCGATCAACACCGGCCTTGGCGAAATCTTCGGGTGAAGCCAGGCTCGGCACCACTTCGGCAGCGGTGAGATCCTTGACGTCGAGCAACTCGATCTCGGCCACCAGCGGCTGGTTCAGGGTCGACTTCAGGGTCAGCTCCCCGAGCCCGAGGGCATGCGCCATACCGGAGGACAGCGCCGAGGCGGCCGCTATTGCTAACACCAGTTTGCGAACTTGAACCATAGCCTCATCCTTTGTTTGAACGTTCCTCGGCCAGCGAGAAGATGTTGATTGCCGCTGCCGTAAGGCATTGCGCGCGACGACGACACAAGCCGCGCGCGATCATTTCTTTGATGCCCCGGAAAGTCCCGGAGGGTGACACGTTATCAAGTGCTCCGGGCAAGCATAGCGCTCACCTAGAATCAGTCGACAAATTGTTGCCAAGTATCTTTTACAGCAGGTCTTTTATCAACAATTCAGCAACCTGCACAGCGTTGAGGGCCGCACCTTTGCGTACGTTATCTGACGTCAGCCACAGATTAAGTTCCGCCGGGTCGTCGACACCGGCGCGCACACGGCCAACATAGACAACGTCCTGCCCCACCGCGTCACCCACCGCTGTCGGGTAATCGCCGGCTTCAACCAGCTCGATGCCGGGTGCGTCTTCCAGTGCGGCGTTGACCTTTTCCAGGTCGACCGCGCTCGCTGACTGCAAGGTCACGCTATAGCTATCGCCAAAAAACACCGGGGCTTGAACGCAAGTAGCGGAAATCTTTAATAAAGGCTGCGCCAACACCTGACGCAGCTCGCGCACCAGGCGCTTTTCCAGCAGCGTGTGGCCTTGAGCGTCCGGCGTACCGACCTGGGCCAGCAGGTTGAAGGCCATCTGCCGATCGAAGAAGGTCGGCTCCAGCGGACGCATGTTCAGCAACTCGGCGGTCTGCCGCGCCAGCTCGGTCACAGCTTCGCGACCTTGGGCGGATACGGCCAGATTGGCGGTGACGTTGACGTATTGCAGGTCGAGCAAATCGAGCAGCGGCGCCAGCACCACGGCAAGCGTCGTCGCCGACGGGCTTGGGCTGCTGATCTGGAACGGCGCGCTCAGACCGGCGATGACCTCGGCGTTGGCTTCCGGCACCACTTGCGGCGCCTGCTCGGCCGGCAATGCGCCGGACAGGTCGATCAGCGAGCAACCGGCCGCGTGGGCACGCGCCGCGTAGCTCAGGGAAACGGCAGCGCCAGCGGCGAAGAACACCAGTTTGACCTTGCTGAAATCGAACTCGTCGACTTCCCGCACGCGCACGTTCTTGTTGCGAAACAGCACCGAGCTGCCAGCGGATTCGCTGCTGGCCAGCAGGTGCAGGTTACCGACCGGAAAGTCGCGCTCTTCGAGAATCTGTACGAGGGTTTCGCCGACAGTACCGGTGGCGCCGACGACGGCAATATCAAGGGTCTGGGTCATGGCTCTACCTCTGGCGAAACGGGGGGAGCGGCACTTTACCGGGTGACTGGCGGTTCGGCAATTTAGAGCAAAAGATCGCAGCCTTCGGCAGCTCCTACAGGAGTTGCGTGTGAACCCGATTCTGTAGGAGCTGCCGAAGGCTGCGATCTTTTAAAATGCCATAAAAAAACCCGCACCTCTCACAAGGCACGGGTTCTTTCATTACATCAAGCGATCAACGCTCAAGCAGGATCCGCAGCATGCGACGCAGCGGTTCGGCCGCGCCCCACAGCAGTTGGTCGCCGACGGTGAAGGCACCGACGAATTGCGAGCCCATGTTCAGCTTGCGCAGACGACCCACCGGGACGTTCAGGGTGCCGGTGACCTTGGTCGGACTCAGCTCCTGCATGCTGATGTCGCGGTTGTTCGGTACCAGTTTGACCCAAGGGTTGTGCTGGCTGATCAGCCCTTCGATGTCGGCGATCGGCACGTCTTTGTTCAGCTTGATGGTCAGCGCCTGGCTGTGGCAACGCATGGCGCCGATGCGCACGCAGATACCGTCGACCGGGATCGGGCTCTTGAAGCGGCCAAGGATCTTGTTGGTCTCGGCCTGGGCCTTCCACTCTTCACGGCTCTGGCCGTTCGGCAGTTCCTTGTCGATCCACGGGATCAGGCTGCCGGCCAGCGGTACGCCGAAGTTCTCGGTCGGGTACGCGTCGCTGCGCATGGCTTCGGCCACACGACGGTCGATGTCGAGGATCGCGCTGGCCGGGTCGGCCAGTTGATCGGCGACAGCGGCGTGGGTCGCGCCCATCTGCTTGATCAGTTCACGCATGTTCTGCGCGCCGGCACCGGAGGCCGCCTGATACGTCATGGCGCTCATCCACTCGACCAGACCGGCCTCGAACAGACCGCCCAGGCCCATCAGCATCAGGCTGACGGTGCAGTTGCCGCCGATGTAGTTCTTGGTGCCCGCATCCAGCTGCTGGTCGATGACCTTGCGATTGACCGGGTCGAGAATGATCACGGCGTCATCGTTCATGCGCAGGCTGGACGCCGCGTCGATCCAGTAACCCTGCCAGCCGGCTTCGCGCAGCTTCGGGAACACTTCGCTGGTGTAGTCGCCGCCCTGGCAGGTCAGGATCACGTCGAGGGTTTTCAGCTCTTCAATGCTGTAAGCGTCCTTGAGCGGAGCAATGTCCTTGCCCACGGACGGGCCTTGGCCACCGACATTGGAAGTGGTGAAAAACACCGGCTCGATAAGATCGAAATCCTGCTCTTCCAGCATCCGCTGCATGAGCACGGAACCGACCATGCCGCGCCAACCGATCAGACCTACACGTTTCATCGCAACTACACCTTCTTGAAAAGTGGGCCGCTGCTTTGTATTGAATTTCGCAGCGGGCCCGAGAGATTACAGATTCCGCAGCGCGGCGACTACTGCGTCACCCATTTCCTGCGTTCCGACTTTGGTACAACCGGCCGAATAGATGTCACCGGTACGCAAGCCTTGATCCAGCACCACGCTGACGGCTTTCTCGATGGCATCGGCCGCGTCGTGCAGATTGAAGCTGTAACGCAGCATCATCGACACCGACAGAATGGTCGCCAACGGGTTGGCAATGCCTTTGCCGGCGATGTCCGGCGCCGAACCGTGGCAAGGCTCGTACATGCCCTTGTTGTTCGAATCCAGCGAAGCCGACGGCAGCATGCCGATCGATCCGGTAAGCATCGAGGCTTCGTCGGAGAGAATGTCGCCGAACATGTTGTCGGTGACGATCACGTCGAACTGCTTCGGTGCGCGCACCAGTTGCATGGCGGCGTTGTCGACGTACATGTGGCTCAGTTCGACTTCAGGGTAATCCTTGGCGACCTGCTCGACCACTTCACGCCACAGTTGGCTGGACGCCAGCACGTTGGCCTTGTCCACCGAGCACAGCTTCTTGCCGCGAACCATGGCCATGTCGAAACCGACGCGGGCGATACGGCGGATCTCGCTCTCGCTGTACGGCAGGGTGTCGTAGGACTGACGCTCGCCGTTTTCCAGGGTGCGGGTGCCGCGTGGCGCGCCGAAGTAGATGCCGCCGGTCAGCTCACGGACGATCAGGATGTCCAGACCGGCCACGATTTCCGGCTTCAGGCTCGAAGCGTCGGCCAGTTGCGGGTAGAGGATCGCCGGACGCAGGTTGCCGAACAGGCCCAGTTGCGCACGAATCTTCAGCAGGCCGCGCTCAGGGCGGATGTCGCGCTCGATGGCGTCCCATTTCGGACCGCCCACGGCGCCCAGCAGGACGGCGTCGGCAGCACGGGCGCGGTCGAGGGTTTCGTCGGCCAGTGGCACGCCGTGCTTGTCGATGGCGGCACCACCGATCACATCATGACTCAGCTCGAAGCCCAGGCTGTACTTGTCGTTGGCCAGCTCCAGCACCTTGACCGCTTCGGCCATGATTTCCGGACCAATACCGTCACCTGGGAGAATCAGAATCTGCTTGCTCATGCTTTCCTCATGTCATCAGTCGGTGCGCCACTCAGGGCGCGCCCGGAAAAATTCTTATCGCTCAGCCATCAATACGATTACATCTGTACTGAACGAGCCGTCGGCATCAATCTCAAAATATTCGCGCACTTCGTTGCCCATCGACTGCTGCAACTGGCGGATCGCCCCGCGCATCACCTCGGGCGTGCGCATGCGCTCGACCCAGCTGCTGTACTCCAGACGCAGACGCTGACGCGTGGTGCTGCGGGTATGCAGCCCGGCCTCGCTGACCTGACGCAGCCACTCGCCGGCAGAATAATCGCGCACATGGCTGGTGTCGCGCAGCACTTCAACGCTCTGCAGATAGGTGTCGAACAACGGGCTGCCCGGTGACAACACGTCAACGAACGCCGCCACACCACCCGGTTTCAGCACCCGACGCACTTCACGCAGGGCCACGCCGAGGTCGCTCCAATGGTGCGCCGAATAACGGCTGAACACGAAATCGAATTCGCCATCGGCAAACGGCAGGCGCTCGGCGGCGCCGTTGACCGTGGAGATGTTGGCAAAACCGCGATCAACCGCTGCGGCGGCGACCACATCGAGCATTTGCTGCGACAAGTCGTAGGCCACCACTTCCTTGACCAGCGGCGCCACATGAAAACTCACATGACCGGCGCCGCAACCCAGGTCCAGCAGCCGGGCTTCGCCCTGCCCGGCCAGTTCAGCCTGTAGCAGCGCGAACTCGGTGCCTTGAGCGTGAACAGCGCTGCTCAGGTAGGCGGCGGCCTGTTCACCGAATTGCTTTTGTACAACCTGACTGTGCTGGGCGGTGCTGGTCATAGTCACTTCCTGGCATTTGTGTTGTTTGGGCCGGCCTCTTCGCGAGCAAGCCCGCTCCCACAGGGGAATGCATTTCAAATGTGGGAGCGAGCTTGCTCGCGAAGGGGCCAGCCCTGACTACATCAATCTTATGCGTCGCGGAACAACCAAGGCTGGCTCACACGATGCTTGGCCTCGAACGCGGCAATCGCATCGCCGTCCTGCAAGGTCAGGCCGATATCATCCAGACCATTGAGCAGGCAATGCTTGCGGAACGCGTCGATCTCGAAGTGGTACACCTTGCCGTTCGGGCTGGTCACGGTCTGCTCGTGCAGATCGATCTGCAACTGATAGCCCGGCTCGGCCTCGACCTGCTTGAACAGTTCATCAACTTCAGCGTCGCTCAGAATGATCGGCAGCAAGCCGTTCTTGAAGCTGTTGTTAAAGAAGATGTCGGCGTAGCTCGGCGCGATGATGCTGCGGAAACCGTATTCTTCCAGCGCCCACGGGGCGTGTTCACGGCTGGAGCCGCAACCGAAGTTCTCACGGGCCAGCAACACGCTGGCGCCTTGATAGCGCTCGGCATTGAGCACGAAATCCTTGTTCAACGGGCGCTTGGAGTTGTCCTGGTACGGCTGGCCGACATCCAGGTAACGCCACTCGTCGAACAGGTTCGGGCCGAAACCGGTGCGCTTGATCGACTTCAAAAACTGCTTGGGAATGATCTGGTCGGTGTCGACGTTGGCACGATCCAGAGGCGCGACAAGACCAGTGTGCTGGGTAAAAGCTTTCATGCTGCGCTCTCCTTCAGATCAATTCACGAACGTCGATGAAACGACCGTTCACCGCCGCCGCAGCGGCCATGGCCGGGCTCACGAGGTGGGTACGACCACCGGCGCCCTGACGGCCTTCGAAGTTACGGTTGGAGGTCGAGGCGCAATGCTCGCCGGACTCCAAACGGTCCGGGTTCATCGCCAGGCACATCGAGCAACCCGGCTCACGCCACTCAAAACCGGCTTCGAGGAAGATCTTGTCGAGACCTTCGGCTTCCGCCTGCGCCTTCACCAGACCCGAGCCCGGTACGACGATTGCCTGCTTGATCGTCGAAGCGACTTTGCGACCCTTGGCGATCACGGCCGCAGCGCGCAAGTCTTCGATGCGCGAGTTGGTGCAGGAGCCGATGAACACGCGATCCAGCTGAATGTCGGTGATCGCCTGATTGGCGCTCAAACCCATGTATTTCAAGGCGCGGACGATCGAATCGCGCTTGACCAGATCCATCTCTTTGGCCGGATCCGGCACGTTCTGATCAACGGCCAGCACCATTTCAGGCGAAGTGCCCCAGCTGACTTGCGGCTTGATCTGCGCAGCGTCGAGTTCAACTACGGTGTCGAACTTGGCATCAGCGTCGGAGACCAGGTCTTTCCAGGCTTCAACCGCCTGATCCCACTGCGCACCTTTCGGCGCGAACGGACGGCCCTTGACGTACTCGACGGTCTTTTCATCCGCTGCCACCAGACCCACGCGGGCGCCGGCTTCGATGGACATGTTGCAGATGGTCATGCGGCCTTCGACGGACAGATCACGAATCGCGCTGCCGGCGAATTCGATGGCATGGCCGTTACCGCCGGCGGTGCCGATCTTGCCGATCACCGCGAGGACGATGTCCTTGGCCGTCACGCCGAACGGCAACTGGCCTTCGACGCGTACCAGCATGTTTTTCATCTTCTTGGCGACCAGGCACTGGGTGGCGAGCACGTGCTCGACCTCGGAAGTGCCGATCCCGTGCGCCAAGGCACCAAAGGCACCGTGGGTCGAGGTGTGCGAGTCGCCGCAGACCACGGTCATGCCCGGCAAGGTTGCGCCCTGCTCCGGGCTGATCACGTGGACGATGCCCTGACGGATGTCGTTCATCTTGAACTCGACGATGCCGTACTCATCACAGTTGTCATCGAGGGTCTGAACCTGCAAACGCGAGACCTGGTCGGCAATCGCGGCGATGCCGCCCTTGCGCTCCGGTGTGGTCGGTACGTTGTGGTCCGGGGTCGCGATGTTGGCATCGATGCGCCACGGCTTGCGCCCGGCCAGACGCAGGCCTTCGAAGGCTTGCGGCGAGGTCACTTCGTGGATGATGTGACGGTCGATGTAGATCAGCGCCGAGCCATCGTCGCGCTGCTTGACCAAATGCGAATCCCAGAGCTTGTCGTAGAGCGTTTTGCCGGCCATCAGACGGTTCCTCATCAGCTTGTTTCTATGCCCTGGGCTTATCAATAACCCTTTGGCTTGTGAGGCCGATCCTATGGGGTTACATTAAATAACTCAAATTCATATTTTTTATGCTTTGGATAACCAACTGGAATACGAACCATGGATCTGGCCAACCTCAATGCGTTTATCGCCATTGCCGAGACCGGCAGCTTCTCCGGCGCCGGGGAACGCCTGCATCTGACCCAACCGGCGATCAGCAAACGCATCGCCGGGCTGGAACAACAATTGAACGTGCGACTGTTCGACCGCCTGGGTCGTGAAGTCGGCCTCACCGAAGCCGGCCGCGCCCTGTTGCCCCGGGCTTACCAGATTCTCAACGTGCTGGATGATACCCGCCGCGCCCTGACCAACCTGACCGGCGAAGTCAGCGGCCGCCTGACCCTGGCCACCAGTCACCACATCGGTTTGCACCGTTTGCCGCCACTCTTGAGGGAATTCACCCGCCGCTACCCACAAGTGGCGCTGGATATTCAGTTCCTCGATTCGGAAGTGGCCTACGAGGAAATTCTCCACGGCCGCGCCGAGCTGGCGGTAATCACTCTGGCCCCGGAGCCGCACACGCTGGTCAAAGCCACGCCGGTGTGGGACGACCCGCTGGATTTCGTGGTAGCGCCGGAGCATTCGCTGATCAGCAATGGCGCCGTGAGCCTGGCGGACGTTGCCGGTCATCCGGCAGTTTTTCCCGGCGGCAACACCTTTACTCATCACATTGTCCAACGCTTGTTCGAAGCCCAAGGGCTGACGCCGAACATCGCCATGAGCACCAACTACCTGGAAACCATCAAGATGATGGTGTCCATTGGACTGGCCTGGAGTGTTCTGCCCCGTACCATGCTTGACGAACAGGTGGCGCGCATACCTTTGCCGGGCATACAGCTCAGTCGCCAGCTAGGCTATATCGTGCACACCGAACGGACGCTGTCGAATGCGGCAAGGGCTTTCATGGCCTTGCTGGATGCGCAAATCGATCTGCCAGGGACTCCCGGCTAACTTGTGCTACTCCTATAGAGCCGCTGTCCCTGTGCCTAACGCCACCATCAGCTCAAGGCCTGTTAACAATGCCGAAATCTGTTGACCGAATTCCGCCGATGCCGCGTATTCAGGCCATTGATCCGCGACGTTCCGAGCAGAGCTGGGAGAGTGCGCCGCAACTGCTCGCCGCACTCAACGGCGCCCGGCTCGGCGCCTGGTATTGGGACATCGAGCGTGGTCAGATCAGCTGGTCACGGGGCACTCAGGCGCTGTTCGGCTTCGATCCACGTCAACCGTTGCCCCAGGATCTGGAATATCTCGACCTGCTGCCGCCCGAAGACCGGGCGAAAACCGTGCGCGCCTTCCACGCGGTGATTGCCGGCGCGCCGCTGGAACAGGCGATGCACCACCGTATCCGCTGGCCCGACGGCAGCCTGCACTGGCTGGAAATCAGCGGCAGCCTGCTGCCGGACAAAAACGGCCGTCCCCGAATGATCGGGGTGATTCGCGAAATCACCCACCAGCGTCAACGCGAGCAGGCCCTGAGCAGCTCGGAGAAACGTTTCGCCACACTCTTTCATCTTTGCCCGAACATGGTGCTGCTGACGCGCCAGGAAGACGGCCTGATCAGCGAGGCCAACCAGTATTTCGAAAGCTTGTTCGGTTGGCCGGTGCAGAGCGCCATTGGCCGCACCACTCTGGAGCTGGGCCTGTGGGTACACCCCGAACAACGTGCCGAACTGGTGAAAAAGACCAAGGCCAAAGGCGAACTGGTCAGCATGGAAGTGCAGTTTCGCGCCAGCAACGGACAGATTCATGACGGCATTCTCAGCGCGCAGAAGGTCGAGCTCGAAGGCCAGCCGTATCTGCTCAGCACGTTCCTCGACACCACCGAGCGCAAAGCCGCCGAACACGCCTTGAAAGACAGTCAGGAACGCCTTGATCTGGCGCTGGATTCGGCGCAGCTCGGCACCTGGGACTGGCACATTCCCAGCGGCATGCTCTACGGCTCGGCGCGGGCCGCGCAGTTGCATGGGCTGGAACCGATCCCGTTTCACGAGTCATTCGAAGAGTTTTTCGAAGGCGTGCCCGGTGAGGAGCGCGACAGCATGCGCGACGCCTACCGCAGCCTGCGCGAGGGCCCGGCCGGCAACTATCAGCTGACTTATCGCGTGCAACTGCCCGACGGCAGCTCACGTTATCTGGAAAGCCGCGCCCGCCTCTACCGCGACGAGAACGGCGCGCCGCTGCGCATGGCCGGGACCTTGCTGGACATCACCGATCAGGTCGAGCGCGAGCAACGCCTGGTGGCCTCGGAAGAGAAATTCGCCACGCTGTTTCAGGTCAGTCCGGACCCGATTTGCGTCACCCGTCAGGACAGCGGCGAGTTCATCGAAATCAACAACAGCTTCACCCAGACCTTCGGCTGGAGCGCCGCCGACGTGATCGGGCGCACCGCCGAGGACATCGGCCTGTGGGACGCCTCGGCAAAGAGCCTGCAACGCATCGAACGCGTCATCCGCGAACAGGGCCTGAGCAATGTCGCGATCATCGTCCAGCACAAGGACGGCCAGTCGCTGACGTGTGTGATTTCCAGTCGGCAGATCAGCGTCGGCAATCAGCCGTGCATCGTCACCACCCTGCGCGACATCACTCAACAGCAACGCTCCGAGGCCGCACTCAAGGCCAGCGAAGAGAAATTCGCCAAGGCGTTCCACTCCAGCCCCGACGCGATCACCATCACCGAGCGCGACACCGGGCGCTATCTGGAGGTCAACGACGGTTTTTGCCGCCTGACCGGCTATCGCGCCGACGAGGTGGTGGGCAAGACCGTGTATCAGATCGGCATCTGGGCCGAAGAGAAACAACGCTCGGCGCTGCTCGCCGAACTGCAGATCAAGGGTCGCGTGCATCATCAGGAAATGCTCGGACGCAACAAGCGCGGCGAGTTGCTGACGGTGGAGGTGTCGATCGAACCGATCACCCTCAACGAAACCGCGTGCCTGCTGCTGACCGCGCGCGACGTCAGCCTGCTGAAAAATGCCGAGGCGCAGATCCGCCACCTGGCCTATCACGACCCGCTCACCAATCTGCCCAACCGCGCCTTGCTGATGGATCGCCTGAGCCAGCAGATTGCCCTGCTCAAGCGCCACAACCTGCGCGGTGCACTGCTGTTCCTCGACCTCGATCACTTCAAGCACATCAACGACTCGCTGGGTCATCCGGTCGGCGATACGGTGCTGAAAATCATCACCGCGCGGCTTGAAGCCAGCGTGCGCATGGAGGACACGGTGGCGCGTCTCGGCGGCGATGAATTCGTGGTACTGCTCAGCGGCCTCGAAGGCACGCGCAACGAGGTCAGCGCGCAAGTGCGAGAACTGGCCGACACCATTCGCGAGCTGCTGTCGGAGCCGATGTTCCTCGACGGCCAGCGCCTGCAAGTGACACCGAGTATCGGCGTGGCGCTGATTCCCGACCACGGCTCGACCCCGACCGACCTGCTCAAGCGCGCCGACATTGCGCTGTACCGGGCCAAGGACTCCGGGCGCAACACCACGCAGATGTACCACAACACCATGCAGAAAGCGGCCAGCGAACGGCTGCGCATGGAGACTGACTTGCGTCTGGCGCTGTCCCGTGGCGAATTCAACGTGCACTACCAACCGCAGGTCGACGCACAGGACAACCGCATCATTGGCGCCGAAGCGCTGGTGCGCTGGAACCATCCGGAACTGGGCGCGCAATCGCCCACCGAATTCATCAAGGTGCTGGAAGACAGCGGCCTGATTCTGGAAGTCGGCACCTGGATCCTCGACGAGGCCTGCGAGGCGTTCAAACAATTGATCGCGCTGAAACTGGTCGACCCGCTCAACTTCAGCCTGTGCGTGAACATCAGCCCACGACAATTCCGCCAGAACGACTTCGTCGAACGCATCGAACACAGCATGAGCAGCCACGGCCTGCCCTGCTCGCTGCTGAAACTGGAGATCACCGAAGGCATCGTCATCCAGAACCTGGAAGACACCATCAGCAAAATGCGTCGCCTGAAAAAACTCGGCGTGAGCTTCGCCATGGACGATTTCGGCACCGGCTATTCATCGCTGACTTACCTCAAGCGCCTGCCGGTCGATACTCTGAAAATCGACCAGTCGTTCATCCGCGACGCAACCACCGACCCCAACGACGCCGAGATCATCCGCGCTATCGTCGCCATGGCCCGCAGCCTGGAACTGGAGGTGATTGCCGAAGGCGTGGAGACGCCGGAACAACTGGCGTTCCTGCAAGGGCTGGGCTGCCATTTGTATCAGGGCTATCTGCACAGTCGGCCGGTGGCGTTGGAGGCGTTGAAAAAGATGCTCGAATGACGAGCACAAAAAAGGGCGCCAGTGGCGCCCTTCTTTTTTGCTCGGCCTTATTGCAGAACCGGCTTCTGCGCTCCGTTGATCGGGATGCGCTTGGCTTTCGCTTCTTCCGGGATCACCCGCAACAAGTCGATGCTCAGCAGACCGTTGCTCAGATCGGCGGCCTTGATCTCGATGTGATCGGCCAGGCGGAAGGACAGCTTGAAAGCCCGCTGGGCAATGCCTTGATGCAGGAAGGTCACGCCTTCGTTGGCATCACGCTTGCCGCCACTGATGGTCAGCACACCCTTCTCGACTTGCAGCTCCAGGTCTTCTTCCTGGAAACCGGCTGCCGCTACGACGATGCGGTATTGATCGTCACCGTGTTTTTCCACGTTGTAGGGTGGGTAGGTGCTGCCTGGCTCGTTGCGCAGCGCGGTTTCGAACAGGTCGTTGAAACGGTCGAAACCCACCGAGGAACGGAACAGTGGTGCCAGGGAAAATGCAGTACTCATGGTTCAAATCTCCTGAAAACAATCAGCAAGGTTTTTTGACTCCGCGACCCGAATTCGGCATCGCGTAACCCTTAGATAGGGACCGCCAAAATGATTTCAAGAGAGTATTTGCAGATTTTTTTCAGGCTGCGGCGGCGACCGGCAAACCCAGCAAACGCGAGACCTGGTCCGGTTCTGTCTCGCGACGCAGCACGGTAAACAGCTCGGTCGCCTCGGGATAATTGCGCGTCAGCATCGCCAGCCACTGCTTCAAGCGACCCGGCGATTGGCGTGCGGTCATCTGCGCTTTGGCTTGCAGCCAAAAGTCCTGAATCAGCGGCAGCAGCTCGGCCCAGCTCATCTCGACCACGTCTTCACCAGCGCGCGCAGCGGCGATCTGCCTGGCAAGATCCGGGCGCGATACCAGACCACGTCCGAGCATGATGTCTTCGACGCCGCTGATCTCGCGGCAGCGGCGCCAGTCCTCGACGCTCCAGATATCACCGTTGGCGAACACCGGCACCTTGACCACGTCCTGCACCCGCGGAATCCACTCCCAATGCGCCGGCGGCTTGTAGCCATCGACCTTGGTGCGGGCGTGAACCACGATGTGTTCGGCGCCGCCCTCGGCCAGCGCTGTCGCGCAGACCAGCGAGCCGTCAGGGCTGTCGAAACCGAGGCGCATCTTCGCGGTGACCGGGATGTGCGCCGGCACGGCACGACGCACGTGCTCGACGATGCTGTTCAGCAGCTCCGGCTCCTTGAGCAGCACCGCCCCGCCCCGGGATTTGTTGACGGTCTTGGCCGGGCAGCCGAAGTTCAGGTCGATCACTTGCGAGCCGAGTTCGCAGGCCAGCGCCGCGTTTTCCGCCAGGCACACCGGATCGGAACCCAACAATTGCACGCGCAGCGGCACGCCGGAACGGGTGCGGGCGCCGTTGAGCAGCTCCGGGCCGAACTTGTGGAAATAAGCCGGGGTGAGCAGCTGATCGTTGACCCGAATGAATTCGGTCACGCACCAGTCGATGCCGCCAACGCGGGTCAGCACGTCGCGCAGGATGTCGTCGACCAACCCCTCCATGGGCGCCAAGGCAATTTGCATGGGAAAAACACTACTCAGGAAGAAAAAACGTGCGGCAGTTTACTGGATTAAGCCAGTTAAACCCACGACCACCTGTAGGAGCTGCCGCAGGCTGCGATCTTTTGACTTTGATTTTTAAGGATCACAATCAAAAGATCGCAGCCTGCGGCAACTCCTACAGGGATTGGGTCAGGCTGGGGACTGGATCGCCGGGCCGTAACCCTCGATGAACTCCGCCGGCATGCGCTTGGGTTTGCCGCTGGACAGTTCAATGCAGACGAAGGTGGTCTGGGCGCGCAACAGGGTGGCGTTGTCGCTGGGGCGGATCAGCTGGAAGTGCCGGGTCATTTTCAGACGCTGATCCCAATCGACGATCCAGGTGGCCAGTTGCAGTTCGTCGCCTTCGTAGGCCGCCGCCAGGTAATCGATTTCGTGCCGCACCACGGCCATCGCCCGATCCAGGCGCCGGTACTCGACCAGATCCAGCCCCAGACGCTGCGAGTGGCGCCAGGCGCAGCGTTCGAGCCAGGTCACGTACACTGCGTTGTTGGCGTGGCCCAACCCGTCGATGTCCTCGGCGCCTACTTGAAGATCAATGGTGAACGGCGTTGCCCGATCCCAGCCCATGCCCCACTCCCGGTCAGATGATTCAACCGGGGCAGTGTAACGGATGTCAGGCCGATTGCCGCGCCTGAAGGCTGCGCCCCGCCAACAGTGATAACACGCCATCAACCACCCGGGGGTCGGCCAGCACGCGCTGGTGACCGCCGCTTTCCAGGCGCAGCAGGCGACTGTCGAACCAGGACTCGTGGATCAATTGCGATTCTTTGACCGAGACGAAATTGTCGTCCTCGGCATGCACGATCAGGCCCGGCATATCCAGTTGATAGTGCGCGACATCAAGGGTGGCGGCGCGCATGCCGACGTCCTGCTCGACCTGGCGGATGAACGCCGATCGGGCCCGCGGTGGCATGCCGACATAGCGGGCAAAACCGCGCAGTACGCCGAGGATCCGTGCGGGGGCTGCGATGCTCACAAGGGTTTCGGTGCGCAGGCCCAGTTGCACCGCGAGCATGGCACTGGCGCCGCCCATGGAGTGGCCGATGACGGCTTGAAGAGGAGGCAATTCGGCGGCCGCTTCGAGCATGGCGCGGGCGAACAGTACAACGTTGGCTTCACGCCCCGGCGAACGACCATGGGCCGGGCCATCGAGGGCAACGACCGTGTAACCGGCCTCGACCAGCGCCGTGATCAATGCCGCAAACTGGGTGGGCCGCCCTTCCCAGCCGTGCATGAGCAGCACCGCAGGTCCCTGCCCCCAACGCAGCGCCGACAGGCCGAAGCGCAGCGTGATGCGTTCGGCACTCGCCAGCAGCGGCAGCTCCCAATCGCGCAGCGGCAACGTGCGCGGCGTCATGAACGCGGCGCGCATTTTCTTCGCTACCTGCTTTGGTGCAATCCAGCCCAAGGTGCCATTAACGCCACGAACCCACTTCAACGTGTTCATCGCTCTCTCCTCAGGCGTATTGCCTTCAGGTCAACGCACCGCCGACTTGGCAGCGCGCAGCAATCGATCGGATAAATCGCCCGGGCCCAACGCTCGCGCCAGCGCCAGACCACCCACCATCAAGGCCACATCGGCCAATGCCTTGTCGGTGTCCTCGGGGCTGGACGCCAACTGCGCAATCATCAGTTCCAGGTGTTCGTTCAGTGCGATGCGGAAGGATTCCGGCAGACGCCCCAGTTCACCAATCGAAGCCGGTATCGGGCACGCAGCGTCGCTGGAATCCCGATGCTTGCGCGACAGATAGAACGCAGCAACCAGGGCGCGACGCTCTTCGCCGGTCAGCTCGGCGTCCATGTCGGCAATCAGGTCGCGTCGACGGCTGAGCAGTTGCTTGAACGCTTCGAGCATCATCGCGTCCTTGCTTTCGAAGTGCGCGTAGAAACCACCAACAGTCAGGCCGGCGGCGCCCATCACTTCGCCTACGCTGGGATCCGCCGGACCCCGTTGCATCAGCGCAGCGCTGGCAGCCTTGAGGATGCGTTCGCGGGTTTGAGCTTTTTTATCGTTCATCGTTGCCTCCGAATATTACGACTAGAATATTATTCGCATAATAATATTCTGCAAGTCGAGGATATGACCGCTGGTCTGAAGCACAGTGTAAGGAAAATGGAGAATTGGCCAAACGCCAGACAAACAAAAGGGCCATTCAATAATTGAATGACCCTTATAAATCCCGCAGAGCGGGTAATCGTGGCGTCCCCTAGGGGACTCGAACCCCTGTTACCGCCGTGAAAGGGCGGTGTCCTAGGCCACTAGACGAAGGGGACACAAACCCTTCTATACAGCTGATCAGTGCTGAGATCTGATCTGATTCAAGGCCGGTGTGGCCAGACCTTGAACTGTAAAATTGGTGGAGCTAAGCGGGATCGAACCGCTGACCTCCTGCATGCCATGCAGGCGCTCTCCCAGCTGAGCTATAGCCCCGGATTTTTCGCCTCGCGGCGGAGCGACATCTTGCAACATCACTTCTGTAAAACTGGCGTCCCCTAGGGGACTCGAACCCCTGTTACCGCCGTGAAAGGGCGGTGTCCTAGGCCACTAGACGAAGGGGACGCAAACCCTTCCATACAACTGATCAACGCTGAGTGTTGATCGCTTCGAAGCCGGTGTGGCCAAGCTTCGAAGTGTAAATTGGTGGAGCTAGACGGGATCGAACCGTCGACCTCTTGCATGCCATGCAAGCGCTCTCCCAGCTGAGCTATAGCCCCTCATCGTTGATGTCATCGCTGAGGACGGGGCGAATCTTAAGGGCGTATCGAAAGCCTGTCAAACTTATTTTTGAAAAATTTCAAAGTTTTTTGTCGGCATAACAATCACTTACCGCCCTCCCCCCGAAAATCCGGGAGGTTTACGCACACCGCCGACCTTTAGGAGCTGGCGCAGACTGCGGTCTTTTGCCGTTGGTCTTTAGAAGCAAGAGCAAAAGATCGCAGCCTTCGGCAGCTCCTACACAAGCCGCAAGCGCTTAGGCGATAGCGCCCAGCAGCTTTTCCCACTCTTTGTTTTCTTTCTTCGACACGCCACCCAGCAGGTCAATCGCCTGGCGCAGACGGAAACGGGTCAGGTCCGGGCCGAGGATTTCCATCGCATCGAGCACCGATACCGAACTCGCCTGCCCGGTAATCGCGGCAAACATCAGCGGCATCGCGTCACGCAGCTTCAGCTCAAGGAATTCGACCACCGCCTGAATCGTTGCGGTGATGCTGTCCTTCTCCCACTGACGCAGGCTTTCCAGCTTCCACAGGATCAATTGCATCAACTGACGCACCTGATCGCCCGAAAGCTTCTTCGACTCGAACAGCTTGGCATCCGGATTGACACCACCGGCAAAGAAGAACCCGGCCAACGGTGCAACCTGGCTGAAGGTTTCCACGCGGCCCTGGACGTGCGGCGCGATCTTCATCATGTATTCGGAGTTGAACGCCCACTTCTGCACGCGCGCGGCGAATTCCTCCACCGGCAGGTCACGCAGCCACTGGCCGTTGAGCCACGACAGCTTCTCGATGTCGAAGATCGGCCCGCCGAGGGACACACGCTTGAGGTCGAAGTTGTCGACCATTTCCTGCAGCGAGAACTTCTCGCGCTCGTCCGGCATCGACCAGCCCATGCGACCGAGGTAGTTGAGCATCGCTTCGGGCATGAAGCCCATGCGCTCGTAGAACGTCACCGAGGTCGGGTTCTTGCGCTTGGACAGCTTGCTCTTGTCCGGGTTACGCAGCAGCGGCATGTAGCACAGCTCTGGTTGCTCCCAGCCGAAGTATTCGTACAGCAGAATCAGTTTCGGTGCCGATGGCAGCCATTCTTCGCCGCGCAGCACATGAGTGATGCCCATCAGGTGGTCGTCGACCACGTTGGCGAGAAAGTACGTCGGCAGGCCGTCGGTCTTCATCAGCACTTGCATGTCCATGCGATCCCACGGGATCTCGACATCGCCACGCAGCATGTCCGGCACTACGCAAACGCCTTCGGTCGGCACTTTCATGCGGATAACGTGCGGCTCGCCAGCGGCCAGACGCGCCGCGACTTCTTCCTTGGACAGCAGCAGCGCGCGGCCGTCGTAGCGCGGGGTTTCGCCGCGCGCCATTTGCTCGGCGCGCATCTGGTCCAGTTCTTCAGCGGTGCAGAAGCATGGGAACGCGTGGCCCATGTCCACCAGTTGCTGGCAATACTTCTGATAGATATCGCCACGCTCGCTCTGCCGATAAGGACCGTGCGGGCCGCCGACGTCCGGGCCTTCGCTCCAGTCGATGCCCAGCCAGCGCAGGGCGTCGAAGATCTGCTGCTCGGACTCGCGGGTCGAACGCAACTGGTCGGTGTCTTCGATGCGCAGGATGAACTCACCGCCATGCTGCTTGGCAAAGCAGTAGTTGAACAATGCGATGTAAGCGGTACCTACGTGGGGGTCCCCGGTAGGCGATGGCGCGATGCGAGTGCGGACGGTGGTCATGGCATGTCTCGAAAAGAATGAAAAGCAAAACAATCAAGCGGCGAATGGTAACAGGCGACACCCGCCCCGCTCCAGCGGGCAGGGCATTTAAGCCAAGTTTGCGGCTGGAACACCCATAGAGCGTGGCGAATGGCCGAATATCGGTCGACGGCATTTACCGTGTATCGGCTTCGTGCCAGATTCGTCCCCTGATAACTTTCCTTACAATTCCTCGACTACAGTTTGCCCATGCCTGCCCAACTCAAGCGTCGCCTGTTCGTTTTCCTGCTGCTGGTTCTGTTGATTGCCGGGGGCTTCTTCGCCCATTGGTTTTTCAAGGGACGCTTTTATGAAAGCACCGACAATGCCTATGTCCAGGGCGAGATCACCCGCGTCTCCAGCCAGTTGAGCGCGCGCATCGACGAAGTGCTGGTGCAGGACAACCAGCACGTGGAAAAAGGCCAGTTGCTGGTGCGCCTCGAACCCAATGATTTCCGCCTGGCGGTCGATCGCGCCAATGCCGCCCTCGCCACCCGCGAAGCCGAGCGTTTGCAGGCGCAGAGCAAACTGACTCAGCAATCGAGCCTGATCGCCGCCAGCGACGCGCAAGTGGCCGCCTCCCAGGCATCGCTGGGTCGCTCGCAGATAGATCTGTCTCGCGCTGAAGCCCTGCGCAAGCCTGGTTTTGTGTCCGAGGAACGGGTCACCACCCTCTCCGCCGACAACCATATCGCCCGCTCGCAAGTGGCCAAGGCTCAAGCCGATGCGCAGAGCCAGCGCCAGCAGGTCAACGCACTGACCGCCGAGATCAAACGCCTCGACGCGCAGATCGCCAACGCCCGCGCCGATCTGGCGCAAGCCGAACTCAACCTGACTCGCAGCGACATTCACGCGCCGATCAGCGGCATGGTCGGCCAGCGTGCCGCGCGCAACGGCCAAGTGGTGCAGGCCGGCGCGTACCTGCTGTCGATAGTCCCGGACGAAGACATCTGGGTGCAGGCCAACTTCAAGGAAACCCAGATCGGCCACATGGTCCCCGGCCAAAAAGCCGAACTGACTTTCGACGCCTACAGCGACACGCCGATCGAGGCGCGTGTCGACAGTCTGTTCGCCGCCTCGGGTGCGCAGTTCAGCCTGTTGCCGCCGGATAACGCCACCGGCAACTTCACCAAAGTCGTGCAGCGGATTCCGGTGAAATTGACGTTCAAGGCTGACAATCCGTTGCATGGCAAGATCCGTCCGGGCATGTCGGTCACCGCCACCGTGAACATCAAAGACGCCCCAGACAATGGCCGGTGATCAACTGATCCGCCCGGTCGGCGAACCGACCCGGCGGGACTGGATCGCGGTGATGAGCGTGATGCTTGGCGCCTTCATGGCAGTGCTCGACATTCAGATCACCAACTCTTCGCTCAAGGACATTCAGGGCGCGCTGTCAGCGACACTGGAAGAAGGCTCGTGGATTTCCACCTCCTATCTGGTGGCGGAAATCATCATGATTCCGCTGACCGCGTGGCTGGTGCAGTTGCTCTCGGCACGACGGCTGGCAGTGTGGGTGTCGCTGGGGTTTCTGGTGTCATCGTTGCTGTGCTCGATGGCCTGGAGCCTCGAAAGCATGATCGTCTTTCGCGCCATGCAGGGCTTCACCGGCGGTGCACTGATCCCGCTGGCATTCACCCTGACCCTGATCAAACTCCCCGAACACCATCGCGCCAAAGGCATGGCGATGTTCGCCATGACCGCGACCTTCGCCCCATCCATCGGACCGACCCTCGGCGGCTGGCTCACGGAAAACTGGGGCTGGGAATACATCTTCTACATCAACATCCCGCCGGGGCTGATCATGATCGCCGGGCTGATGTACGGACTGGAGAAGAAAGAAGCGCACTGGGAGCTGCTGAAAAGCACCGACTACATCGGGATTCTCACGCTGGGTGTCGGCCTCGGCTGCCTGCAAGTCTTTCTCGAAGAAGGCCACCGCAAGGACTGGCTCGAATCGAACCTGATCGTGACCCTCGGCAGCATCGCCCTCCTCAGCCTGATCACCTTCGTCATCGTGCAGATCTCCAAACCCAACCCGCTGATCAACCTTGGCATCCTGCGCAATCGCAACTTCGGCCTGTCGAGCATTTCCAGCCTGGGCATGGGTGTCGGCTTGTATGGCTCGATTTATCTGCTGCCGCTGTACCTGGCGCAGATCCAGAACTACAACGCCCTGCAAATCGGCGAAGTGATCATGTGGATGGGCGTGCCACAGCTGTTCCTGATTCCGCTGGTGCCGAAGCTGATGAAGTTCGTTTCACCGAAGTGGCTGTGCACCCTGGGCTTCGGGCTGTTCGGGCTGGCGAGTTTTTCTTCGGGGGTGCTCAACCCGGATTTCGCCGGGCCGCAGTTCAATCAGATCCAGATCATCCGGGCGCTGGGCCAGCCGCTGATCATGGTGACCATTTCGCTGATCGCTACCGCATACATCCTGCCGCAGGACGCGGGATCGGCGTCGAGCCTGTTCAACATCCTGCGCAACCTCGGCGGCGCAATCGGCATTGCCCTGCTCGCCACGCTGCTGGATGCGCGCACCAAGACTTACTTCGATTATTTGCGTGAGGCGGTGGTGCCGACCAATCCGCAAGTGGCCGAGCGGCTGGCGTCGATGACCGACCGTTTTGGCAGTGACACGGCGGCGTTGGGCAAGTTGAGCGAGATCGTGCATCAGCAGGCGCTGATCATGGCCTACAACGACGCGTTTCACTTTGTCGGGATTGCGCTGGGGGTCAGCATGTTGGCGATTTTGTTGACCAGGAAATTGCCGCAGGGATTGAAGGCTGGGGAGGCTCACTGATTTTTGTGGTGACTGGACCGGCCCTTTCGCGAGCAAGCTCGCTCCCACAGGGGTTTTGTGAACGACACAATTCCAATGTGGGAGCGAGCTTGCTCGCGAAGAGGCCCGATCAGGCGATGAAGTTCAAACCGCCAAAAGCCGCTCACGCAGTTTGGCAATCTCATCGCGCATCTGCGCCGCTGCCTCAAATTCCAGATCCCGCGCCAACTGGTACATCTTCTCTTCCAGCGCGCGAATGCGTTTGGTGATTTCGCTCGGCGAGCGCAGTTCGGCTTCGTACTTGGCGTTTTCTTCGGCAGCCTTGGCCATACCCTTGCGCTTCTTGCTGCGCGAGCCGGGCACGGTGGCGCCTTCCATGATGTCGGCGACGTCTTTGAACACCCCTTTGGGCGTGATGCCGTTGGCGAGGTTGAAGGCAATCTGCTTGTCGCGACGACGCTCGGTCTCGCCAATCGCTCGCTCCATCGAACCGGTGATGCGGTCGGCGTAGAGAATCGCCCGGCCATTGAGGTTGCGCGCGGCCCGGCCGATGGTCTGAATCAGTGAGCGCTCGGAACGCAGGAAGCCTTCCTTGTCGGCGTCAAGAATCGCTACCAGCGACACTTCCGGCATGTCCAGACCTTCACGCAGCAGGTTGATCCCCACCAGCACATCGAAGGTGCCCAAGCGCAGATCGCGGATGATCTCGACCCGCTCGACGGTGTCGATGTCCGAGTGCAGATAGCGCACGCGCACGCCGTGGTCGGCGAGGTAATCGGTGAGGTCTTCGGCCATGCGCTTGGTCAGCGTGGTGACCAGCACTCGCTCTTCAAGCGCCACACGCTTGGTGATTTCCGAGAGCAAGTCGTCAACCTGGGTCAGCGCCGGGCGCACCTCGACTTGCGGGTCGACCAGACCGGTTGGACGCACCACTTGCTCGACCACGCGACCGGCATGCTCGGCCTCGTAGTTGCCCGGCGTCGCCGAGACAAAAATCGTCTGCGGGCTGACCCCTTCCCACTCGTCAAAACGCATCGGCCGGTTGTCCAGTGCCGACGGCAAGCGGAAGCCATATTCCACCAGCGTTTCTTTACGCGAACGGTCGCCCTTATACATCGCGCCGACTTGCGGCACGCTGACGTGGGATTCGTCGATCACCAGCAAGGCGTCGGCCGGCAGGTAGTCATAGAGCGTTGGCGGCGCGGCGCCGGCAGGACGCCCGGACAGGTAGCGCGAGTAGTTTTCGATACCGTTGCAGTAACCCAGTTCGAGGATCATTTCCAGGTCGAATCGGGTGCGCTGCTCCAGGCGCTGGGCTTCCACCAGTTTGTTGCTGCTGCGCAGGTATTCGAGACGTTCCTGCAGCTCGACCTTGATTCCCTCGATGGCGTCGAGCAGGGTTTCGCGCGGTGTCACGTAGTGACTCTTCGGATAGAAGGTGAAGCGCGGCATCTTGCGGATGACTTCGCCGGTCAGCGGGTCGAACGCGGAAATGCTCTCGACCTCGTCATCGAACAGCTCGATGCGGATCGCTTCCAGATCGGATTCGGCCGGGTAAATGTCGATCACGTCGCCGCGTACACGGAACGTCGCGCGGGCAAAATCCATGTCGTTGCGGGTGTATTGCAGGTCGGCCAGACGCCGCAGCAAAGCGCGCTGATCGAGTTTGTCGCCGCGATCGACGTGCAGCACCATCTTCAAATAAGTTTCCGGGCTACCGAGACCGTAGATGCACGAGACCGTGGTGACGATGATCGCGTCCTTGCGCTCGAGCAACGCCTTGGTTGCGGACAGACGCATCTGCTCGATGTGGTCGTTGATCGACGCGTCCTTCTCGATGAAGGTGTCGGACGACGGCACATAGGCTTCGGGCTGGTAGTAGTCGTAGTAGGAAACGAAGTATTCGACGGCGTTGTTCGGGAAGAACGCCTTGAACTCGCCATACAGTTGCGCAGCGAGGGTCTTGTTCGGCGCCAGCACCAGCGTCGGGCGCTGTACCTGCGAGATGACATTGGCGATGCTGAAGGTCTTGCCCGAGCCGGTCACACCGAGCAGCGTCTGGTGCGCCAGCCCGGCTTCGATGCCTTCGACCAATTGGCGGATAGCTTCTGGCTGATCGCCGGCGGGCTCGAAGCGGGTGACTAGCTGGAATTCGGACATACACACCTCTGGGATCGCGGCTCGCGCAGAAAACAGCCGAGCTGCGGGGATGACCGCAAACGACCGTTGTCGCCCAAGGAAAAACGAAGATTGTGCTCAATGTGGAGCCGATTGCCTCGCCTTTCAAGGCAAACGTCCTACATCCGGCAAAGTCTCTGACAGAGTCAATCGACTAACGGTCAAGAAATAATCGGAAAAACTTGCTGGAAAAGCTGAATCGCCTGTCGCCATTGCTCATTAATGGCCTCTATACTAGCTCCCCGTTTGTGCACCGCTCTAGTGCATTCGGCTGGAGCGCGACACGTCCCTCCACTCTCCATTCAGAGCCGCCGTAATAATGAGCCTGTTCTCCGCTGTCGAAATGGCACCACGCGATCCAATCCTGGGCCTCAACGAAGCATTCAACGCCGATACCCGGACCACCAAGGTCAACCTGGGTGTAGGTGTTTACTGCAACGAAGAGGGGCGAATTCCCCTGCTGCGCGCGGTGATAGAAGCCGAAACCATTCGCGCTGCTCAGCACGCCTCCCGTGGCTACCTGCCGATCGACGGCATCGCCGCCTACGACCAGGCCGTGCAAAAGCTGCTGTTCGGTAACGACTCGCCGCTGATCGCTGCCGGTCGCATCGTCACCACTCAGGCTGTCGGCGGTACCGGCGCGCTGAAAATCGGTGCCGACTTCCTCAAGCAACTGCTGCCGAACGCCGTCGTGGCGATCAGCGACCCGAGCTGGGAAAACCACCGTGCGCTGTTCGAAACCGCTGGCTTCCCGGTGCAGAACTACCGTTACTACGACGCCGCCACCCACGACGTGAACCGTGCCGGCATGCTCGACGACCTCAATGCCCTGCCGAACGGCTCGATCGTTGTGCTGCACGCCTGCTGCCACAACCCGACCGGCGTCGACCTGACCCCGGCCGACTGGAAGAATGTGCTGGACGTGGTCAAGGCCAAAGGTCACGTGCCGTTCCTCGACATGGCTTACCAGGGTTTCGGCGACGGCATCGACGAAGACGCCGCAGCCGTGCGTCTGTTCGCTGAATCGGGCCTGACTTTCTTCGTTTCGAGCTCGTTCTCCAAATCGTTCTCGCTGTACGGCGAGCGCGTTGGCGCCCTGTCTATCGTCAGCGAATCGAAAGAAGAAAGCGCGCGCGTGCTGTCGCAGGTCAAGCGCGTGATCCGCACCAACTACTCCAACCCGCCGACTCACGGTGCCAGCGTTGTCGCCGCCGTGTTGAACAGCCCGGAACTGCGCGCCCAGTGGGAAGCCGAACTGGCAGAAATGCGCCTGCGCATTCGCGGCATGCGCGAGCAGATGGTCGCCCTGCTGGCCGAGAAAGCCCCGCAGCGTGACTTCAGCTTCGTCGGCCGTCAGCGCGGCATGTTCTCCTACTCCGGCCTGACCACCGAACAGGTGCATCGCCTGCGTAACGAGTTCGGCATCTACGCCCTGGACACCGGCCGCATCTGCGTCGCGGCACTGAACCAGAGCAACATCAAAGCGGTAACGGATGCGATCGTTCAGGTCATCTGATTCGCCTGGCAATGAAAAACGGGAAGCCTTGGGGCTTCCCGTTTTTTATTTGTCCGAAGGAATGCAACATTCCCTCTAAACTGCATACAAATCTGAACTGTGGGAGCGAGCCTGCTCGCGAAATCGGTGTATCAGCCAAAGATCATGGCGACTGATCCGACGCTTTCGCGAGCAGGCTCGCTCCCACAGGTTTCGTATATATCCAGGAATAACCCACATGAAAAACGACAACCTGCGCGCTGACCGAGACGACCTGGATGACTTCATCCCCCGCGCCCCGGCCAAACGCGACAAAAGCCTGGTGCTGCAAGTGGCAGCCGGGGTTTTCCTCGGCGGCCTGGCCCTGTGGCTGGTGCAACTGGCGGCCACGGCGTTGTACGCAAAGCTGCTGATGGGCACCCTTACATTCGGCGGCTGACAGCCGTTCGGCAAAAAAAGAATCGGCAAAGCTTGACTAGTCTTTTTAAATCAGTAACATACGCACCAATTCCGCAATAGCTCAGTTGGTAGAGCAAATGACTGTTAATCATTGGGTCCCTGGTTCGAGTCCAGGTTGTGGAGCCAAATAGCAAAGCCCCTGAATCGAAAGATTCAGGGGCTTTTTTGTGGGCGCTCGAAAAGTCAAAAGATCGCAGCCTTCGGCAGCTCCTACATGTGGAATGCGTTCCCCTGTAAGAGCTGCCGAAGGCTGCGATTTTTTGATCTTCAAACGAAAAGGCCGAACTACAGTTCGGCCTTTTTCACTCAATCAGCGATCAAACGTGTTCGCTGCTCTTCATCTGGGTCTTCGGCGCCCCATGCCCATGATCGTGGTCATCAGGCTCGACTACCGGCACTTCTTTGCCATCGCAATCGTGCAGCTTGCCGTCGCTGAAGTAGTCACCCTCACGCAACGCCGCCAGGTCGCGATAACGCAGAGTGCGCTCTTCCGCAGCCGCAAACACCGACTGCTGATCCGAGTTGCCGGCAGTGAAGTGGTTGAAGGCCAGGTTCAGCACAATCGCCATGATCGCCGATGAACTGATGCCCGAGTGGAAAATGGTCGCGAACCAGCTCGGGAAATGATCGTAGAAGTTCGGCGCGGCAATCGGGATCATGCCGAAGCCGATCGAGGTCGCGACGATGATCAGGTTGACGTTGTTGCGGTAATCGACCTTCGACAGCGTACGGATGCCGCTCGCCGCCACCGTACCGAACAGCACGATACCGGCACCGCCCAGCACTGAGGTCGGCACTGCGGCAATCACCCGCCCCATGAACGGCAGCAGGCCGAGGATCACCAGGAAGATACCGCCGGTGGCCACCACATAACGACTCTTGATCCCGGTCACCGCCACCAGCCCGACGTTCTGCGCGAAGGCGCTTTGGGTGAACGATCCGAAGATTGGCGCAAACATGCTCGACAGCATGTCGGCGCGCAAACCGTTGCCCAGGCGTTTGGAGTCGACCTTGGTGCCGATGATCTCACCGACCGCCAGAATGTCCGCCGAGGTTTCCACCAGGGTCACCATGACCACGATGCACATCGACAGGATCGCGGCGAAGTGGAAAGTCGGCATGCCGAAGTGGAACGGTGTCGGGAAGCCGAACATCGGCCCTTGAGCGACACCGGAAAAATCCGCCATGCCGAGGAACACCGCCAGCACCGTGCCGATCACCATGGCCAACAGGATCGACAGGCGCGAGATGGTCGAACTGCCGACCTTGCTCAGCAACAACACCAGCACCAGCGTGACCGCCGCCAGCCCGATGTTCTGCATGCTGCCGAAGTCCGGCGCATGGCTGTTGCCACCCATGGCCCAGCGCGCCGCCACCGGCATCAGCGTCAGACCAATGGTAGTGATCACGATACCGGTGACCAGCGGGGGGAAAAACTTGGTGATTCGCGAGAACACCGGGGTGATCAGCAAGCCGATCAACGACGCGGCAATCACCGCGCCCAGCACCGACTGGAAGCCGCCCTCCCCGCCACTGCTGACGATCGCGACCATGGTCGCCACACCGGAGAACGACACGCCCTGCACCAACGGCAACTGACAGCCAAAAAACGGTAGACCCAGGGTTTGCAGCAGTGTCGCCAGCCCCCCCGCAAACAATGAAGCAGCAATCAACAAACCAATGTCCGCCGGCGACAGCCCGGCCGCCTGGCCAATGATCAGTGGCACCGCAACGATACCGCCGTACATGGTCAGAACATGTTGCAGGCCGTAAGCCATATTCGCGCCGACCCCGAGATTTTCGTCCTCGGGCCGTTGGTGTGAAACATGGGGCGTTTTCATGTGGGGGGTTCCCTGGTTTTTGTTATGCGCACACTGTATTCAATACTCGGGACAAATGTCCATAGAGTTGTATACAACTTATCGGTCACATAATGGATAGGTAGCCACCCAAGCTTCTATCCCGCCACCTCTAGCTCCCACAAATCCGGCAACACATCCCCTCCTGCCCCCGGTTTTTATCGCACTAGGCTGAAGTGTTCATGGCGACCAGCGGTGCATTGGCGCCCTTTTTTATACATATAAAGTATGCATAATGAAGTCATTCGAAATTCAGTACGACAAAAGCAAGAACGCAGCCAACAAACTCAAGCACAGGGGTGTCAGCCTTGCCGATACCGAGCCGGTCTTTCACGACGAACGCGCGCTGACGATCGAGGACAACGACCATGACGAACAGCGCTGGATCACCCTCGGCCTGGATGGCAAAGGGCGTTTGCTGGTGGTTGCGTACAGTTATCGCGAAGCCAACGTCGCACGAATCATTTCTGCACGTGTCGCCACACCGAGCGAGCGTTGCGCTTACTTTCTGGAGGCTTGAACGATGAAAGACGAATACGACTTCTCGCAGGGCAAACGCGGTGCCTTGGCGCCCGCCAAGGGCAAGACCCGCATCACCATCATGCTCGATGACGCCGTCATCGAAGCCGCCCGCAACGTGGCGGAAAACGAAGGTTTCGGTTATCAGACGGTGATCAACAACACCCTGCGCCATGCCCTGCTGGAGCCTGGCAGCAAAACGCAGGAGGCCGAGCCGCCCCACTCCGGGCAATTCAAGAAAGGCATCACCGCCGCCGACCTCAAGAGCCTGGAAAAAAAGCTCTCGGCGGCGGTCGGTGAAATCCGCCGGGTACTGGAACCGGAGGCAAAGCCCTGAGATCAGTCCGGTACGAGCATCCGCGCCAGCGACTGGCGCACAGGCGGCTGGTCAGGCAGGTGCAGGCCGAACTCCTGCTCCAGCACCTCGATCAACTCATCGACATCCGCCACCTCGCGCCGCTCGCTGTCGGCGCCCATGTGATGAATCGCGAAGCTGCCGTTGTTCAGAGTCCGCCGCCAGCCATCGCCAGTGCGCGCAACCATCAGCCGTTTGGCGAATGGGGACTCGGGATGGGTCGAGACGTACCAGTTGCCGAGGGTGTAATCGATGTCTTCCTGGCGTTGCAGATCAAACAGGTACATCGCACGCCACTCGCCTGCAACATTGGCGCGCAGCATGTAGCCATCGGCCTGTTTCTCGATGCGATAGGACTCGTGCGGCGTCGGCTGTTCAGCCTCGGTATCGAGCAACAGCGGCGCAGTCGGCACCATGCCGCCAAAGCCGACATCGGTGATGTAGCGTTCGCCATCGATGATCACCAGGCTCAAGCGATGGGTGCGCGCCGTCCACGTGCCCTCGGGTTGCGCCAGTACCACGCGCCCGGAGATACCACGGGCCTCGAAGCCCAATTCCTGCAGCAACGCCAGAAACAGATTGTTCAATTCGTAGCAGTAACCACCCCGACCTCCGTGGAGAACTTTCTGTTCGACCGACGCCAGATCGATCAGCACCGGTGCGCCCGTGATCGTCGACAGGTTCTCGAACGGGAAGATCCCGGTATGGCGTAACTGCAGCTGCCGCAGGGTTTCCAGGGTCGGTGCCGGTGGGGCATCGAACCCCAGGCGCTGCAGGTACAACGTCGGATTCGCCAGACGTGGCTCGCTCATTGCTCAGTCCTTTTGCATGTGGCCGCGGCTCACTGTGCCGCTGGCCGACAGGTATACGGGATTGGGCCCCGACTCCGACAATTGATTTCGCCAATCAGCGCTACCGCCGCTTGCGCGAACCGATGCGAATCCACGTCGGTGCATGGTCGCTGGCGTGCGGTTCGTTGCGCACCCAGGCATCGACCCCGGCCTCGTGCAGGTAAGGGCTGAGTGCCGGGTTGAGCAGCAGATGATCAATGCGCAGACCGGAGTTGGTTTGCCAATGCTGGCGGAAGTAATCCCAGAACGTGTAGAGGCGATCCTCGGGATACAGATGACGCAGCGAATCCGTCCAGCCCTGATCGAGCAGCCGTTGATAACACTCGCGGCTTTCGGGCTGCAGCAGCGCATCCTTGAGCCAGGAACGGGTGTTATAGATGTCCATATCGGTGGGCACCACGTTGTAATCGCCGGCCAGCACTACCGGATGATCGCTGCTTTGCAGATCCTTGGCGTAGCGGATCAGGCGTTCGAACCAGGCCAGTTTGTAATCGAACTTCGGCCCCGGCTGCGGATTGCCATTGGGCAGGTACAGGCAGCCAACCAGCACGCCGTGCACCGCCGCCTCCAGATAACGACTGTGCTTGTCGTCGGGATCGCCCGGCAGACCACGACGGCTTTCCAGCGGCTGCGCATCGCGAGCGAGGATCGCCACGCCGTTCCATGACGCCTGACCGTGCCAGATCGCGCCGTAACCCGCCGCTTCGAGTTCGGCAGCCGGAAATGCACTGTCCACCGACTTGAGCTCCTGCAGGCAGGCAATGTCCGGCTGCTCGCGCTTGAGCCATTGCAGCAGGTTCGGTAACCGCGCACGCAAACCGTTGACGTTGAAGGTGGCGATCCGCAGGTTTTTCATCGTCCAGGCTCCGGCGAACAAGGTGGGAAAATTGTGACCCTGTGGCGGCGCCGGTGGTTGCATCGGATCAACCGGCCGCGACTGATGATCGATACTGCAGCTCGATAACCGCTCGTCAGCCAATCGGCACCAACGGGTAAACGTGTCAGACCAACGTCAGGTAACCGCCCCTTTCTGGAGACGTACCATGACTACACGTACACTCACTTCTTTGTTGCTCGCCGGCCTGCTGGCTACGACTTCGGCTGCCAGCTTCGCGGCGAACGACAGTTCCGGTACATCGAGCACCAACCCCGAAGTCAACAAAAGCACGCCCAAACCGCCGGACAACACCCCAGGCGCACCGGCCGGCAGTAACGGCGCGGGTAGCCCCGGATCTGGCAATGGCACCGGCACCAACGGCGGCGCCATGGGTTCTGGTTCGGGGGCTGGCGGCGGCACCGGTGCGGCGGGCGGCGGGACCGGCGGTGCGGGCGGTGGCTCGGGCAGCTGAACGAACCGGCGTTACGGTGAGTGATGAGGCCTGTGAGAGGGAGTTTGCTCCCTCTCCTCTGCTGGAGCGCTGAAACTTCAGCGATCCGAACGCATCAACTCGGCAACCTCCGATTCCAGCGACAACACCGCCGCGCGATTACGCCCGGCATTTTTCGCCTGATACAACGCCGCGTCGGCGCGCTGGATAAATTCTTCCAGGCTGTCGTTTCCACTGGGCACAAACGCGTAGCAACCCAGGCTCACCGTCAGGTAGCCGGTCGGCGAACCGCTATGGGTGATGCGCTTGTCCATCACGCTGCGGCGGATCTGCCCGGCAATCGCCAGCGTGCCGTTGATGTCAGTGTCCGGCAGCAGCACCGCGAACTCTTCGCCGCCGTAACGTACTGCCAGGTCAGCCTTGCGCTGGCAACTGTTCTTCAGCACTTGGGCCACCTGGGTCAGGCAATGATCCCCCGCCACATGGCCGTAGGCATCGTTGTAGCGTTTGAAGAAATCGATATCGAGCATGATCAGGCCGACCGGACTCGACTGCCGTGCACCGCGGGCGAATTCGATGTCCAGCGATTGCTCGAACAGCCGCCGGTTCGCCAGCCCGGTCAGGCTGTCATGAGTCGCAATCTGCTCCAGTGCGCGCTGCGCCCTGCGCAAGTTTTTCTCGATACGCTCACCGTCACGCACCTGATGAATGAACACCCAGCCGAACAGGCCGACGCCGAGGATCACCAGCGCCACAATCACGCTGGACTGAAAGGCCCGCTCGGACCAACCCTTGAGAATCGTGTCGCGCGAAGAGGCGGACGCGACCACCAGCGGGTAAGCCGTCAGCTGCCGGTAGCCGTATAAACGCACCACGCCGTCGACCACCGATCTGATCATCGCCGTACCGGCCGGCGCTTCAGGCAGCAGCTTCTGATAGATCTTGCCCCGCGCCAGCGACGAGCCGATCAGGCTCTCGTCGAACGGCCGCCGCGCCAGCAAAGTGCCGTCCTTGAGGCCGAGAAACATGATGCCGCTATCATCGAGGCTGAAGCTTTTGAAGAAGCGGTCGAAGTACGCCATCTTGATCCCGGCCATCAGCACGCCCTGAAAGTTGCCGGCGCGATCATTGATGCGCTTCGAGATCGGAATGATCCACTCTCCATTTTCCCGACTGCGGATCGCCGGGCCGATGTGCGCCACGGTAGAAACATTCTGTTGGTGAAACTTGAAGTACTCGCGGTCGGCCACCCCGTTGCCACGAGGCAAGTCCGGGAACGAGGTGATCACCCACTGCCCCTCGCGGTCGAACAGGAACATGCCGTGCAGCTGTTCCAGTTGCTGCACCCGACGGGCGAAGGTCTGCTGCAGGCGTGGTCGTTGCGCGGCGCCATATCCGTCGTCCTCGACCCAGTCGGCGAGACTGGTGAGCACCAGATCGGCAGCCAGAAACGTGTCTTCGGCCTGCTGCGCCATGGCTCGGGTCAAGTTGGTGGAGGCGATCTGCGCGTTCGCCAGATCCTGACGCCGCGTCTGCTCCAGCTGCAAATAAAGCAAGCCGGACAGGCACAGGCACACCGCAACGATGAACAGCGCTGCCGCCTTGCGCAACGGCAGGCGTTTAAGCGTGCCGGGAGTTTGATGCGGTTCGTGAATGGGGATTGGCAAAAACGTGTCCTGGGCAGGTACGACAGGGGCCGCAGCCCGAAACCCTTACTTTTTGTGAGCGTAGCCCACCGGGATGCGCACGGCAAACCCGCCGCGCCAACACACGCCCGCCCCGTTGTATCGGCGCGCGAGGGATTTGGATGAACGCTGCGCCGCGATTTATTTTCAGAGGTCGTTTTGCAGGTGATCGCCCTCGCGTATCTGCGCAGGGCATTCGCGCAGGGCACCAGTGGCAGCTATCGGGGTTTGTTGATTTCCCGCAGCAAATCCGCGACCGGCAGGTTCATGGTGTTTGAGTAGTAAGGTTTATAGCCGTACGCGGTGACGACGACTTTGCAGGGGATTTGTTGTTTGTTGGCGAGGAGTTGATTCAGTTCTTTTACTGACAGATTTCTTTCAGAACTCCGGTTGCTTGAAGTTTCAACCATGAACGCACTGGTGAGATAGGAATATCCCGCCTTGCCATCCTCGCTTATTTCCGACGTCACCAAACCTACTGCAGAAAACCGGATGGCTTTGCCAACCGAGAAATCCTGATCATCCTCCAAGGCACATTTCAGCATGCCTGAAGCCATCCCAACCCTTTCTCCTCTATCAAACAGGTTCAGAACATCCACGTCCGACTGATAACGAACGTCGTATAGAAGTGATTTTTGCCTTTCAACAGATACAAAACTCAAGTTCGCTGGAGGCTTTACATGGTCTTTTGCGCAACCGGAGCAAATAGCCAGGAAACAGCAAAAGAGTAACCTGTGCATCACGAAAACTCCTTCATTATTGAGTCCAGCAATAAATCGCTTGCCGACTTGCCCCCGGCTACAGGCGCAATAAAAAGACAGGCAGGTGCGAGCTGACTTCGTGGGTGAACCCATTAGCGTCAGACACCCCGTGTTCCAGTCGCCCATCTGCGCGCTGAATCACGTAGGGATGATTGATCATGGGCTCACCGGTCACGTCATTGACCAGTTTCAACTTGTCCGTGAAATGCACCGGCATTGGTAGCAGACCACTGAAAGGCGCCGCTGTTACTGTGTCACCGATGATGACCGTGCCTGACCCACCAATGACCACATTGCCGTGCCCCCCGGTGCTGTCCAGGGTCGCGGCGTTCAAGCCATTGATAAACACCGTCGAGGAAACGCCGCCAGTAATCGGGCTGCCGCACGCGGATTTATCAGTCATTCGCGCAGCCGCCAATCCGTCGAAATTCACGTTCGGCGAGCCACTGGCAATCGGATTGGTGCCATGTCCCGGGAGTGGGCAGGCGGTTGGATCGGTGACGCGGGCGGCGGGTTTTCCGCTCATGAACAGCTCCTTGCAGTGTTGCGGGTCATCCTTTTTGGGGGCGCAAGCATGCGTGAGTTTTCCGGTTGCTTCAAACCTCCAGGCAAAAAAAGGCGCCCGATCGAGGCGCCTTTTTCATTCGTGCAACCACTCACATCAACGCGACGGCGGCACCCGAATATCCCCCGCCCGGCACTGGGTCTTCACGCCCTTGCCACACGCGCCGAACTGCAGATCCTTGCCCATGCACACCCGCACTTCCGAGAGTTCCGGGCCGCTGCAGATCACCGCGATGCCATTGGCCGGGATCCCCGGGTTGGCCTTGCGGAACAGGTCGGCGATTTCCTGGGCTTCGAAGTAATACGAGGAGCTGAACGGTTGCAGCTCCTGCGGAATTTTCACCGCGCCTACGGCTTTGTCCGCTTCATCCAGATAACCCATTGCGCCCAGACCGCTGCAGGTGCCGTGCTTGGACCATTCGTGATCGAGCAGTTTCTTCGTCGGGAACAGCGTCAGGCCCTTGGTGGTTTCCGCCGCCGACAGCGTGGTCAGCGGTGGGCAGGATTCCGGCCAGCCGCCGTTGGCGTATTGCGGCCACAAGCCGTGCAGCACGAAGCCGTAGCCCTTGCCGGAGCATTGCACGTCATCTTTGTGGGTGAGGCAGAACGTTGGCGACCAGGACAGCGTCAGCAGGTAGTAATCAAACTGCCCCGCTACCGCTTCCGTTTGCACCTTGCTGGCGTTCGACTGACGCGCCGAACTCAGGCCGATGCTACCGGCCGTCAGCGCGATCAGCGCCAGAATTGTAAACAGCTTTTTCATGTACCCGCTCCTTGGGACGCCTGCGTCCGTGGTTTTTGATGCTGACCAGACTTGGCCAGCGCTGATTTCGCCATGCTTGTGTTGCAAGCGCATGACGCAAGGCAAGGCCGTACGCCGTTGAACGGTCTACGATTAACAGGCAGACATCAAACCAAGGGATCCGAAATGAGTAAAGCAGACGAACTCGCCGCCAAACTCAAGCAAACCCGGCACACCCACGCGGATGCCGCGCTGGAGATCGATTGCTGGCCGGCGCAGGTCTACGATCTGTACCACCGCATTGAGGTCTGGCTGCAGCCCGTCACCGAAGTCGGCCTGAAAATCCGCCGCAACCCAACCCACGTTTGCGAGAGCTCACCCGATGGCGAAAGCCACGATTACGCGATCGACCAACTGGTGATCGAAGCCAACCAGCAAACCCTGACCTTTGATCCCATCGCCCGGTTTACCGAGGACGGCGCCGGCCGCGTGCAGATCACCCTGCCGGATCGCAACACCTACCTGCTGCGCACCGTCGATGAACATCATGAAAGCCATTGGTGGTTGCAGACAGTGGAAACCGGGCAGGAGCTGGATGCGATTGCGCTGACCGAGAACAACCTGTTGCAGGTGGTGCAGGAAGGTCTGGGCCTGTAACAGGAACGGGCAAACTGTCAAAACTGTAATCCCCCTCTCAGCCAACTGAAAGCCAGCGCTGGGTAGCCTCCCCGTCATGTATCGAACGGGGACTTCCAGCGCATGCCTTCCAACACCTCAAGACGCACCTTCGTCAAAGGCCTGGCCGCCAGCGGCCTGCTCGGCGGCCTCGGTCTGTGGCGCGCTCCGGTCTGGGCGCTGAACGAACCGGGGCAGATCAACGAACTGAGCGGCAGCGAATTCGAGCTGTTCATCGGCGAAACCCCGGTCAACTTCACCGGCAGCCCGCGCACTGCGCTGACCATCAATGGCAGCCTGCCCGGTCCGCTTCTGCGCTGGCGCGAAGGCGACACGGTGACGCTGCGGGTGCGTAATCGGCTCAAGGACAGCACTTCAATTCACTGGCACGGCATCCTGCTGCCGGCCAACATGGACGGCGTGCCGGGTCTGAGTTTTCACGGCATCGAACCCGGCGGCGTATACGTCTACCAGTTCAAGGTGCGGCAGCACGGCACTTACTGGTATCACAGCCACTCCGGCTTGCAGGAACAGGCCGGGGTCTACGGGCCGTTGGTGATCGATGCGAAAGAACCGGAGCCGTTCCACTACGACCGCGACTACGTGGTGATGCTCAGCGACTGGACTGACGAAGACCCGGCCAGCCTGATGAAGACCCTGAAAAAGCAGTCCGATTACTACAACTACCACAAGCGCACGGTTGGCGATTTCATCGACGACGTCAGCGACAAAGGCTGGAGCACCACCGTCGCCGACCGCACGATGTGGGCGCAAATGAAGATGAACCCCACCGACATCGCCGACGTCAGTGGCGCCACCTACACCTTCCTGATCAACGGCCACGCTCCTGACTCGAATTGGACCGGACTGTTTCGCCCCGGCGAAAAACTGCGCCTGCGCCTGATCAACGGCTCGGCCATGACTTACTTCGACGTGCGCATTCCGGGGCTGAAAATGACCGTGGTCGCGGCGGACGGTTTGCACGTCAAACCGGTCAGCGTCGATGAACTGCGCATCGCGGTGGCGGAAACCTACGACGTGATCGTCGAGCCCGCCGCCGACGCTTATACCCTGTTCGCCCAGGCCATGGACCGCAGCGGTTACGCCCGCGCCACCCTCGCGTCCCGCGCCGGTCTGACGGCCCCGGTGCCAGCGCTGGATTCGCGCCCATTGGTGACCATGGACGACATGGGCATGGGTGGCATGGGCATGGGTGGCATGGGCATGGGTGGCATGGACCACGGCTCGATGGACATGAGCGACATGGCGGGCATGGACCACTCGGCGATGGGCCCGATGCAATCGCACCCCGCCAGCGAAAAAGACAATCCGCTGGTGGACATGCAAGCCATGACCCCCACACCGAAACTCGACGACCCCGGCCTCGGGCTGCGCAACAACGGCCGTCGCGTGCTGACTTACGCCGACCTGCGCAGCACCTTCGACGACCCGGACGGCCGCGATCCCGGGCGCACGATCGAGCTGCACCTGACCGGGCACATGGAGAAGTTCGCCTGGTCATTCAACGGCATCAAGTTCTCCGACGCCGAGCCGCTGCGCCTCAAGTACGGCGAGCGCATCCGTCTGGTGCTGGTCAACGACACGATGATGACCCACCCCATCCACCTGCACGGTATGTGGAGCGATCTGGAAGACGAAAACGGCAATTTCCAGGTGCGCAAACACACCATCGACATGCCCCCCGGTACCCGTCGCAGTTACCGGGTCACGGCCGATGCACTGGGCCGCTGGGCCTATCACTGCCATCTGCTCTATCACATGGAAACCGGCATGTTCCGCGAAGTGCGGGTGGAAGAATGAAGGGGCTGATCATGACTCGACTTGCAGCGTTCTCCGTGCTGTTCATCAGCGCCTCCGTCATGGCCGCCAACGACATGCAAGGCATGGATCACAGCCAGATGCCCGGCATGGATCACTCGATGCAAAGCATGGACGACGGCATGATGCAGCCTGCCGCACCCACTGAAAGCCGCACGCCGATCCCGGTGCTGACCGACGCCGACCGCGCCGCCGTGTTCGCCAGCCCCGGCGGCCATCAGGTGCATGACAGCGCGATCAACAGTTACTTCCTCGCCGACAAACTCGAATGGCAAAACGCCGATGACGGCAGCGCTTTGGCCTGGGATCTGTCCGGCTGGATCGGCGGCGACATCGATCGCCTGTGGCTGCGCTCCGAAGGCGAACGCAGCAACGGCAAGACCGAGGACGCCGAACTCCAGGCATTGTGGGGCCATGCGATTTCGCCGTGGTGGGACGTGGTCAGCGGCGTGCGTCAGGACTTCAAACCCGGCGCCGCACAAACCTGGGCCGCGTTCGGTCTGCAGGGCATGGCGCTTTACAACTTCGAAGCCGAGGCCACGGCGTTTCTCGGTGAGGGCGGACAAAGCGCGCTGCGGCTGGAAGGCGACTACGACATTCTGCTGACCAACCGGCTGATCCTGCAGCCCACCGCCGAACTCAACGTCTACGGCAAAAACGACCCGCAACGGGGCCTTGGTTCCGGCCTGTCGAACACTGAAGCCGGCCTGCGCCTGCGCTACGAAATCCGCCGCGAATTTGCGCCGTACCTCGGCGTGACGTGGAACCGCACCTACGGCAACACCGCCGATTACGCCCGCGAAGAAGGCGAAAGTCGCAGCGAAGCACGGCTCGTGCTCGGTGTGCGGCTGTGGTTCTGAATTCCCACTGAAAAACACCCCAGAGGTCTTGCATGCGCACGTTGAATATCACCCTTGTACTCGCCAGCGGTTTGCTCCTGAGCAGCCTCGCTCAGGCTCACCCGAAACTGCTGTCATCAACCCCGGCCGAAGGTGCCGACGGCGCGGCTCCCGACAAGATCGAACTGCACTTTTCCGAGAGCCTGCTGACTCAGTTCTCCGGCGCCAAACTGGTGATGACCGAGATGCCCGGCATGGCCCATTCGCCGATGCCGATGAAGGCCAGAGTCAGCGCTGGCAGCGACCCGAAATCCATGCTCGTCACCCCGCTCGCGCCGTTGCCCGCCGGCACCTACCAGGTCGAGTGGCGCGCGGTGTCGTCCGACACGCACCCGATCACCGGCAACGTCACGTTCAAAGTGAAGTGAGCGATGGCTGAACTGATCAACATCATTTTGCGCCTGGCGTTGTATGTGGATTTGCTGCTGTTGTTCGGGGTGGGGTTGTTTACGCTGTACAGCGCTGACGCCGACCTGCGGTCTGGCCCGATGCTGCGTGGATTGGCATTGATCGGGGCACTGCTGTCAGTGGCTGGACTGGTGCTGATGACGAGCACCATGAGTGGCGAAACCGAACTCGCCGCACTCTGGCCGCATCTGCAGATGATGCTGCTGGAAACGGATGTCGGGCTGGCGTGGGCGCTGCGCATGATTGCGCTGATCGTGGTGCTGATTCAGCCGGGGATGTGGCTCGCGTCGACGGCCGGCGCGGTTGTCCTCAGCTCCCTTGCGTGGAGTGGGCACGGGGCCATGGACGAGGGCTCGCTGCGGTTCTGGCATTTCCTCAGCGACATCCTGCATCTGCTGGCGGCGGGTGCCTGGTTGGGGGGGATGCTGGCGCTGGTGTTGCTGGCGCGGGGTCGTGTGGATGAAGCGCGGATTCGCCTGCTGGCTGAGGCGGTGAAACGCTTCGAATGGGTCGGCGCGACGATTGTGCTGACGCTGTCGGTGAGCGGCGTGGTGAATTACCTGTTCATCGTCGGCCCGAGGCTGGATGACGTGCTGCTCGGCACTTACGGTGTGTTGCTGGCGATCAAGGTTGTGCTGTTTGCCGGGATGCTGGTATTGGCCGCGCTGAACCGCTTCCACCTTGGGCCGGCGCTGGCGCGATCACTACGCGATGGACAGCACGTCATCGCGGCGAACGCACTGAGGCGCAGTGTGCTGCTGGAACTGGGCATGGCCCTGCTGATCGTGGCGCTGGTGGCGTGGCTCGGCACGTTGAGTCCGGACGCGGGATGACACCCGCGAAGGCCTTTCACTACACTGGCTCACCGTCCTCTGCAGAAGCCCGATGTTCATGACTATTCTAAAAAGCACGATGATCCTTTGCGGCACGCTGGCCCTGGCCGCGGGTGTTCAGGCCCAAGAAGCCACTTCGCACCTCGACAGCATTCAGCAACAAGGCCAACTGCGCGTCTGCACCACCGGCGACTACAAGCCCTACACCTTCAAGCGCGCCGACGGCGAATTTGAAGGCATCGACATCGCCATGGCGCGCTCGCTGGCCGACAGCCTAGGGGTCAAGGTCGAGTGGGTGCAGACCACCTGGAAAACCCTGATGCCGGACATGCAGGCCGGCAAGTGCGACATCGGCATGGGCGGGATTTCGGTGACGCTGGAACGGCAGAAAAAAGCCTTCTTCAGCAACACCCTCGACAGCGACGGCAAGATCCCGCTGGTGCGCTGCGCCGAGCAGGCCAAATACCAGACCATCGAGCAGATCAACCAGCCAGACGTGCGCCTGGTGGAACCGGCCGGTGGTACCAACGAAGCCTTCGTCCACGCCTTCCTGCCCAAGGCCCAACTGGCCCTGCACGACAACGTGACGATCTTCCAGCAACTGCTCGACAACAAGGCCGACGTGATGATCACCGACGCCTCGGAAGCGCTGTATCAGCAGAAACTCAAACCGGGGTTGTGCGCGGTGAATCCGCATCAGTACATGCAGTATGGCGAGAAGGCGTATCTGCTGCCGCGCGATGACATCAGCTGGAAGCTGTACGTCGATCAGTGGCTGCATTTGAGCAAAGTCACTGGCAGTTATCAGAAGGTCATTGGTGAGTGGCTGGCGGTGCCGCAGTAACCCACCAGACATAAACAGTTGTGGCGAGGGAGCTTGCTCCCGGTGGACTGCGCAGCAGGCCTTCTTTTGAGGGGCCGCCTCGCGACCCAGCGGGAGCAAGCTCCCTCGCCACATTGATTCTCAGCCACAAAATCCATCAGTCATCATGCAACATCCCGGAGCTGTATTGATTCAAGCTGCTGCCAATGCTGTTGCCGCCAAACTTCAGGGTCGTGGCATGACTGCGCCCTTCGGGCGACTGACAATCCGCAGAAAAACAACTGGTGGTGGTCAAGCCACCGGCGCCCGAACAGGCACTCAATACCGAGACAGTTGCAGCGATCAACAGCACTTTGACGACATCGGCGCGCATGGTACGGCTCCCCTTGGGATGATCTTGTGCAAGCATCCTAGGCCTTCGCGGCACCCGGCAAGATGAAACCTGGCTGATCGACAGCACGGGTTCAGCTTCGCATCAAACCGTCCGCCACGCCCCGGCAGGAATCTGCGCCATCGCCTCGAAAGCCGGTTTGGCGAACCAGAATCCCTGCATCAGATAAATCCCGCAATCAGCGAGAAAATCGCGCTCTTCCGGATGCTCGATGCCCTCGGCAATCACCTCGATCCCCAGTTCGGTACACATGCCCACCACGCCCCGCACAATTGCCTGACGTACGCGGTCGCGGTGAATACCGCGTATCAGCGCCATGTCCAGTTTGATCAGATCCGGTTGAAAGTCCGCCAGCAGATTCAACCCGGAATACCCCGCACCGAAGTCATCGATGGCGGTCTTGAAGCCAAACTCGCGGTATTCGCGCAAGATGTTCATCAAGTGCTTGTTGCTTTCGACGTGCTCGCCCTCGACCGCTTCGAAGATCAGCCGCTCGAGCGGAAACGCATGCGCCCGCGCCGCCTCCAGCGTGCTGCGAATGCACAGGTCCGGGCGATAAACCGCGTTGGGCAGGAAGTTGATCGAGAGAAAACCGGTGAGGCCCAACTGCGCGGCGGTGGAGATTGCCCGCACGCGGCACAGTTGATCGAAGCGATAGCGGTTCTGGTCATCGACCTGCTGCAGCACCGACAGCGCCCCTTCGCCCTGCACGCCACGGACCAACGCCTCGTGGGCGAAGGTCGATTGATCACGCACATCGACAATCGGCTGGAACGCGAAGGAGAACGCCATATCGGCCTCGCCTTTTTGCCGGCATCCTTGGCACCCCCCGCTGGGCTGGGGGAAAATTGGTGTATTGGTCATGACGCCCCCTGAGAGCGGGTTGCAACCATCCATGGCCCAGAAAAAAATCACTGCACGGACCGGGTGGCGCCGCTTGGCGGCCCCCGCTTATACAGGCTGACCGGTCAATTCCGGCCAAGTTCATTGCGAAATGCCATCAGGTGCGGAAATGCGCCGTCATGCGTTGCAGGTCCTGCCCCAGCGACGCCAGCTCAAGGGTCGCAGCAGCACTTTCTTCGCTGGCGACGGCCGACTGATCGGCCACATCGCGCACACTGACGATGCTGCGATTGATCTCATCGGCCACCGCACTTTGCTGCTCGGCGGCGGCGGAAATCTGCAGGCTCATTTGCTGGATCGTACCGATCGACTGGTTGATCTCGGTGATCGCCTGCTCGGCCTTCTGCGCCAGCACCACGGTGTCCAGCGTGCGTTCGCGGCTGGATGTCATCAGTGTAGAGGCCGCTTGCGTGCCCTGCTGCAAGGTGACAATCAGCGCTTCGATTTCCTTGGTCGAATCCTGGGTGCGCTGCGCCAGCGAGCGCACTTCATCGGCAACCACCGCGAAACCACGGCCCTGCTCCCCCGCCCGCGCCGCTTCAATCGCCGCGTTCAGCGCCAACAGGTTGGTCTGCTCGGCGACAGCCTTGATCACATCGATGACCTTGCCGATCTGCTCACTGTCCTGGGACAGCACGTTCATTGCCGCGCCCAAGTCCTCGATCGCCACCGACAGCTCGCTGATCTGCACAGTCGCCTGCTTGACCACCGCACTGCCGTGACGTGCCTGCTGATCGGCCAGGGTCGCGGCGGCGGATGCGTCGGTGGTGTTGCGCGCGACCTCCTGCACCGTCGAGGCCATTTCGTGCATCGCCGTGGCGACCTGATCGACCTCGACTTTCTGTTGGCGCACACCGGCGCTGGTCTGCTCGCTCATCGCCGAAAGCTTCTCGGCCGACGTCGAAATATGGGTCACGCCGTTACCGATCCCCTGCACCAGCGTGTTCAGACTTTGCGCCATGTCCTGCATCGCGTTTTGCAGATCGCCCAACTCATCCTTGCGGCTGGATTTGGCTTGCACCGTCAGATCGCCCTTGGCAATCCGCCGCGCCAGCTCCACCGTCAGCGCCAGCGGCCCGGTGATCTGCCGCGAAATCAGCACCGCAGCCAACAGACCGACCACCAGCGCCAGCACCGTCAGCACGGCAATCTGGATAAACGCACGATGTTGATCGTCCCGCGCCAGACGCTGCTGGGTGTCCATCAGGCCGGTCATGATGCTGTCCATCGCCTGGCTCTGTTGATCCACCTGCTGGCGCAGGCTCTGCTTCTGCTCGAACAGCGCGGCAACCTCCACCAGCACCTCGCGATAACGCCGGATCCCGGCCTGCGCCTCTTCAAGCTGACTCGACAGGGCCGCCGGCAACCCGCTGCGCGCCTTGCTCATGTCCGTCAGAAACGTATCGGTGGTGTCCAGCAGCACCTTCTTGTTGGCCTCGCTCGGCACCGCGATATAACGCCGCAGCATCAGACGAAACATCGTCATGCCATTGCGCAGATCCGCCACCGTGCGCAAGTCCGCCACCCGCGCACTGTCGGCTGACGCCAACGCACTGGCCGTGGCGCTCTCGAACAGCCTGTTGAAGGTCTCGGCGTACTTGTCCGACATCGCTCCTAACGGTTTCAGCGCATCGCTGGTCGCCTTGTCCGCCTCGACCAGACGCTTGACCTGTTGATCGTAAGCCAGCGTGGTGTCCTGCAAACGCTTCAAGGCCTGCTGGTTTTCCGCCCGCGTCAGGGTCTGCAACGCCTTGGCGATCAGCCCTTGCAACACCGTCAGCCGCGACTGATAAGCCTCGGCAAACGCCGCGTCCGCCGCCGCCTCGTACTGCTTCTCCGACAACCGCATGTCCTGCGACGCATCGTTGAGCGTGCCGATCAGACGCGTGGTGTCCAGGCGATCCACCAGCACATTGCTGCTGCTATAGCCAATGAAAGCCACCGCCCCCACCGCCAGCAACAGAACGCCAAACCCGGCCCCCAACTTTCGGGAAACCTTGATGTTGCCCAGGAAACTCGATGCTTCTGCCATGTTCAGCCTCTAACGCCCTGACGCGATTCAACGTCAGGCACAAAAAATTGATCTCAGGCAACCGCAATTGCCGCTCATATTCGGGGGCATCATCCTGAGCAAATGGCGGACAGCTCCAACTGTCCCGGCTGCAACAGACTGACGCGAAAAACCGTACCGACGGCGCACGCACCAGCGGACAAATCCAGGGTTCGCGCTGGATTTATCGTTTCAGCAAAGGTGTTGGGAACGGATGCTATAAACTTTGGGAAATGTTGTACAACTTTATATTTTTGTATAAGCGTTGAACTTTTTTGAGCCAGTGATGACGCATTGCCATCATTTTTTGTGGCACATCGCTATTGCTGTGGAAACAGGCTGAAACCCGCCATTTTCGGCGGTTGTTTTGCGCATCGACTGAGCGCCCTCCGCGACCCCGCCGCTCGCCACGGAGGGCAGCGATCTACGCTTTGAGCTCGACGTTATCCAACGCCTGATTCACCGCCAACTCCCCCAACATCACCACCTGCGCAATGCCCAGCAGCGTCTTGCGGTGCGAGACATCCAGCAACGCTGCGAAGTCGTTGAGCATGGTGGTTGCAGAACCCAAGGACTCACTGGCGTTGGCGAGCAGAGATTCAGTGTCGTAAGCCGGGTTGGCGAGGAACATCGGTTTGGATTGATCACCGCTGGCCATGATCTGGCTGGCCGGGGTGAGGTAGTGATCGAGAGCGCGCTCGGCGGCTTCGTGGAGTTTGCGGGAATCGAGGGATTCGTAGGGGGATGCGGGGTTGGTTTCGGGTGGGTTCGGTGTTGGTTTGAACATGGTGTAACTCCTGACGGATAAACGAAAAGGAGCCATCACTCTCGCTACCAAACGAAGGGTGGAGGCCATACGCAGGTTGGTAGACCGGTCGTCAGGAACCCCGGCGCATCCGAAGACGCCCCGCGCATGACCACCATAAAACGAAGACGAGAAACGCCCTCGCAAGACAGTAGTCTTGTGCTTCTGACGGAAGCGGGCTACCAAACCCGATCACTGGTTTTCAGTGACGTAGGGACGATAAAACCCGCGAGCTAGACGCACAAGCCGGCGGATTCTGTCTTAGGCGTAGGGGGAGGCGCAAGGTGGTGTAGGAGCGGGACTGCAACAATAGGCCTCATTTAAACAGACGCTTATTTTCTCGCAAAAGCTTCAAAAATACGCTCATTGCTCGAGATGCGGTCAACAGCGCAGAGAGCAATACGATCCTTTTTCAAGCGCTGTACGTCGCTCCAGTGATGGATTGGAACAACTGTCCCGCGACCGCCCACAAACAAAGGCTTTGATTTTCTTCGTGCCACTTTCATACCACCCACGAACAAATTGCAATTCTCTCATCCGGTAGAGAAGCAAATTTTAAGCAACTGTTTAGGCTCCAATTAAGGGCACTGTCGATTGCAAAGAGCCCTACCTAAGGGTTTCAAGCCATTCCTCATCCACGCTTACCAAGATTCCCCTTCCCCGTCCCTCGACCTGAAATCGGTTCTCTCTTTCTCTTGCTATGCTTCCAATCTGGGACTTAGGTATTCCTTCCTCATCGTCATCTAGCAACCCTGTCGTATTTACCGGAGCAGACATGAACAATTTTAGCGACAGAGTTGCGACAAGCATCGGGCGTCACTTTGTGATGTTGTCTTGTCTATACCGCTCTTCTACATCCGACAAGGCACAAGTCTTGATCTTTTCTGGCTTTGTCGTGGATGTGTTAGGCGAATGGTTCTACGTAACGGCAGGCCACGTACCGAAAGGAATAGGAAGCATGATTGATGATGGCTATACCTTCGATACGTGGCGACTGAACGATCAAGCTGCAGGAAAACAGTTCGAGGAGGTTGCCGTACCATTCGATTTCCAGTTTGAACACTGGTGCGTCCTTGAAGATGCATCCGTCGGTCTTGACTATGCGGCAGTACATCTGGGCGGGCTTTACCGCCAACAACTGGAAGTCGGTGGGGTCATCCCTTTCACAAAGGAGGCATGGGGGGACTACATTGCTGATCACGACTACTGGATCATCGTTGGCGTACCAACGGAGTCAATTTCTGAGAATACCAGTAAGATCACGGCCCAAGTTGTGATGATTCCACTTTCACCGGCGAAACCTCCGCAGAACGTAGGATACAGAGCTGAAAATCAATTCTATGCAAAACTTATGGACGGATCAGAAGAGGTCGTTAATAACATCTCTGGTATGAGCGGTGGGCCAATAATAGCGCTGCGGCAGGTTGACAGCATTTGGAAGTACAATGTCATCGGGATCCAGAGTGCTTGGTATTCCGGTAGCCGAATTCTAGCGGCCTGTCCTTTCTCCTCCTTCGCCGAAGCTCTCGAAAGAGTCGTAGAAGAGGCACTAGCTGAACAAAAACGCGCATATTGACAACATATTCCAGTAAGGGCTCTACTGCTCGCTACTGATGATTTTTGAAATGCTCCTATCGGTCTGTAAACCATACAAATCGCCTGTCTCAGGCGGGTCGATCTGCCTAAAAAAGAGCGTTCAACACAGACTTAGCGTGAGCCTTTGAAAAATCAAGAAACTCAATGAGATAACAGTTTTCAGTCGGCCACCACTTACGCAACGGGGAGTCTGAAGGTCGGCCTCCCACCTAGAGTGCTTTTAACGCCGCGCGAGACCGCTGCATTTATTTTCAAAATCTTTCACCTCGTGAAATTACCAATCCTCTCGCAGCCTCGTAGCGGGCCTGGGCGCGACCTTCGTTTGCGCCTACACCCGCCTTTGCAAAAAAAACGAACGCAAGGCACGTCAGCGGGAGGTGGATAAGTACATTTTCAGTTGTTTTTTTCTACTGAAGTACGTTTTGACACCTTCCTAATCGGAGCGGAGACTCGCTTCTAGAAGTCACTTAGTGGCGCATAGATGAACTACACTCACTAGGGCAGCCTGACGATGGCGCTTAACGTGTCTTTTATCACAGGATTCAGGAGACATCTGTGGATCTAAAAAAAATCGAGCAAAATATTTGCAAGTCTGGCTTTAAGCTTGAACATGAAGTTGCAACCATATTGCGCCGTGAAGGATGGACACTAATCAGCAACAGATACTATCTAGACGACCATGAAGAGTCCGTACGAGAGATTGATATACTTGCATACAAATGCAAAATAACCCCAAGCTTTTCCATATACACAGCAATAATTATAAGCTGCAAAAAAAGCGAAGCAAATGATTGGGCGCTACTATCCAGAAACATCGATACAGACGACCCTAACTCCGACTGGCAGCCTTTCAAAGGCTTCAGCAGCGTAAAATCTATTCAGTACTACTTAGACCAACCTCAATGGGCAGAACACTATTACCGGAGATTAATACAAAAATGCCCCAGTATTTTCAGCATACCTGGGGTTGATATTTTTGCATTCCAGGAAATGAGCAAGGGCAGCTCGACCTGCCAAAACGATAAAAACATATTTAATTCGATAACCTCCCTTATGAAAGCGCAGGCTTACGAATTAAACAGCCTAATAACACGAAGCAAGAACCACGCAGTAGTTCATCAATTCAATCTCATATCATTAATAGACAGCAACTTGATTCGCATACACTTTCACGAGAACAAAATAACAGCAACAAACATTGACTCGGAAGACTATGTATCTAAATATATACTCAACAAAAAAGATTCAATATCTCGAATAAAATTTTTAACCGCAAAAAATTTCGAAGAATCGATCAAGCCTTACTCAACATTACACTCTGAAAATGTGATTTTCTTTGAGGAACTAAACTCCTCATTCTATAAAGACATTCTCCAGGCAAGAGAAAGAGCCAAACTATTGCTTCCCGAGTTCAGGCTGGCCATTAAAAAGTACTTATGGTCACCTTATTACGCCCTAACAAAAGAAACCTTAAAACCTGAAAACTTCGACGTAGGATGGAGTAAAGTTACAGGTGAAGCAGTCATTGAAATTGATACCTCTACTGAGACCATTTCCGCGCTCAACGATGATGACACCAGTATAAAATGCGCCAAGAAAATACTTTTAGAGGTTTACAAATATAATGGTGATGTATTCTTTGAGGATTCGCTAATTTTCTAGATTGCATTTAATCCCTAAGGGCAATCACACAAAGTCAACTGGAAGAATATCAATGCCAGAATTTCTGTATCGTTTCAGATCAATTCAGAGATTAATCGGTAGCGAAACATAAAAAGGGGAGTTTGTAAATCATTGCACTTACTTTGCCCCCCCCGATCATAATTACTGAATACTTCCGCATTATCAGGTGGTGGCGTTACTCCATGCTTATGACTGACGATCTATTCGTTAATCTGTTGCACCAAATTCAGCAAATCACAATACTTGCAGCACATTAACATCACTTGAGCCTATCCATGTTTTTGGCGCGTTCTGGCTGATTCCCGCCACACTATTTCTAAACCCTAGAATCTGTTCTGCATGTCGCCTCCCACCGTAGCGTTGTACTTCTGAGCCACAATCAGGTTTAGATCACAGCCCGTAGCCTGATGCAGATCATCCACCGCCGCCAGGCTACAGAATCCGCCCGACATCAGCTTGAGCGCGTCCAGCGCCTCGATCTTCTTCACTCCACCTACGGACTCGGTCGATTGAGCATCAATCGTCTGCGTGTGACTCTGGAACTGTTCGCGGTTTTCCAAGGCGTCAATTTCGCGCTTGATCTCATGATTTCGGATCTTGCCATCGGTCTTGCATAGCCAGTTGCCGTCGGCATCGACACGCTGTTGAGCGGCGCCGCTGTGCTGCCATACCTGGTCGCCTTTCGGCACCTTCGGCATGATCAAGCCGTGGGGCAGGATCGATTGAATGTAGGGCTTGTTCGGCAGGCCTTAGGCGAAGCACACCACCACCCGCGTGCCTTCCTCTGGAAAGGCGTAAATGCCCATTTCCTCGCCACCGGTGGGCAGTGGCAGCGGAACGCCAGTGAGCGGCGGTATGGCCGGATCTGGCTCGTCATCAGCGACTAGTACAACAATGTCCACAGCGTAACGCGGGCGGAAGTCGTCGCAGACTCCGGCATCCGCCGGCGCGTCGGCCATGGCGGTAACCAGGGCGAAGCGCGGCAAGTGGTAACCGCCAGTGAGTTCGGGAAATTGGCGCTCTACAGCACGCCGGATTGCGTCTTTCATCGGATGGCCATCTGGTCATTGGCGAGCGCCACGCTGGTGACGCGCTCGCCGTTGTTGATCGTTGCATCTAGTCGTAACCCGGGAACGACCGGGACCATCGCGCTCCGATTGCCCCGGTAGCCGTCGAAAAGCTCCGTGGGGATCTGTAGTGGCGCCCGTGCGCCATAAAAACTGTCGACCCAACTGTCGGCGAAAACCTAACCGTTGCCCAGTTGGTGCCAGTAAAGTCGGGGATGCTGAGTGCTCGGGCGAGACTGTCCATCCCTTGGTAACCGGCGGCGAGGCTTTAGAAGTACAGTACCTTCACGCTAACGTATGACCAATCTAGATCGCGAAAGAGCAAACCAATCTGCTCGCTCACAGGAACAATGGAGGGACGACCTTTTAATACCAAGCATTCATCGTCACCGGGTCGACTTTTCGGAAATAGACCTCTACCAGCCTTCAAACCCGTCCTCCCCCATTCCTGATAAACTCCCCCACCTCCCAGCCCCACCCAATCCAGAACCGCCAATGTCCCCTATCTCCGCCACACCCGCCCCACTCTCCCGCCGCTTCTCCGTCGCCCCGATGATGGATCGGACTGACTTC
>NZ_JTKF01000088.1:0-217 GCF_000828175.1 Pseudomonas sp. W15Feb9B | reverse complement strand
TACCTACTACGTCGACAACGTCGGCGATGTGATCATCGAAACCGACAGCTCGCCAACCGCCTACGACCGGGTGTTCTCTTCCATCGATTACACCTTGGGCAACAACGTCGAAAACCTGTTGTTCGTCGGCAGCGCCAACCTGCGCGGGATCGGCAGCGACGTCGCCAACCGCATGACCGGCAACGCTGGCGACAACTACCTCGACGGCGGTCTGGGC
>NZ_JTKF01000087.1:0-228 GCF_000828175.1 Pseudomonas sp. W15Feb9B | reverse complement strand
GAGGATGTTATTGCCGCTGTTGCCGGTGAGCATGTTGTTCAGGCTGTTGCCGGTGCCATTGAGGTTGGCAGTGCCGGCCAGGAACAGGTATTCGAGGTTGGCGCCCAGCGTCCAGTTGAGCGATGACCAGACGGTATCGATCTCGTAGGCCAGAGCGCCGGTTTCGCTGATGACATCGCCAGCGTCGTCGACAATGTAAGTGTCGTAGCCGGCACCGCCGATCAGGGT
>NZ_JTKF01000086.1:0-6100 GCF_000828175.1 Pseudomonas sp. W15Feb9B | reverse complement strand
AACATAGAATCTCCCACAGTTTCATCGGTGTCATGTTTTGGTCATGCACCTGACTTAATCTCCCCGGCAATCCCCTTGGCCTGATTCGGTGCCGGCATGACCCTGCGTGTTCTGTTCGCTTTTCTGTCGAGTGCATGGCTGACGGTCAGTGCCGCCACCCTGCCCGTCCCCGAAAACGGCCCGGCATTGCGCATTCAGGGTTCCAACACCATCGGCGCCGATCTCGGCCCGGCGCTGGTCGAAGGTTTTCTGCAAGAGCAGGGTCTGCTGAAGATTCACCGCGAAAACCCCGACAACGCCAACGAACAACACATCGTGGCTCAGACTGCGCAAGGCCAACGGGTGGTGATTGAAGTCGCCGCCCACGGTTCCAGCACCGGGTTCACCGCACTGAAAACCGCCAGCGCCGACCTCGCCGCCTCCTCACGCCCGATCAAGGACAGCGAACTGCTCGACCTGCAAACGCTCGGCGACCTGAAAAGCGCTGAGGCCGAGCAAGTGATCGCCATCGACGGCCTGGCGATCATCCTTCACCCCGGCAACCCCCTACAGCAACTGGACACCGAGCAACTGGCGCGGATCTTCGCCGGTGAGGTGAAAACCTGGGAAGACCTCGGCGGGCACGGCGGATCGATTCATTTATATGCGCGGGATGATCAGTCCGGCACCTACGACACGTTCAAGGAACTGGTGCTGGGTCGTCGTGGGAAACACCTTAGCTCCAGTGCGAAACGCTTCGAATCCAGCGAGCAATTGTCCGATGCGGTGAGCAACGATCCGCAAGGCATCGGTTTCATCGGCCTGCCGTATGTGCGCCAGGCCAAAGCCGTGGCCATCGCTGACGGCGCATCGCAATCGATGTTGCCGCTCAACAGCCTGATTGCCACCGAGGACTATCCGCTGTCGCGGCGCCTGTTCTTTTATTTGCCGCCCAGCAACCAGAATCCGTGGGCATCGGCGCTGGTGGCGTTTGCGCAAAGCCCACAGGGCCAGCAGATTGTCGCGGCCAACGGTTTCATCAGCCAGACCGTGCACGCGATGACCGTCACCCCGAATGCGCTGATGCCCGAGGGTTATCAATCCCTCAGCCGCCACGCCCAGCGTCTGACGGTGAACTTCCGTTTCGAGGAAGGCAGCGCCAGCCTCGACAACAAGGCGCGGCAGGATCTGGCGCGGGTGCTCGACTATATAAAGCGTCACGCCAAGACCGAGCGCGCGGTGACGCTGGTGGGGTTTGGCGACGAGAAAGACGACCCGGCACGGGCCGACCTGCTGTCGAAACTGCGGGCGATGGCGGTGCGTCGGGAGTTGGTGAAGAACGGCGTGGTGATGCGCGAGGTGCGCGGGTTTGGCGCGTTGATGCCGGTGGCGGCGAACAGTGCGGATGAAGGCAGGATCAAGAATCGGCGGGTTGAGGTTTGGGTGTACTGAATCTGATGTTGATGTGTTGAACCTGCTTACGTCATCGCTGGCAAGCCAGCTCCCACAGAGATTTCCAGTGAACACAAAGTTTGTGAACACCAAACAAACCTGTGGGAGCTGGCTTGCCAGCGATGAACGATGACGCGGTACTGGATCAGCGCTCGCTGCGCAACATTTCCTTCGGCACATACTTGCCGATCTCGAACTTGCCGATCGCCGCGCGGTGCACTTCGTCAGGGCCGTCGGCCAGACGCAGGGTGCGTTGCATGGCGTACATATAGGCCAGCGGGAAATCATTCGAGACCCCGGCCCCGCCGTGGATCTGGATCGCCCGGTCGATCACCCGTAGCGCGACATTCGGCGCGACAACCTTGATTTGCGCGATCTCGCTCTTTGCCACTTTGTTACCGACGGTGTCCATCATGTACGCCGCTTTCAGGGTCAGCAGGCGCGCCATGTCGATTTCCATCCGCGAATCGGCGATCTTGTCGACGTTACCGCCCAGACGCGCCAGCGGTTTGCCGAATGCAGTGCGACTCACCGAACGTTTGCACATCAATTCCAGTGCGCGCTCGGCCATGCCGATCGAACGCATGCAGTGGTGAATCCGCCCTGGGCCGAGGCGACCTTGAGCGATTTCGAAGCCTCTTCCCTCACCGAGCAGGACGTTTTCGTACGGCACGCGCACGTTGTCGAACAGCACTTCGGCGTGGCCGTGCGGTGCATCGTCGTAGCCGAATACCGGCAGCGGGCGGACGATTTTCACCCCGGGGGTGTCGACCGGTACGAGGATCATCGAGTGCTGGGCATGGCGCGGTGCGTCGGGGTTGCTCAGGCCCATGAAGATCAGGATCTTGCAACGCGGATCGCAGGCGCCGGAGGTCCACCACTTCTTGCCGTTGATCACCCACTCGTCGCCATCACGCACGGCACGGGCGGCCATGTTGGTCGCGTCAGACGAGGCCACGTCCGGTTCGGTCATGGCGAACGCCGAGCGGATCTCGCCGCGCAGCAGCGGTTCGAGCCAGCGCTGTTTCTGTTCTTCGTTGGCGTAGCGCACCAGCACTTCCATGTTGCCGGTGTCCGGCGCCGAGCAGTTGAACGGCTCTGGCCCGAGCAGCGAACGGCCCATGATCTCGGCCAGCGGTGCGTATTCGAGGTTGGTCAGGCCGGCGCCGAGTTCCGACTCCGGCAGGAACAGGTTCCACAGACCTTCAGCCTTGGCCTTGGCTTTGAGTTCTTCCATGATCGCGGTCGGCTGCCAGCGATCGCCCTCGGCAACCTGGCGTTCGAACACGGCTTCGGCCGGGTAAACGTAAGTGTCCATGAACGCGGTCACGCGCTCACGCAGTTCTTGCACCTTGGGCGAATAAGCGAAATCCATGAGCAATTACCTTCTATGGGCAGAGGTTGTTCAGATCATGCAATCGATGCTAGAACAGCGCTGATAATTTACCTAGCCTATTCTCGGCGTGTATAAACATTCATCACCGATATATGATCCGCTGATCGTCAGCCCCTAGAACAAGAGAAGCCGCGTTATGAATCTGAGTAAGGTCGACCTCAACCTTTTCATCGTCTTCGACGCGATCTACACCGAAGCCAACCTGACGCGCGCCGGGCAGATTGTCGGCATCACCCAGCCGGCGGTGTCCAACGCGCTGGCGCGGTTGCGCGAGACCTTCAACGATCCACTGTTCGTGCGCACCGCCCAGGGCATGGTGCCGACGCCGATGGCGCAGAACATCATCGGCCCGGTGCGCAACGCGCTGTCGCTGCTGCGGGTGTCGGTGCAGGAGAGCCGGATTTTCAACCCGGCGCAGGCGGTGAAGACTTACCGCATCAGCATGACCGACCTGACGGAGGCGGTGATTCTGCCGCCGCTGTTCCAGCGTTTGCGGCGTCTGGCGCCGACTGTGATCATCGAGAGTTTCCTGTCCAAACGCCGTGAAACCACCAAGGAACTGGCGGCCGGACGTCTGGATTTCGCCGTGGATGCGCCACTCAATACCGATCCGCAAGTGCGTCACGTCAAGCTGATGGAAGACCGTTACGTCTGTGCGATGCGCAAGGGTCATCCGCTGGCGGGCAAGGAAAAACTCAGCCTCGACGATTACCTGTCGCTGACACATATCCACATCTCCAGCCGCCGCAGCGGTCTGGGCTATGTCGATCTGTCCCTAGGGAAAATGGGCATTCAGCGCAAGATCGCCCTGCGCTCGCAGCATTACTTGATGGCGTCGCAGGTCATGCAGCAGACCGATATGGTCATGACCGTGCCCGAGCGTTTTGCCCGGCGCAACGACTTGCATGCGTTCAACCTTCCAGTCAACGACGTGCCGCCGGTGGAGACTCACCTTTACTGGCATGAGAGCACCGACCAGGATCCGGCCAACCGTTGGATGCGCGAGCAGATCATCGAGTTGTGCCAACAGGTGGCGGCGCAGGAGAAGAAGCTCGATAAGGTGTAAGGCTGGCTACCGCGTTTTCGTTCTTCGCGAGCAGGCTCGCTCCCACATGGACTTGTGCACGCCACTGATCCTGTGGGAGCGAGCTTGCTCGCGAAGAGGCCAGCACTGGCGCCACACATTTTTGAACCTTGACGTAAACGTCAACTCGCCATTAGCTTAGCGCCAAGACCTTTTTTCGAGCGCTTTCATGAGCAGCCAGACCTACAGCATTTCCGACCTCGCCCGCGAGCTGGACATCACCACCCGGGCGATCCGCTTTTATGAAGAGCAAGGCCTGCTCAGCCCTGAGCGCCGTGGCCAGGAACGCATCTATTCACCCCGCGACAAGGTCAGCCTGAAGCTGATCCTGCGCGGCAAGCGCATTGGTTTCTCGCTCGCCGAATGCCGCGAGTTGATCGAACTTTACGACCCGTCCAGCGGTAACACCAAACAGCTCAACAGCATGCTGGCGAAAATCAGCGAACGCCGCGAACAGCTCGAGCAGCAGCTGCTCGACATCGAACAGATGAAGCTGGAACTCGATACCGCGGAAGAACGCTGCGTGCAGGCGTTGGAGCAGACGCTCAAGGGTCAGCAGGCTATTTAACGGAAAAACCTATCCCCTGTGGGAGCGAGCTCGCTCGCGAATACGGTCCGACTCAAATCTTTCGTCGACTGATCCACCGCTTTCGCGAGCAAGCTCGCTCCCACAAGGGGGCATCCGCAGTCTTTAGATAACTACAGGTCAATCCCATGTCCCTCCCCTCCCAAGTACGCCTGATCGAAGTCGGCCCGCGTGACGGCCTGCAGAACGAAGCCCAACCGATCAGCGTGGCTGACAAGGTACAACTGGTCGACGCCCTGAGCGCCGCCGGCCTCGGCTATATAGAAGTCGGCAGTTTTGTCTCGCCGAAATGGGTGCCGCAAATGGCCGGTTCGGCCGAGGTGTTCGCGCAGATCCAGCGCAAACCCGGCGTGACCTACGGCGCACTGGCGCCGAACCTGCGCGGCTTTGAAGACGCACTGGCTGCCGGTGTGAAAGAAGTCGCGGTGTTCGCTGCGGCGTCCGAGGCATTCTCGCAGCGCAACATCAATTGCTCGATCAGCGAAAGCCTGGCGCGCTTCGCACCGATCATGGAAGCCGCGAAACAGCACGGCGTTACCGTGCGCGGTTACGTCTCCTGCGTGCTGGGTTGCCCTTATGAAGGCGAGGTCGCGCCGGAACAAGTGGCGATGGTTGCGCGTGAACTGTACGCGATGGGCTGCTACGAAGTGTCCCTCGGCGACACCATTGGCACCGGCACCGCAGGCGCGACCCGTCGGTTGTTCGAAGTGGTGTCGGCGCAAGTGCCACGGGAAAAGCTTGCGGGGCACTTCCACGACACCTACGGCCAGGCCATGGCCAACATCTATGCCAGTCTGCTGGAAGGCATTGCGGTGTTCGACAGCTCTATTGCCGGCCTGGGCGGCTGCCCGTACGCCAAAGGCGCGAGCGGTAACGTCGCTACCGAAGACGTGGTGTACCTGCTCAACGGTCTGGGCATCGAGACCGGTATCGACCTGGACGCCCTGATTGCGGCGGGTCAGCAGATCAGCGCGGTGCTCGGTCGCCCGAGTGGTTCGCGTGTGGCCAAGGCCCGTAACGCCCAGTGAGGGCGAAGGTGTTACCGCGGTGTCTGAAACGTGGGCTTAGTCGAGTAACACGGAAACAAATTGTCTGGTTTTGCCTGAAGAAAAAATCCTTCAAAAATCTCAAGTCATTGATTTAAAAGGGTTTTAAAAAGTTGGCACGGCTTCTGCTATCTCTATGGCATAACAAGAATAAAAAGCAGCAAACCAATAAAAATAAGACGTACCGACTCTGACATAACAAAAACAACACGGCAGAGACGCAGCTAACAGATTTTTTTGGAGAAGGTGTGCTTTTCAGGGTGTTCCTCGGAATGACCCGCAACCGGGCAGAGAACAATAAAACTACCTTCAGGTAGCTCCCGTATCGGTTGGATCGCTAGACGAGAAAGCAGATCAGCGCTCAAAAAAATACGTTTGCTCTTGACCCCGGATGGGGGTCGCCAAAAACAGCGGTAAAGGGCCACGGTTGCCAAAAACAACAACAGACCGCCCCTCAATAATAAAAAAGAGCACGCGACGACAAAATTAAAGGGGAGCTTAGGCTCCCCTTTGTGCTTTCCGCAATTCCCGAATTCCCTAACATCCCTGTGGGAGCT
>NZ_JTKF01000085.1:0-408 GCF_000828175.1 Pseudomonas sp. W15Feb9B | reverse complement strand
GGGGGGGGGGGGGGGGCGTCGATCAACTGGATCGCCGAACAGATGGGCCACACTAACGGGAACATGATCCGTCAACACTACGGGACGTGGATAAATAAAGACGGATCTGATGTGGTGGGGATGTTGCAAATGGCCTTGAAGCTGTCACCGGTTTCAGCTCTGCGCTGAATCCGCTGAGACCAGCACTTTCGGAGAAGCCAGAAGGTCATGGAGTGATAAGCCAGCCAGGGAGGGACTGGTTTCCACGATGCCAGAAAAAGGCCCCCACACAGTGACCAGGTGTGGGGGCCGATTGAACATAGGGCGGAATTCAACGTATCAGGCGTCACAGCCTCCAAAGCGCCTCTGCATGGCGGTCTATCGGTTGTGTTCCTTGGATGTGCCGGTCTGGCTGCCATCTGGCTGGCC
>NZ_JTKF01000084.1:0-226 GCF_000828175.1 Pseudomonas sp. W15Feb9B | reverse complement strand
GGTGTAGCTGTAACTCACCACCCCCGTAGTCGCGTTGAAACCAGTGATGGTCAGCGTGCTGCCGAGCGGCGTGGTGACCGATTGTGGGAAGCCGGCGGCCACACCATTGGTGACGACCGCGATGCCGCCGACGGTCAGCGTGGTGACGCCGTCCAAAGCGGTGATGGTGAAGGTGCCGCTCTGAGTCAGTGCATTAGCGTCCGGCGCGCTGCCGGTGCTGAGGTTT
>NZ_JTKF01000083.1:0-322 GCF_000828175.1 Pseudomonas sp. W15Feb9B | reverse complement strand
AACAGCGGCAATAACATCCTCGACGGTGGCCTGGGCGCCGACACCCTGGCCGGCGGTGCCGGCAACGACACCTACATCGTCGACAACCTGGGCGACACCATCAACGAAACCAGCAACCTGGCCAGCGAGATCGACACCGTGCGCGCCTCGGTGGACTGGACCCTGGGCGCCAACCTGGAAAACCTGATCCTGACCGGCAACGCCATCAACGGCACCGGCAACGAACTCAACAACAGCCTCACCGGCAACGATGGCGACAACACCCTCAATGGCGGCCTCGGCGCCGATATCATGATCGGTGGCGCCGGCGTCGATACCTACT
>NZ_JTKF01000082.1:0-282 GCF_000828175.1 Pseudomonas sp. W15Feb9B | reverse complement strand
GCCGCATGGCGCTGCGCGCCTCCCCCCGGATGAACACCTCCGCTCGGCCTGCCGAAGGGGCTGAAGATCAAAAGCCGGATCAAGAGCCAAAGCCAAAGCCAAAGCCAAAGCCAAAGCCAAAGCCAAAGATCACAGCCTTCGGCAGTTCCTACATGGGATTGAGTGTTTTCAGTTAGAAATTGGTCGGCTGTCAGGCCGCCATCGCTGGCAAGCCAGCTCCCACAGTGGGATCGGGTGTCATCGTTAGAGATTGGTCGGCTGGCAGGCCGCCATCGCTGGCAA
>NZ_JTKF01000081.1:0-3476 GCF_000828175.1 Pseudomonas sp. W15Feb9B | reverse complement strand
CGAGAGGAGGTGCAGCGAAGCAAACCGGAGGCGATGCCCCCGGATGAATCCCGCAGCGAAGGAACCCGAGCCTAAGCGAGGGCCGAACGTTGGGGCCAAGCGTTTTGGTTACTTTTGGGCGTCTGCAAAAGTGACTCGCCGTAAGGGCGAAACCCTAAGTAGCCGTTACCGCAGCAACGGATAAGCCCACAAAACAATAGCCCACAAAAAAGCCCCTCAAAAAGAGGGGCTCCCTTGCACAATCAGAAACCGCAATCAGGTCATCTGAATGATGGTCTGCATGATAGTGCTCTGGGTGGAGATAGTCTTGGCGTTCGCCTGATAGTTGCTCTGGCCCTTGATCAGATCCACCAGCTCGTTGGTCAGGTTAACGTTGGACTCTTCCAGCGAGTTGGACACCACCTCACCCAAGGTACCGGTTTTCGGCGCGTCGTAACCCGGGATACCCGAGGCGAACGTCTCTTTCCAACTTGTGCCGCCGACAGGCTGCAGGCCTTGCTCGTTGGTGAAGCTGGCCAGCGCAACCTGGCCGATGGCCTTGCTCTGGTTGTTGCTGAAGTTGGCGAACAGCGTACCGGTGCCGTCGATGGTCAGGTTGGTGATCTGGCCAGTGGCGTAACCATCCTGAGTCGGAATCGAACGAGCGGTATCTGCGTTGTACTGGGTGGTCTGCGCCATCGAAATGGTGATACCGGCCGGGTTCGCCGAAGCGCCGTTAGGCGTGAACGTCCCATTAACCACAGTACCCGGCACCCAGCCAGTGAGCTTCAGGTCACTGCTGATCACAGGACCTGGCAGAGTGCTGACCTGGGTCAGCTTGCCAGCGGAGTCAAACGTCATGGTAGAAGGTGTCGGCGCGGTGACCTTCGGATCGCTGCCGGTAGCGTCCGGGTTACGACCGTCTACCAGGGTGTAGACCTTCCAGGTGTTCTGGCCAGTCTTCACCACGTACTGATCCATGACGTGCGAGTTGCCCTGAGAATCATAGATCGGCGTACTGAACTGCTTGGTGTAAGTCTCAAGTTTTGACGGATCGAACTTGCCGGCCGCCACTGTGTCGTCGATCACCGGTGCCGACGAATTCAGGTTGATAGTCGAGGTCACCAGCGAGGTGGACTTCGGCGCCAGGTTGGAAGTATCGATTTTCAGGTCGGTCAGCACACCATTGATGATCTTGCCGTTGGCATCCACACCATAACCTTGCAGACGCGAGGTGTAGTCGGTGTTGGTGATGTAACCGGCATTGTCGACTTTGAACGTACCGGCACGGGTATAGGAAATCGAGCCGTTGTTGCTCATGGTGAAGAAGCCGGAACCGTTGATGCCCATGTCCAGCACGTTACCGGTGTTGTTGATGTCACCCTGGGTGAACTGCTGGGACACGTTGGCCAAACGCACGCCGTTGCCGATGACCTTGCTGCCGCTACCCAGGCGAGTGGCCGAGTAGACGTCTTCGAATTCTGCACGGGACGATTTGAAACCGGCGGTCGCGACGTTGGCGATGTTGTTGCCGGTCACGTCCAGTTGTTTGTTGGCTGCATAGAGACCGCTAAGGCCGATATTGAAAGACATATTCCACTCCTTTGTGCCGGTTAGTCGGCTCTATATACCAATGGTTTGTACTTTGGACAGGGCGACGGTGCCCTTGCCGGACAGGTTGAGCATCAGCTCGCCACCGGTCTGGCTGATGGTCACGCTGTTGACCGTGGCTGGCAGGTAGGTCGCCATATCGGTCGAGGTGCCATTGATCGAGGCGTTGGCCTTGACGGTATAGGTACCGGTCTTCACCAGGTTGCCGTCCTTGTCCTTGCCGTCCCAGGTGAAGCTCGCGCTGCCTGCGGCGCGACTGCCCAGATCGATGGTGCGAACGACCGCGCCGCTGCTGTCGGTAATGCTGACGGTGCCGCCGGCAATCGACGACGGAACGGTGACCGAACCGGTCATGCCTTTGCTCGGGTCGTCCAGTTGAACGGTGTTGGTCTGCACGATCACGTTGCGACCGACCAGCGACGACGCCTGCAGCGCCTGCGACGAGTTGTAATTGCCGGCCAGCGAGCTGACGGTGCTGTTGAGGGTGGTGATACCCTCAAGGCTGCTGAACTGCGCCAACTGCGCAACGAAGGCGCTGTTGTCCTGCGGATCGAGCGGGTTCTGGTTTTTCAGCTGGGTGACCAGCAGTTGCAGGAACGCATCCTTGCCCAGGGCTTTGCCGCCAGTGGCGCTGTTGGTGGCCGAAGCAATGCCACCGGTGGTCGTACTGCTCGTTTTCTTCGAGGAGTTCGCCAGGATGTCATTCATGCTCAGGCTGCTGGTGGTATCGGAAACACTCATGGCCGTCGCCCCTTATTACTGACCGAGGGTCAGTACCTTCTGCATCATGGTTTTGGCGGTGTTCATCATTTCGGCGTTGGTCTGGAACGACCGGCTCGCGGAAATCATGTCAGCCATTTCTTCCACCACGTTGACGTTCGGGTAGTACACGTAGCCCTTGGCGTCAGCGGCCGGATGGTTCGGCTCGTAGCGTGCTTCGAGGTTGCTCTGGTCTTCGACCACGCCAAGTACCTGCACGCCCTGCCCTGCGGCGTCCTGGCTCTGGAACAGCGAGTTGCTGCCGCTGTTCTGGCCGCCCTGAAACATGGTGGCGAACACCGGGTGACGGGCGCGGTAAGTCTGGTCGATGCTCGACGAAACGGTTTCGGCGTTGGCGATGTTCGACGCCACGGTGTTCAAACGTGTGGTTTGTGCGCTCATGCCGCTGCCGGCAATGTTGAAAACGCTGGACAGGGACATGGATTACTCTCCGCGCAGGGCCGATACCAGCCCTTTGAATTTGCTGTTGAGCAGGGTGAAGCTGGCCTGGAAGCCCACGGCGTTTTCCGCGTAGTTGGACTGTTCCAGCTGAGCATCCACGGTGTTCTGGTCAATCGAAGGCTGCATCGGCGTGCGATACATCAGCGACTCGTCGCCATTGCCCAGGCCTTCAGCTTCGATGTGACGGCTGTTGGTCATGTTCAGGGCGATGGTGCCGTTGGCGTTTTTCTGGCTCTGTGCTTCAAGCACTTTGGAGAAGTCCAGATCCCGAGCCTTGTAGTTCGGGGTATCGGCGTTGGCGATGTTGTTGGCCAGCACTTCAGCGCGCTGGGCACGGAAACCCAATGCCTTTTCGTGAATGCCGAGCGCTTTATCGAAGCTGATGCTCATGTCGGGAACCTTCGGGTGAGCGGTTTTTCGTACCTGAGCTTTAGCAAGCGCCGTGCCAAACACAAAAACCCACGTAAACCGGGGCTTTGCGGGGAATCGGCAAAGCGGCAATGCCAGAAAAGCGGCAACCGGTTTCCGCTGCCTGCCGCTTTTCTGCCGCTGGCCTGCCTTCTATCAGCCAACACTGAACCCTGTGGGAGCGGGCTTGCCCGCGATGACGGTATGTCTGGTTAATCTAAATCGACTGACACGACGCTATCGCGGGCAAGCCCGCT
>NZ_JTKF01000080.1:0-6299 GCF_000828175.1 Pseudomonas sp. W15Feb9B | reverse complement strand
GCTGCGATCTTTTGCTTTTAGAGCGGGGCAGGCTCTTGCGCCGGCTTGGTCTTGTCGATCCCCGGCACATGCAGATTGCCCTCGGCCACCTGATCGCCTTCAAGCTGCGGCTGGGTCACCCAGGTCAGAATGTCGTAGTAGCGACGGATGTTCGCCACGAAATGCACCGGCTCGCCGCCCCGGGCGTAGCCGTAGCGGGTTTTGCTGTACCACTGCTTCTGCGACAGGCGCGGCAGCATCTTCTTCACGTCCAGCCACTTATCCGGGTTCAGGCCTTCGCGGGACGCCAGTTTGCGCGCGTCATCGAGGTGGCCGCTGCCGACGTTGTATGCCGCCAGCGCAAACCAGGTGCGGTCCGGTTCCTGAATCGATTCGTCGAGCTGATCCTTCATGTAGGCCAGGTACTTGGCGCCGCCCATGATGCTTTGCTTGGGATCGAGCCGGTTCGACACGCCCATCGCCTGAGCGGTGTTCTGGGTCAGCATCATCAAGCCGCGCACGCCGGTTTTCGAAGTGACCGCCGGTTGCCACAGCGATTCCTGATAACCGATGGCCGCGAGCAGGCGCCAGTCGATTTTCTCTTTCTTGGCGTAGGCCTTGAAGTGCTGTTCGTATTTGGGCAGGCGCTGCTGCAGGTGCTGGGCGAAGGTGGTGGCGCCCATGTAGCCGAGGACATCGACGTGGCCGTAGTAACGGTCTTTCAGGCGCTGCAGGGTGCCGTTTTTCTGCACCTTGTCGAGGTAGGCGTTGATCTCGTTGAGCAGGCTGCTGTCTTCACCGGCGGCCACCGCCCAGCTCTGACTGCGCGCATCGCCCAGGTCGAAGGCCACGCGGATGTTGGTGAAGTACACCTGGTTCATTGCCACTTCGTTGGAATCAACCAGCGTCAGGTCGATCTGGCCTTCATCGACCATGCGCAACAGGTCGACCACTTCCACGGCGTCGGATTCTTCGTATTCGATGCCGGGGAATTTCTTTTTCAGCTCCGCCAGCTGTTCGGCGTGGGTGCTGCCCTTGAGCACCATGATCTTCTTGCCGACCAGATCGCCGGGATCCGTCGGCCGCGACTGGCCGTTGCGATAGATGATCTGCGGGGTGACTTCGAGGTAGGAGTGGGAGAACCGCACCTGCTTCTTGCGCTCCTCGCTGCTGACCAGGCCGGCCGCCGCCAGTACCGGGCCGTTCGGCTTGCCGATCTGGTTGAACAGGTCATCGAGGTTGTCGGCGGTCTCGATCTTCAGTTCGACCCCCAAATCGTCGGCGAAGCGCTTCACCAGCTCGTATTCGAAGCCGGTTTCACCGCTGCGATCCTGAAAGTAGGTGGCGGGGCTGTTACGGGTAATCACCCGCAGCACACCATCCTCCTTTACGCGCTCGAGTGTGTTGGGTTTATCAACACAACCACCGAGCATCAGGAAGAGTCCGGTTGCGATCAGCCATTTGGCGTACCGCGGACGCAAAGCCGTTGGGAAAAACATGTGCGCAGTATACGCAAACGGCTGCGGGCGCCATATCTCGACAGTGAGGGGCTTGTCTGCTAGAGATCACAAAACCGCACGAAACCCCGCAGGAATGGGGCTTAGCGGCATTTTGTGACAGAAAAAATAAGCGTTGGCCGCGCACTCTCGAAATTTGACTTCAAAGGCAGAAACACAGATTGATATCCGAGTGCAACCGTGCGTAGCGTTTCGGGTGATGTTGAGGGCGGTTTAGGCTAGAATGCACGGCCTCAAAGCACACCCCTTCCCGAGGCTGTCCCGAAGATGTTGATCCTGCGCGGCGCTCCTGCCCTTTCTGCCTTTCGCCACAGCAAACTCCTTGAGCAACTGAGCCAGAAGGTTCCAGCTGTCAATGGCCTGTATGCTGAATTCGCTCACTTCGCCGAAGTCACCGGCGTCCTGACCGGCGACGAACAGCAGGTGCTTGCGCGCCTTCTGAAGTACGGCCCAAGCGTTCCGGTACAAGAGCCGACCGGTCGTCTGTTCCTGGTGTTGCCGCGTTTCGGCACCATCTCGCCATGGTCGAGCAAGGCCAGCGACATCGCCCGCAACTGCGGCCTGAGCAAGATCCAGCGTCTGGAGCGCGGCATCGCGTTCTACGTGGCCGGCCAGTTCAGCGACATTGAAGCCCAGCAGATTGCCGACGTGCTGCATGACCGCATGACCCAGATCGTCCTGGGCAATCTGGAACAGGCCGCGGGTCTGTTCAGCCACGCCGAGCCGAAACCGCTGACCGCGATCGACATCCTCGGTGGCGGTCGCGCCGCGCTGGAAAAAGCCAACACTGAACTGGGCCTGGCCCTGGCCGAAGACGAGATCGACTATCTGGTCAACGCCTTCAACGGTCTCAAGCGCAACCCGCACGACATCGAACTGATGATGTTCGCCCAGGCCAACTCCGAGCACTGCCGCCACAAGATCTTCAACGCCAGTTGGGATATTGACGGCGAGAGCCAGGAAAAAAGCCTGTTCGGCATGATCAAGAACACCTACCAGATGCACAACGAAGGCGTGCTGTCCGCTTATAAGGACAACGCTTCGGTGATCGTCGGCAACGTCGCCGGCCGCTTCTTCCCGGATCCGGAAACCCGCCAGTACGGCGCGGTGCAGGAGCCGGTGCACATCCTGATGAAGGTCGAAACCCACAACCACCCGACCGCGATCGCCCCGTTCCCGGGCGCGTCCACCGGTTCCGGTGGCGAGATCCGCGACGAAGGTGCAACCGGTCGTGGCGCCAAGCCAAAGGCCGGCCTGACCGGTTTCACCGTGTCCAACCTGCAGATCCCGGGCTTCGAACAGCCGTGGGAGGTGCCGTACGGCAAGCCTGAGCGCATCGTTACCGCGCTGGACATCATGATCGAAGGCCCGCTGGGCGGCGCCGCATTCAACAATGAATTCGGTCGTCCGGCCCTGACCGGCTACTTCCGTACCTTCGAACAATCGATCAGCACCCCGCACGGTGACGAAGTTCGTGGCTACCACAAGCCGATCATGCTCGCGGGCGGCATGGGCAATATCCGTGAAGAGCACGTCAAGAAAGGCGAGATCGTCGTCGGCTCCAAGCTGATCGTCCTCGGCGGCCCGGCGATGCTCATCGGTCTGGGCGGCGGCGCCGCGTCCTCGATGGCCACCGGCACCAGCTCGGCGGATCTCGACTTCGCTTCCGTACAGCGTGAAAACCCTGAAATGGAACGTCGCTGCCAGGAGGTCATCGACCGTTGCTGGCAGCTGGGCGACAAGAACCCGATCAGCTTCATCCACGACGTGGGCGCGGGCGGTCTGTCCAACGCCTTCCCAGAACTGGTCAACGACGGCGACCGCGGTGGCCGTTTCGAACTGCGCAACATTCCAAACGACGAGCCGGGCATGGCCCCGCACGAAATCTGGTCCAACGAATCCCAGGAGCGTTACGTTCTGGCAGTCGGTCCGGCTGACTTCGAGCGCTTCCAGGCGATCTGCGAACGTGAGCGCTGCCCGTTCGCCGTGGTCGGCGAAGCCACTGCCGAGCCGCAACTGACAGTGACGGACAGCCACTTCGGCAACAACCCGGTGGACATGCCGCTGGAAGTGTTGCTGGGCAAGGCCCCGCGCATGCACCGTTCGGTGGTTCGCGAAGCCGAGCTGGGCGACGATTTCGATCCGTCGAACCTCGACATCGCCGATTCCATCGAGCGCGTCCTGCATCACCCGGCCGTGGCGAGCAAAAGCTTCCTGATCACCATCGGCGACCGCACCATCACCGGCCTCGTGGCCCGTGACCAGATGGTTGGCCCATGGCAGGTTCCGGTGGCCGACGTCGCCGTCACCGCCACCAGTTTCGACGTCTACACCGGTGAAGCGATGGCCATGGGCGAGCGCACTCCGCTGGCGCTGCTGGACGCTCCGGCGTCGGGCCGTATGGCTATCGGCGAAACCCTGACCAACATTGCCGCTTCGCGCATCAACAAGATTTCCGACATCAAGCTGTCGGCGAACTGGATGTCCGCTGCCGGCCACCCGGGCGAAGACGCGCGTCTGTACGACACCGTGAAAGCGGTCGGCATGGAACTGTGCCCTGAGCTGGGCATCACCATTCCGGTGGGCAAGGACTCGATGTCCATGGCCACCCGCTGGAACGACAACGGTGAAGAAAAAACCGTGACCTCGCCGATGTCGCTGATCGTGACCGGTTTCGCCCCAGTGGCTGACATCCGTCAGACCCTGACCCCGGAACTGCGCATGGACAAGGGCACCACCGACCTGATCCTGATCGATCTCGGTCGCGGTCAGAACCGCATGGGTGCCTCGATCCTCGCTCAGGTTCACGGCAAGCTCGGCAAGCAGGCACCGGACGTCGACGACGCGGAAGACCTGAAGGCCTTCTTCGCGGTGATCCAGGGCCTCAACGCCGACGGTCACCTGCTGGCTTACCACGACCGTTCCGACGGTGGTCTGCTGACCTCCGTGGTGGAAATGGCGTTCGCCGGCCACTGCGGTCTGAGCTTGAACCTGGACAGCGTTGCCGAAAATTCGGCAGAAATCGCCGCGATCCTGTTCAACGAAGAACTGGGTGCGGTGATCCAGGTCCGTCAGGACGCCACGCCAGATATCCTCGCGCAGTTCAGCGCGGCCGGTCTGGGTGATTGCGTGTCGGTGATCGGTCAGCCGATCAACAATGGCCAGATCAACATCACCTTCAACGGTGACACCGTGTTTGAAGGCCAGCGTCGTCTGCTGCAACGTCAGTGGGCCGAGACCAGCTACCAGATCCAGCGTCTGCGCGACAACGCCGACTGCGCCGAGCAAGAGTTCGATGCACTGCTGGAAGAGGACAACCCGGGCCTGAGCGTCAAGCTGAGCTACGACGTCAACCAGGACATCGCCGCGCCTTACATCAAGAAAGGCATCCGCCCACAGGTTGCCGTGCTGCGTGAGCAGGGCGTCAACGGTCAGGTGGAAATGGCCGCCGCGTTCGACCGCGCCGGTTTCAACGCGATCGACGTGCACATGAGTGACATTCTCGCTGGCCGTGTCGACCTGAACGAGTTCAAAGGTCTGGTGGCCTGCGGTGGCTTCTCCTACGGCGACGTCCTCGGCGCCGGTGAAGGCTGGGCCAAGTCGGCGCTGTTCAACAGCCGTGCCCGCGATGCGTTCCAGGGCTTCTTCGAGCGTAACGACAGCTTCACCCTCGGCGTGTGCAACGGTTGCCAGATGATGTCCAACCTGCACGAGCTGATCCCGGGCAGCGAGTTCTGGCCGCACTTCGTGCGCAACCGCTCCGAGCAGTTCGAAGCGCGCGTGGCGATGGTGCAGATCCAGGAATCGAACTCGATCTTCCTGCAGGGCATGGCCGGTTCACGCATGCCGATCGCCATCGCGCACGGTGAAGGCCATGCCGAGTTCTCCAGCGAAGAAGCCCTGCTGGAAGCCGATCTGTCGGGTTGCGTGGCGATGCGTTTCGTCGACAACCACGGCAAGGTCACCGAAGCCTACCCGGCCAACCCGAACGGTTCGCCGCGCGGGATTACCGGTCTCACCAGCCGCGACGGTCGTGTGACGATCATGATGCCGCACCCGGAGCGTGTGTTCCGCGCGGTGCAGAACTCGTGGCGTTCGGAGGACTGGACCGAAGATGCTCCTTGGATGCGCATGTTCCGTAACGCGCGCGTCTGGGTGAACTGAGGCCTGTGTACAAGCTCGCGTTTTTTGTTCCCGACAGTCATGTCGAGGTGGTCAAGGACGCTGTATTCGCTGCCGGTGGTGGGCGGATCGGTGACTATGACCGCTGTGCGTGGCAGGTGCTTGGGTCTGGTCAGTTTCGGCCTTTGCACGGCAGTCAGCCGTTCATTGGTGAGGCGGGGCGGGTTGAGCGGGTCGAGGAATGGAAGGTTGAGCTTGTGGTTTGTGATGAGCTGATTCGTGAGGTGGTGGCGGCTTTGAAGTTGAGTCACCCTTACGAGACGCCGGCTTACGAAGTGTGGCGGCTGGAGGATTTCTGATCTTTTTGCCGCTGGAACGGGAAACCCGCAGATGAGTGATTGTCTGCGGGTTTTTTGTTACCTGCGATTTGAGGGGTGACTGCGTTTCATTGTGGGAGCTGGCTTGCCAGCGATGGCGCCCTTATAGGCGACCATGCTCTGTCTGATTGAGTGAGTATCCGTTGCTTCGGGTGCGGCGGCTGGCGGTTTCGCCCTTACGGCGACTCACTTTTTTTACAAACGCCTAAAAAAAGTAAGCAAAAAAACGCTTGCTCCTGCGTTCGGCCCGCTCGCTGAGGCTCGGGGTCCCTTCGCTCCGGGTTTGATCCGGGCGCAGCGCCTA
>NZ_JTKF01000079.1:0-224 GCF_000828175.1 Pseudomonas sp. W15Feb9B | reverse complement strand
AGCTAATCACCCTTCGCTTCGTTACGGGGCGCATTATGCCACAAGTTTTCGTAAAGTGTTGATTTAATTGAAGTTTTTTTCAAATAAATCCGAAAACCAGTGAAACGACACAAACCCGATGGAACAAGGTACAAACGTGAGACAGAAAAAAACCCGCTTCAGCGGGTTTTTCCGTGGTGACCTGACGTTCAGTGGTCCAGGTTACCGAATATGGCGCAGCGGAC
>NZ_JTKF01000008.1:0-170533 GCF_000828175.1 Pseudomonas sp. W15Feb9B | reverse complement strand
GGAGGGAGAGGGGACCGACCGCGGGGTTTGTTCAAGTTACACCGACCTGCTATATCGAGCCGAACTCAAAATCTGCAAAGCCCCCAATGTGCTCCCTTTCCCCCTCTCCCTCTGGGAGAGGGCTGGGGTGAGGGGCTTTTGACCTTGATCTGAAAATTTACAGGCTGAACCGCCCGACCATATTGTTCAGATCCAGCGCCAACCGTGACAGCTCGTTGCTCGCCGCACTGGTCTGATTCGCGCCGGTCGCCGATTGCACCGAGAGGTCGCGGATGTTCACCAGGTTGCGATCCACTTCGCGGGCCACTTGTGCCTGCTCTTCAGCGGCGCTGGCGATCACCAGGTTGCGCTCGTTGATCTCGACGATCGCGCTGTTGATGGTGTCCAGCGACATCCCGGCGCCACGCGCAATGTTCAGCGTCGATTCGGCACGCTCGGTGCTGTTGCGCATCGAATCCACGGCGTGTTCGGTGCCGCTCTGGATGCTGCCGATCATGCGTTCGATTTCGCTGGTCGACTGTTGGGTGCGATGCGCCAGGGCACGCACCTCATCGGCGACTACGGCGAAACCACGCCCGGCTTCACCGGCACGTGCCGCTTCAATCGCCGCGTTCAGGGCCAGCAGGTTGGTCTGATCCGCCAGACCACGAATCACGTCCAGCACCTTGCCGATGTCACGGGACTCATTCGCCAGATCGCCGATCAGGGTCGCGGTGCTCTGCACGTCGGCGCTCATGCGCTCGATAGCGCTGACGGTTTCCTGCACCAGGTCGCGGCCGTCGCCCGCCGAAGTGGTGGCGTTCTTCGAGGCTTCCGAAGTGCTCACTGCGTTGCGCGCCACTTCTTCCACGGCGCTGGTCATCTCGTTGACGGCGGTGGCAGCCTGTTCGATTTCGTTGTTCTGCTGGGTCAGGCCACGGGCGCTTTCGTCGGTGACGCTGTTCAGTTCTTCCGCCGCAGATGCAAGCTGGGTGGCCGAGCCGGAAATGCGCTGCAAGGTGTCGCGCAACTTCGATTGCATCTTGGCCATGGCCGCCAGCAGACGTCCGGCTTCGTCGGTGCCGTCGACGTGGATCGGCTGGGTCAGATTGCCCTCGGCAATGGTTTCTGCCGCGTCCAGTGCTTTGGAAATCGGCTTGGTGATGCTGATGGTCAGCAGCCAGGCGAACAGCAAGGTCAGGCCGGTCGCCACCACCAGCAGGGTGACCACCAGATTGAACGCCGAGGAATACTGGTCGACCGCCTCTTGATTGGTCTGGCTGATCTGCTCGCCGTTGATCTGCATCAGGCGGTTGAGCACGGTGTTCATCGCTTCGGAGTTGTTCAGCAACTCGGTGTTGAGCAGGTTGCGCAGCTCGTCCACCTGATTGTTGCGCGACAGGCTCTTCATCCGGTCTTCGATCTGGCGGTACTGGCCCAGCAACTGCACATATTGATCGTAGGCCGCGCGTTCCTGCGGGCCGCTGATCAACGGCTCATAGGCCGATTGGGCGGCGCGGATCTGCTGGTTGCGGGTGTCCAGCAGTTCCATGGTCTTCTGCTGCACGTCCGGCTCGCGATTGACCAGCAAGCGATACGACAGCACCCGCAGGCGCAAGGTCAGTTGGGTGAACTCGTCGAGGTTCTTGATGCTCGGCACGCTGCTGTTGGTGATGTCCTCGGCAGCGCCGCGGATTTTGCTCATCTGGTTCAGGGCGAACACGCCGAGAATCAGCATCAGGCCGCCGATCAGGGCGAAGCCGGTGAACGCCCGGGGGGCGATATTCATATTGCGAAGGGACATGGCGCGGATACCAGAAAGGGCCGCATCCATGCGGGCTGAGACTGCTGTATGGATGACTTATCGGTCATACGACTAAAGTCTTGAGGCACTGTGCGTATTTGTCGCATAGGGGGCTGAGCGACGAAGTGCAGGAACCAGATCGGCAGATCACAGTCTTTTAAACTCGCGAGAACAGTCGGCCGCCAGGAAAATCAAGGCCTTGCGCCGGTATAGCCCTGGCATCCGCAGTGACTTTTCTTTATCGTACGCGCCCTTTGAAAAACGCCTGGAAGATCAAAATGTTGGAAGCATCCCTCAGCCAATTGGAACAGCTCGTCAGCGACCTGGTGCAACAGAACCAGACCCTCGCGCAAACCAACCAGACCCTGTCCACGGAACTGGCCCAGGCCAAGGATGAAAACGAAAGCCTGCAACTGAGCCTGATGGAACAGGAAGAGAAGCACGGCGCCACCGCAGCGCGCATCCAGGCCCTGGTTGATCGCGTCAACGCAGGTCCTGTCAGCGCATGAACCACGGCACCGCAGGGGTAAAAGTCATCTCCATTCTCGGGGAGGACTATTCGATCAAGGCACCGGCCGGGGAAGAACAGACCCTGCTGGACGCCGCACTGATGCTCAAGGCCGCTCTGGCCGACACCAAACGCAAATACCCGACGCTGATCGGTGACCGCTTGCTGGTGCTGGCAGCGATGAACCTGTGCTCGCAGCAGATCGAAATGAAGAAGCAGCACCAGCAGGAACTCGACCGTTACCAAGAGCAAGTCAGCGCCACGGTCGACACCATCGCCAAGACCATCAATCAGGGCTGATGGGGTTGCGCACAACCAAAGAATAGATTGTCGATCAGGTTGTATACAATCGGCACGGCTGTTGCATTGTTTCGGCCACTTATTCTTTGGGGGTGCTCCATGCAGTTGTGGCGACGCAGTATTCAATGGCAGCTGATTCTCAGCATGGGCACCGCCCTGCTGGTCAGCATCCTGATCGTGATTGGCATTTATACCCTGGTGGTCAACCGCCTCGCCCAGAGCTATCTGGTCGAACAAGCGCTGCCGTCGAGCATCGAAGCGACGCGCAACGACATCGAACGCATCCTCGTCCAGCCGCTGACAGCCGCCAAAGACATCGCGAGCAACAGCATGGTGCGCGACTGGCTGGCCTCGGGTGAAGACAGCAGCAAAACAGCGGCTTTCGCGCAGTATCTGGAAGGCATCCGCGCCGAACATAAAGCCTTCACTGCGTTGATCATCGGCAGCGACTCCAATCACTACATCACCGAAAAAGGCTTGGATCGCACGCTCAGCCGGACCAAACCAGCCGATGCCTGGTTCTATTCCTTTCTCGACAGCAATCAGCCGCGCACCCTGAACATTGACAACGATGGCGCCACTGGAGAATTGGCGCTGTTCATCGACTTGAAGGTCGAGCAGGCCGGCAAAGTGGTCGGCGTCGCCGGGCTGGGCTTGAGCATGAAAGAGCTGTCGGAGCTGATCCACAACTTCAGCTTTGGCGAACGCGGCAAGGTCTATCTCGTGCGTTCCGACGGTTTGATCCAGGTCCATCCCGAGGCGCAGTTCAGCGGCAAGCGCACCCTCACGGAGCAAATCGGTGCGTCGGCGGCGCAAGCGGTCATGGGTCAAAAAGTCGCCACCAACAGCTCGTTCCAGCGCGATGGCGAAGACTTCCTCGCCTTCAGCCTGCCGCTGCGCGATCTGGGCTGGACGCTGGTGGCCGAAGTGCCGCAAGCGCAGATCTACGCCGAAGCCCGCAAGGCGATGTGGATGAGCGGCGGTATCGGCTTGGCGGTGGCGCTGGTGTGCTTGGCGCTGGTGGTGTGGCTGGCCCAGGGGCTGGTGCGACCGATTCGTCAGGTAACAGCCGCGCTGGTAGCGATCGGTAGCGGCGGTGGAGATTTGACCCATCGGTTAGATTCCAGTCGCGCCGATGAGCTGGGCGATCTGGCGCGAGGCTTCAACCGTTTCCTCGACAGCCAGCGCGGGCTGATCGGCGAAGTGCTGACCACCAGCGAGCGCCTGCGCACAGCCGTCGGCCAAGTGGCGAAAGTGGTGGAAAACACCGCTGAACGCTCCGGGCGTCAGCAGGAAATGACCGACATGGTCGCCACCGCGGTGCACGAGATGGGCCTGACCGTGCAGGAAATCGCGCAGAACGCCGGCAACGCCGCACTCGCCTCGCAAACCGCCCGGGATGAAGCGTTGCAGGCGCGGGAAGTGGTTGGCGGCTCGATTCGTCATATCGAAAGCATGTCCGATGAGATTGGCGTGGCGGCGGGCGCGGTGGGTGAGCTGGCGCATCAGGTGGCGTCGATCGATTCGGTGCTGGCAGTGATTCGCGGGGTGTCCGAGCAGACCAATCTGCTGGCGCTCAACGCTGCCATCGAAGCCGCGCGGGCCGGCGACATGGGCCGTGGGTTTGCCGTGGTGGCCGATGAAGTACGCACCTTGGCGAGACGGACTCAGGCGTCTACCGACGAGATCCAGCAGATGATCGGCAGCCTCAAGCAAGGCGCCGAGAATGCGGTGTCATCGATGCGTACCGGGCAGGCGGCGACCGGCACCGGGGTTGAGTCGAGCCAGCGTACCGGCGCCTCCCTGACCGCGATTACCGGGCAGGTCGAGCGCATCAGCGACATGAACCATCAAGTGGCAACCGCGACAGAAGAACAGTCGGCGGTGACTGAAGAGATCAACCGCAACGTGCAGGGAATTTCCGATCTGGCCCGGGCCACGGCCGGAGAGGTGCGGGCGTGTCGTGAGGATTGTCAGATGTTGCAGCGGTTGGCGGATGATCTGGCGCGGCAGATGGGAGGGTTCAAGTTGAGCTGATGTGTCCTCCGTTCGGGCCTCTTCGCGGGCAAGCCCGCTCCCACAGGTCTTGTGACAGGTCACTTAATATGTGAACGCCACAGGACCCTGTGGGAGCGGGCTTGCCCGCGAAGACGGCATCAGCAGCGACAAAAAATCTGGATCAGAACCACGCATCCTGCATCGCCAGACACGTATCATCCCGCGCGTCCAGCAACGCCAGCTCATGGTGACAGCCCGGCACTTCCCACGTCAGGAAATACCGCGCTGCCTGCAGCTTGCCCTTATAAAAGTCAGCATCTGCCGCATTGCCTTTGGCCAGACCTTCCTCGGCGCGGATCGCCTGTTCCAGCCAGCGCCAGCCAATCACCGTGTGCCCGAATACCTTCAAGTACAGCGCCGAATTCGCCAGGCTGCTGTTGACCTTGCCCTGCGCCAGATCGGTCAGCAGGCCGATGGTGACTGTTTGCAGGCGCGCCACCAGTTGCTCCAGTGGCTCACGCAATGCCGTTAACGATTCATACGCGGTCGCGCGCTCGGCGGTGTTGGCGATCAGGCGGATCAGTTGCTTCAATCCGGCGCCGCCGTTCTGCGCCAGTTTGCGCCCGAGCAAGTCCAGCGACTGAATGCCGTGGGTACCTTCGTGGATCGGGTTCAGGCGGTTGTCGCGGTAATACTGCTCAACCGGGTATTCGCGGGTGTAACCGTGGCCGCCGAGAATCTGGATCGCCAGTTCGTTGGCCTTCAGGCAGAACTCCGACGGCCAGGATTTGACGATCGGCGTCAGCAGATCCAGCAACTCATGGGCCTGTTTACGCTCGGCTTCGGTCTCCAGCGTCGTGGTGTCATCGAACAGTCGCGCCGCGTACAAACCGAGGTCAAACGCCCCTTCGACGTAGGACTTTTGCGTCAACAGCATGCGTCTGACATCGGCGTGCTGAATGATCGCCACTGGCGCGGTGGTTGGATCCTTGCTGTCCGGCACCCGCCCTTGCGGGCGTTCGCGGGCGTATTCCAGCGAGTACAGGTAACCGGCGTAACCGAGCATCACTGCGCCCATGCCGACGCCGATCCGCGCCTCATTCATCATCTGGAACATGTAGCTCAAGCCATGGTGCGGCTTGCCCACCAGATAGCCGACACAATCGCCGTTATCGCCGAAGTTCAGTGCCGTCGAGGTGGTGCCGCGCCAGCCCATCTTGTGGAACAGCCCGGCCAGCAGCACATCGTTGCGCGCACCGAGGCTGCCGTCAGCATTGACCAGAAACTTCGGCACGATGAACAGCGAAATACCTTTCACGCCTGGCGGCGCGTCGGGCAGTTTGGCCAGCACCATGTGCACGATGTTTTCCGACAGCGGGTGATCGCCGCCGGAAATGAAGATCTTGTTGCCCTTCAGGCGATAGGTGCCGTCAGACGCCGGCTCGGCGCGGGTACGAATATCCGACAACGACGAACCGGCGTGCGGTTCGGTCAGGGCCATGGTGCCGAAGAAACGGCCGTCGATCATCGGTTGCAGGAAGCGCTGTTTCTGCTCGTCGCTGCCGAAGCTTTCGATCAGGTTGGCCGCGCCCATGGTCAGGAACGGGTAGGAAGTGGTCGCCGCGTTCGCCGCTTGAAAGTGCGCAAAGCACGCTTGCGACAGCAGCGTCGGCAGTTGCATGCCGCCCGCTTCGAAACTGCGCGCGGCATTCAGGAAGCCGGCCTCGAGGAACGCGTCCACCGCCGGTTTCACTTCCGGGATCAGAACCGCCTGACCATTTTCGTAGCGCGGCTCGTTCTCGTCGCCCTTGCGGTTGTGCGGTGCGAAGTATTTCTCGGCGATGTTGCGCGCCGTGCCAAGGGCCGCATCGAATGTTTCACGGTTGTGCTCGGCAAAGCGCTCACGCCGGGTCAGGCCCTCGGCATCGAGGACTTCGTACAGCTCGAAAGCCAGATTGCGGGAACTGAGCAGCGTCTCGGACATGGCGGCCTACCTGAAAATTGGGATTGGGCCGAGTCTAGGCGTGCTGATAAAGGCTGAACAGGATGATTGATGGGCGTGATGTTGGAGCCCCGCAACAACTTTGCAAACACCCCAAAACAACTGTGGGAGCTGGCTTGCCAGCGATGGCGGCGGAGCAATCACCATTAATGGTGGCTGACACATCGCTATCGCTGGCAAGCCAGCTCCCACAGTTTTTTCTGCTGAACCGGGCACCTGTGCAGTACCCGGCTTAACGGTTTTTAACCGATAGTCATCAGGCTCGCATTACCCCCCGCCGCCGCCGTGTTGACGCTCAACGCGCGCTCGATCACTAGGCGCTCCAGCGCGATGTTGCTCTCGCCCTGGGACAGGCCCTGAACGCCAACGATCGCACCGGCCCGCTTGGCAATCTGCTGGCACACGCCACGCAACTGGTCGGAATGACCATGATGCAGCACGGCATCAAACACCACTTCATCCTTGTGCCAGTCGGCAACCCGTTTGATCCGCGCCTGAACGTCCTTCGGCAGGCGTGCGAACAAGGCCTTGCTGATGTCGGATTCCGGCCATACCGCCGAACCGCCGACCGCCAATACCGCCGCCAGTTGGGTCAGAAGATCGCCTTCGACGTCCGCCAGGCACAGCACGTGTTCACGCGGCAGGATCGCGTAGCTGTTTTTCTCGCCGGTCGGGCCGGCCAGCACGCGGGTGATACCGCTTTGCGACTGCGCGGCGTATTGCACGCACAGGGTGCTCAGTTCGGCGTATTGGTTGCTCTCGGCCCAGGCCTTGAAAGCGTTCAGCGGTTTGCTCATGGCCTCACGCAGACGCACGTCCGGGGCGACGAGCGCATCACCGCGAGCGAAGGATTGTTCGATGGCGTCCGTAGGACGCGTCGACAGCAGACGATAGAGGTACAGTGGACCACCGGCTTTCGGGCCCGTACCCGACAGGCCTTCGCCGCCGAATGGCTGCACGCCGACCACGGCACCGACGATGTTGCGGTTGACGTAGACGTTACCGGCGTTGACGTTGTCGATCACCTTGGCGATGGTCTCGTCGATGCGGGTGTGTACGCCGAGGGTCAGGCCATAACCGGAGGCATTGATCTGGCCGATCAACTGGTCGATGTCCTTGCGCTTGTAGCGCACCACGTGCAGCACCGGGCCGAAGATCTCGCGTTGCAGTTCGTCAAAGCTTTCCAGCTCAATCAGGGTCGGCATGACGAAGGTGCCGCGTTTGACTTCTTCGCTGTCGGCGATAGCCACCTGATACACGCTGCGACCTTTATCGCGCATGGCCTGGATGTGCTTGTCGATACCGGCCTTGGCTTCGGCGTCAATCACCGGGCCAATGTCCACGGACAGGCGCTCAGGGTTGCCGAGACGGCTTTCAGCCATCGCGCCTTTGAGCATTTCGATGACGCGGTCGGCGGAATCTTCCTGCAGGCACAGCACGCGCAGGGCCGAGCAACGCTGACCAGCGCTGTCGAAGGCCGAGGACACCACGTCGATCACCACTTGTTCGGTCAGGGCCGAAGAGTCGACGATCATCGCGTTCTGGCCACCGGTTTCGGCGATCAGCGGAATCGGACGGCCCTGGCTGTCGAGGCGACCGGCGATGTTGCGTTGCAGCAGGCGCGCGACTTCGGTGGAGCCGGTGAACATCACGCCTTTGACGCGCTCATCACCGACCAGACCGGCACCAACGGTTTCACCGCGCCCCGGCAGCAGTTGCAGCACGCCTTCGGGAATCCCGGCTTCGAGCAGCAAGCGCACGGCTTGCGCGGCGACCAGCGGCGTCTGCTCGGCCGGTTTGGCCAGTACCGGGTTGCCGGCGGCCAGTGCGGCAGCGACCTGACCGCTGAAGATGGCCAGCGGGAAGTTCCACGGGCTGATGCACACCACCGGGCCCAGTGGGCGGTGGGCGTCATTGCTGAAATCGTTGCGCGCCTGCACCGCGTAATAACGCAGGAAGTCGACCGCTTCACGCACTTCGGCGATGGCGTTGGCGAAGGTCTTGCCGGCTTCACGGGCCAGCAGGCCCATCAGTGGCTGGATCTCGCCTTCCATCAGGTCAGCGGCGCGTTCCAGAATTGCTGCACGCTCGGCTGGCGGGGTGGCCTGCCAGATGGGCGCAGCATTCAGCGCGCACTGGATCGCGTTGTCGACATCTTCGACGGTAGCTTCCTGCACGTGACCGACCACATCACGGTGATCCGCCGGGTTCAGCACTGGCGCCGGGGCTTCGTTGCTGGAAGCGCAACCGAGCATCGGCGCGGCTTTCCAGTTGTTGTGCGCAGTGGCGAGCAGCGCGCAGGACAGCGAGGCCAGACGATGTTCGTTGGCCATGTCGATGCCGGCGGAATTGGCGCGCTCGGCGCCGTACAGGTCACGCGGCAGCGGAATGCGCGGGTGCGGCAGGCCGAAACCACCTTCCACGGTCGCCATCTGCTCGATCTGTGCCACCGGATCGGCCACCAGTTCCTGAATCGAAATCGACTGGTCGGCGATGCGGTTGACGAACGAGGTGTTGGCGCCGTTTTCCAGCAGACGACGCACGAGGTACGCCAGCAGGGTTTCGTGGGTACCGACCGGTGCGTACACGCGGCACGGACGGTTCAGCTTGCCTTCGGACACTTTGCCGACAACCTGCTCGTAGAGCGGTTCGCCCATGCCGTGCAGGCACTGGAATTCGTACTGGCCCGGGTAATAGTTCTGACCGGCAATGTGATAAATGGCCGACAGGGTGTGGGCGTTGTGCGTGGCGAACTGCGGGTAGATGACTTCCGGCACCGACAGCAGTTTGCGCGCGCAGGCGATGTAGGAAACGTCGGTGTACACCTTGCGGGTGTACACCGGATAGCCTTCCAGGCCTTCGACTTGGGCGCGCTTGATTTCGCTGTCCCAGTACGCGCCTTTCACCAGACGGATCATCAGGCGATGACGGCTGCGGCGAGCCAGGTCGATCACGTAGTCGATCACGTACGGGCAACGCTTCTGATACGCCTGAATCACGAAACCGATGCCGTTCCAGCCAGTCAGCTGTGGCTCGAAGCACAGGCGCTCGAGCAGATCCAGCGACAGCTCCAGACGATCAGCCTCTTCGGCGTCGATGTTCAGGCCGATGTCGTATTGCTTGGCCAACAGGGTCAGCGACAGCAGGCGCGGGTACAGCTCGTCCATCACGCGCTCGTATTGCGCACGGCTGTAGCGCGGGTGCAGGGCCGAGAGCTTGATGGAAATGCCCGGGCCTTCATAAATCCCACGACCGTGAGACGCTTTGCCGATCGAGTGGATGGCTTGTTCGTACGACGCCAGGTACTTCTGCGCGTCGTGTTCGGTCAGCGCCGCTTCACCGAGCATGTCGTAGGAATAACGGAAGCCCTTGGCTTCGAACTTGCTCGCGTTGGCCAGTGCTTCGGCGATGGTTTCGCCAGTGACGAACTGCTCGCCCATCAGGCGCATGGCCATGTCGACGCCCTTGCGGATCATCGGCTCGCCGCTCTTGCCGATGATCCGGCTCAGCGACGAAGTCAGGCCGGCTTCGTTGTGGGTCGACACCAGTTTGCCGGTCAGCAGCAGACCCCAGGTCGCGGCGTTGACGAACAGCGATGGGCTGTTGCCCAGGTGCGGCTGCCAGTTGCCGGTGCTGATCTTGTCGCGGATCAGCGCATCGCGAGTGCCTTTGTCCGGGATGCGCAGCAGCGCTTCGGCCAGGCACATCAGGGCCACGCCTTCCTGGGACGACAGGGAAAATTCCTGCAGCAGGCCCTGAACAATGCCTGCACGACCGCCGGCACTTTTCTGGTTACGCAGTTTTTCCGCGATGGTCGCGGCGAGTTTGTTGGTGGCTTCGGCCATCGGAGCCGGCAGGCGCGCCTGCTCGATCAGCATCGGCACCACTTCCGGCTCAGGGCGACGGTAAGCAGCGGTGATCGAGGCGCGCAGTACCGATTGCGGCAGGATGCTTTCAGCGAATTCGAGGAAACACTGGTGCGCGTGATCGGTGTGGACTTCACCGGCGTCGTCGCTGTCCTTGGCGGTCAAACCGTTCAGCTCGGTCAGGGTTGCACCACCCTCGAGTTTTTCCAGGTAATTGAAAATTGCCTGCTTGATCAGCCAGTGCGGTGTGCGATCAATCGAGGTCGCGGCAGCCTTCAGGCGCTCGCGGGTCGGGTCATCGAGTTTGACCCCAAGGGTGGTGGTAGCCATATTTTTATCCTCATGGTTGCCACAGTTGCGTGGCATCAGCTGGCGGCAAGATTAGCCGTGCGCCGAAAGAGGTGCAACCGGGTGCAACCCTTTTTTTGTCGGAAAAATAAACGCTTCGTCAGGAATTATTTTCTGGTACTGACGTGCCGCTCCTGCTTGGTGCTTTTACTTCTAGCGGAGCGCAGTGACTGCGCTAAAAAGGAGCAAAAACCGCGTATTTATCGGTATATCCGACTAGGTGCAACTTAATCGCCAGAAACTGGTTGCACCTTTTTTACTTTGTTGCATAGCATTCGCGCCCAAGGTGCAACCGGGAATACCCGGTGTATCGGCTGGTGGCTTTCCTGGGGAAACATCAGTCCTAAATGCGCGGGATCCCGTTTCGTCTGCCAAACATCGTCGTTTGTGTGCGATTGATCACCGCTGCTACATAAAAACAAAGCCAGGGCGTAACTTAATGAGCGTAAGCAATCCAACACTGATCACGTTCGTGATCTACATCGCAGCAATGGTGCTGATCGGCTTCATGGCCTATCGCTCCACCAACAACCTTTCCGACTACATTCTTGGCGGCCGCAGCCTCGGCAGCGTGGTAACGGCTTTGTCCGCCGGTGCTTCCGACATGAGCGGCTGGTTGCTGATGGGCCTGCCGGGCGCCATCTACATGTCCGGTCTGTCCGAAAGCTGGATCGCCATCGGCCTGATCGTCGGTGCCTACCTGAACTGGCTGTTCGTCGCCGGCCGTCTGCGCGTGCAGACCGAGCACAACGGCGATGCCCTGACCCTGCCGGACTACTTCTCCAGTCGTTTCGAAGACAAAAGTGGCCTGCTGCGCATCATTTCGGCGGTGGTGATTCTGGTGTTCTTCACCATTTACTGCGCTTCCGGCATTGTGGCCGGTGCCCGTCTGTTCGAAAGCACCTTCGGCATGTCCTACGAGACGGCGCTGTGGGCCGGTGCTGCGGCGACAATTGCCTACACCTTCGTCGGCGGTTTCCTCGCGGTGAGCTGGACTGACACCGTGCAAGCCACGCTGATGATCTTCGCTTTGCTGCTGACGCCGATCATCGTGTTGCTGGCCACTGGTGGCGTCGATACCACGTTCCTCGCCATCGAAGCCCAGGATCCAAGCAACTTCGACATGCTCAAGGGCACCACCTTCATCGGCATCATCTCGCTGATGGGCTGGGGTCTGGGTTACTTCGGTCAGCCGCACATCCTCGCGCGTTTCATGGCCGCTGACTCGGTGAAGTCGATTGCCAACGCCCGTCGCATCTCCATGACCTGGATGATCCTGTGCCTGGGCGGCACCGTCGCCGTGGGCTTCTTCGGTATCGCCTACTTCTCGGCGCACCCGGAAGTGGCCGGCCCAGTCACCGAGAACCACGAACGGGTGTTCATCGAACTGGCGAAAATCCTCTTCAACCCGTGGGTGGCCGGTGTCCTGTTGTCGGCGATTCTCGCTGCTGTCATGAGCACCCTGAGCTGCCAGTTGCTGGTGTGCTCGAGCGCCCTGACCGAAGACTTCTACAAAACCTTCCTGCGCAAATCCGCCTCCCAGGTTGAATTGGTCTGGGTGGGCCGCGCGATGGTGTTGCTGGTGGCGTTGATCGCTATCGCCATGGCCGCCAACCCGGAAAACCGCGTGCTGGGCCTGGTGTCCTACGCCTGGGCTGGTTTCGGTGCCGCGTTCGGTCCAGTGGTGCTGATCTCGGTAATCTGGAAAGACATGACCCGCAACGGCGCACTGGCCGGCATCCTGGTCGGCGCCATCACCGTGGTGGTGTGGAAGCATTTCGAGGTGATGGGTCTGTACGAAATCATCCCGGGCTTCATCTTCGCCAGCCTGGCGATCTACATCGTCAGCAAAATGGGCGAGCCAACCAAAGGCATGGTGCAGCGCTTCGAAGCGGCGGAAAAAAATTTCCACCTGAACAAGTGATGCACTGAGCTTCGGCTCACAGAAAAACGGCCCGTTTCCTACAGGAGGCGGGCTGTTTTTTTATGCCTGTGATTTCTCAAGAACTTGGAGAACCCTGTGGGAGCTGGCTTGCCAGCGATGGCGGTGTGTCAGTGAGCGAATAAGTTGGATGTGCCGGCCTCATCGCTGGCAAGCCAGCTCCCACAGGTCCAGTGGTGGTTTTGGGGGATATGTCTGTAGTCGATTGCGCCAATATCCGAAGGCTTTTTCGCCAGAAAAAGTAGGGCAAATCTGATTTTCCCGTCACCCGTCCAACACCCGTTATCCCTCATGCAGAATCGCCCGCCCTCAATCTGCAGAGACACATCGGATGTTCGCGCCTGCCAATCAACCGCGTTTCACGTTGACCCTCGAAGGCGCCCAATTTGATCTCAAAGTCCTTGAGTTCACGGGCAAGGAAGCCATCAGCCAACCCTTTCGTTTCGAGCTGGAACTGGTCAGTGAACGGCCCGATCTGGACCTCGAGAGCCTGCTGCATCGTCAGGCGTTTCTGAGCTTCGATGCAGAAGGTTCCGGTGTCCATGGTCAGATTTATCGAGTCGGGCAGGGTGATTCCGGGAAACGTCTGACGCGCTATCACCTCAGCCTGGTACCGCGTCTGACTTACCTCGGGCATCGCATCAACCAGCGGATTTTTCAGCATCAGACGGTGCCGCAAATCGTGGCGCGGATCCTCAAGGACCACGCGATCCTGCGTGACGCCTTCGAGTTTCGTCTCGGCAGTGATTACCCGGTGCGCGAATATTGCGTGCAGTACGCCGAGAGCGATCTGGCGTTCATTCAGCGCCTGTGTGCCGAGGTCGGCATTCATTACCACTTTCAGCACAGTCCTGAAGGCCATCTGTTGGTGTTCGGCGACGATCAAACGGTGTTTCCGCGCCTGGCCGAGCCCACGCTGTATCTGCCGGGGAGCGGAATGTCGGCTGGTGCACCCGCCATCCAGCGTTTCAATGTCCGGGTAGAAACCCGCACCAGCGTGGTCACCCGGCGCGACTACAACTTTGAAAAACCGCACTTGCAACTGCAAAGCCGCAGCGACAGAGAGCAGCGCCCGGTGCTGGAGGATTATCGTTTTCCCGGCCAGTTCAGCGATCGCGAGACGGGCAAGCATCTGGCGCAGCGTGCGTTGGAAAGGCATGTCGCCGATTACCGTCAGGCCGAGGGCATCAGCGACGTGTCTGCACTGGTTTGCGGACATTTCCTGCAACTGACCGAACACCCGCGCCTGGACTGGAATGATCTGTGGCTGCTCACCGCCATTGAACACCGTGGCCGACAGCCGCAAGTGCTGGAGGAATCGGTGACCAGCGATGGGGAAACATTCCAGGGTTACCGTAATACCTTTCTTGCTACGCCGTGGGAGGTGTTCTTCCGCCCAGCCCTCGGCCCGGAAAAGCCACGAATGCTTGGCTATCAACCTGCCGTCGTCACCGGGCCGCACGACGCGGAAATCCACTGCGACGAGTACGGTCGGGTCAAGGTGCAACTGGCCTGGGATCGCGACGGCGAGCTCAACGAGCATTCCAGTTGCTGGCTGCGTGTGGCAACCGGTTGGGCTCATGACCATTACGGCAGCGTGCTGATCCCGCGAGTCGGCATGGAAGTGCTGGTCGGTTTCATCGACGCCGATGCCGACAAGCCGTTGGTGATGGGGTGCCTGCCGAATGCCGCGACCCCGGTACCGCTGGACCTCCCGGCGGACAAGACCCGCAGCATCTTCCGCAGCCACAGCAGCCCCGGTGGCGGTGGTTACAACGAGCTGCGCATCGAGGACAAAAAGGGCGCCGAAGAAATCTACCTGCGCGCCCAGCGCAACTGGACCCAGCATGTACTGCACGACCAGCAGGTGCAGGTCGACAATCAGCGCAGCATCGTCGTCACCGGCACCGCCAAACATGAGTTGAAGGCCGACGAACAACGCATCACCCACGGCCAGCGTCTGACCGAAGTCAAACAGGACGATCACCTGACGGTGGTCGGCGATCGGCATATTCGGGTGAGCAACCAGGCCACCAGCGCCAGCGCACAAATCCACGTGAGTGCCGGGCAACAAGTGGTGATCGACGGCGGCGCGAGCGCCACGATTCAGGCCGGCGGGCAGTGGATCAACATCGGGCCTGGCGGGATCTTCAGTAGCGTGCCGATTCAAGTCGGTGGCGCGCCGATGGCGGCGATGAGCGCGGCACCCGGTGTGCCGGGGTTGCCAGCGAAACTTGCAGCGGCACCGGCGGCCATGCTCACCGCCGCACAAATCATGAGCTTTAAAGGTGATGCGCCATTCTGCGAAGAGTGCGAGCGCTGCAAGGACGGTGTTTGTGCAGCCTGAGTGCCTGACGCCTTCAGCGTGGCTGGCGCGTGAGCCGCTGAAACCTGCGGAGCAACTGTTCGCGATTTTCAGTAATGCCAGCGACGCCAGGCCTCCGCTGGTCGGACCCCACCCGATCTGGGCGGACACGATCTACGCCGAGTGGGACGAGGTAATGCCCTTTGTAGGAGTTGTCGCGGCGGACAGTGCGTTTCTCGATTGGGTGGCCTCTACCGAGTCTCGCGACTGGGGGTGGTTGGCGGTGTCCTCGGCGAGCCTGGAGGTGGTAGTTGAGCACTTTCGCAGCCTGACTCAAGTGCTGATGCCGGACGGCGCAGCAGTGTTTTTTCGCTTCTGGGATGGGCGTTTTGTGTTGCCGATCCTAAAGTCCGACGAAGTGCAATCTGCGCAGTTGATGCCGGTGATTTCGCGCGGCTTGATCAATGGACAGACCGTGGAGATCGGGGGCAGGGCGCAGGTTTCGGGGCGAGTGTTTCCTTGGTGGAAAGTAACGGGATCGGTCTTGGCCGCAACAGCTGATGACATTCGCATCGGCAATGCTGTGCAGTGGCTGAGCGAGGAGCATCCTGCCTTGTTCGAGGCCTTTCCCGAGCCGGTTTTACGTTGCAAGGTCAGGCGGTTTTTCCGGGTTTCAGCGTCGGAAGAAACGTCGCAATCGGCGTTATTGGACCATTTGCAGGACGAAGCAGGATGAAATTTCCGGGCGAAGTCCAAGGATCAGCGATGTTCGCGTCCTGGGCTTTGATAAAGCTTTCGATGGGTTGTCGAGGCAACTGAACTGTGGCGAGGGGATGAATCCCCTCGCCACAGGTATTGGGCCGGATCTTAAGGTGTAAGAGGGCCGCTCAGCCCCCAACCCCTGACTTGCCGCCCGGTAAAAGGTAAACTTCACGGCCCTCGCAGGAGCAGCCATGAATTATCGTCACGCCTTCCATGCCGGCAATCACGCCGATGTGTTCAAACACCTGACCTTGACCCGCCTCATCGCCCTGATGTCGCGCAAGGAGCAGCCGTTTGCCTATCTCGATACGCACGCCGGTATCGGTCTGTATGACTTGCAGGGCGATCAGGCCAACCGTACCGGCGAGTACCTGGAAGGCATCGCACGTTTGTGGGATCAGCCGGATCTGCCGGCGCTGACCGCCGACTACATGAAGGTGCTGCACGAGATGAACCCGGATGGTCAGTTGCGTTACTACCCGGGGTCACCGGAGCTGGCGCGGCGTCTGACCCGGCCGCAGGATCGGGTGATGCTCAATGAGAAACACCCGCAAGACGGCGTGCAGCTCAAGGAGAACATGGCCGGTGATCGTCGGGTCAAGGTGCATCTGGGCGAGGGCTGGCATGTGGCGCGGGCGATGTTGCCGGTGCAGGAGAAACGCGCGGTGATGTTGATTGATCCGCCGTTCGAACAGCTCGACGAGATGCAAAAGTGTGCGGCGTCGCTGAAAGAAGCGATTGGCCGCATGCGCCAGACCGTTGCGGCGATCTGGTATCCGGTGAAGGATCAGCGTGCGTTGCGCCGTTTCTATCAGGATCTGGCCGGTACCGGTGCGCCGAAGTTGCTGCGCGTGGAACTGTTGGTGCATCCGCTGGATACGCCGAACAGCCTGAACGGCTCCGGTATGGCGATTGCCAATCCGCCGTGGGGGCTGGAGGAAGAATTGCGCGAGTTGCTGCCGTGGTTGTCGAAGAAGCTTGGGCAGACTCAGGGTGGATGGCAGATGGATTGGTTGATTGCTGAAAGCTGATCAACTGTTTTAGCGGTGTCTGAACGGACGCCTTCGCGGGCAAGCCCGCTCCCACAAAGTACTGCGCCATTTTGAAGTCGGCGCTAAACCTGTGGGAGCGGGCTTGCCCGCGATGCTTTGGGGTTTAGTTACCCGCCAGGCTCGGTGGCATGCACACGCCGGTGCCGCCGATCCCGCAATAACCTTCAGGGTTTTTCGCCAGGTATTGCTGGTGATAGGCCTCGGCGAAATACACGGTCGGCGCCTGTTCGATTTCGGTGCTGATGTCGCCCAGTCCGGCCTTCGACAGCTCAGCCTGATACACCGCTTTGCTCTTCAGCGCAGCGTCCAGTTGCTCTGGCGAGGTGGCGTAGATCACCGAACGGTACTGGGTGCCGATGTCGTTGCCCTGACGCATGCCCTGCGTCGGGTTGTGCAGCTCCCAGAACATCGCCAGCAGCTCTTCGTAGCTGACCTTGGCTTTGTCATACACCACCAGCACCACTTCGGCGTGGCCGGTCAGGCCCGAGCAGACTTCTTCGTAAGTCGGGTTCGGCGTGTAGCCACCGGCGTAACCGACCACGGTGCTGACCACGCCTTCGCGCTGCCAGAAACGGCGCTCCGCGCCCCAGAAGCAACCCAGACCGAAGATCGCGAAGTCGACGTCCTGGAAAAACGGGCCGAGCAACGGGGTTTCTTCGAAGACGAAATGCTTTTCAGGCAGGGTCATCGCGGTCTCGCGGCCGGGTAGAGCTTGGTCTTTGGTCGGTAGCACGTTTTTGTTCACCAGAATTTCCGAGCGCAGAACCATGATCGTTCCTCTCAGTCAGGATGGGATGTAAAAAATCAGACCGCCAGTGTGCCGAATGATGCCGGATTTCGCACTATTCAATGTAGGAGCTGCCGCAGGCTGCTCCTATATGAAAGGGCGGCGAGGGCTACAGGCAGAGCGGGCCGCGCGGGTAGCGCTTGAGCGCCTGGATCAGCTCACCACCGGGGATCGGCCGGTCGAACAGGTAGCCCTGGCCGACGTCGCACCGGTGGCGACGCAGGAACGCCAACTGCTCGGCGGTCTCGATGCCTTCGGCCACGACCTTGAGCTTCAGGTTGTGCGCCATGGCGATCACCGCGGAGGTGATTTCCATGTCGTCCTGGTTGTCGGGGATTTCGTGGATGAAGCTGCGATCGATCTTGATGATGTCGATCGGGAATTTCTTCAGGTAACTGAGCGACGAATAACCGGTACCGAAGTCGTCCATGGCCAGGGTCAGGCCCAGGCGCTTGAGCTGATCGAGCTGCAAGTGCGTATCTTCGGTGGCTTCCAGCAGCAAACCTTCGGTCAGCTCCAGTTCGAGCAGACTGGCCGGCAGCGCTTCTTCCTTGAGGATGTTGGCGATGGACGCGACTAGATCCGGGTCGGAGAACTGCTTGGGTGACAGGTTGATCGCCACTTGCAGATTGCCCATGCCTGCGGCAGTCAGCGCTTTGCTCATGCGGCAGGCCTGGCGGGCGATCCACTTGCCGATCGGAATGATCAGGCCGGTTTCTTCAGCAACGCTGATGAACTGATCCGGGCGGATCATCCCGCGCTCCGGATGGTTCCAGCGCAGCAGTGCTTCCATGCCCAGCAGGCGACCGCTGCGCAGGCATAGCTTGGGCTGGTAGAACACGTCAAGCTCGTTCTGGGTCAGGGCGCGGCGCAGGTTGTTCTCGACGAACAGTTTGTAGCTGGCCTCGGCATTCAGCGCTTCGGTGAAGACTTGCACCTGATGCTTGCCGTTGGCCTTGGCTTTGTGCAGAGCGAGGCCGGCGTTGCGCATCAGGGTTTGCGGATCGCGTCCGTGCAGCGGCGCGCAGGCCAGGCCCACGGAGCCGGTGACGCTGATCAACTGGTTGTCGACGAACATCGGTTTGTCGAGGGTCGCCAGCAACTGGTTGGCGATCTGCTGGCCGGTGGCGAGATCCGTGTCGTCGAGCAGTACGGCGAACTCGTTACTGGCGAACCGCGCGAGGCTGCCGCTCGGGCTGAGGCTGTTGCGCAGGCGCCGGGCGAGGCTGATCAACAGTTTGTCGCCGGTCTGGTGACCGAGGCTGTCGTTGATTCGCTTGAAGTTGTCGATGTCCACCAGCAGCAGGCTGATCGGCGTATCGCTATCGCGGGCGAAGCGCTCGTCCAGATTGCGGATAAACGCCGGGCGGTTGCCGAGGTTGGTCAGATTGTCGGTGTACGCCAGACGCTCGATGCGCTGTTGCGCCAGTTTGGTCTGAGTGATGTCTTCGTAGATGCCGATGTAGTGCGTCAGCTCGCGGTTATCGCCATACACCTTGGAGATCGACAACTGGCCCCAATACGGTTCGAGGTTCTTGCGCCGGCTTTTGAATTCGCCCTGCCAGCTGTTGCTCTTGGCCAGCGCCGACGGCGCGTCAAACAGCAGCTCGCTGAGGTTTTCCAGGGCCGGCAGTTCCGACAGGCGCTGGCCGTGGACTTCCTCGGTGGAGTACTGGGTGATCGCGGTGAAACTCGGGTTGACGTACTCGACCACGCCGTCGCAATTGACCAGCAAAAAGGCGTTGGCGCTTTGCTCGACCGCGCGCTGGAACAGGTGCAGGGCGCTGGTGGCGGTGCGGCGGTTGTGGTTGTTGATGACCTGGGCGAACTGATCCGCCAGTTCACCGGCAAAGGCGATTTCATCGGACTGCCAGGCGCGGGTCACGCCGGTCTGCTCCAGACAGAGCACGCCGACCACCTGGCCGTCGACGCGGATGCTGGCGTCGAGCATGGCGTTGACGTCGCGCGGGCGCAGGGCTTCGGCCATCTCGCGGGTGCGCGGGTCGCGCATCGCATTGTGCGCGTCGATGGCGCGGCTGCCGTGCAGCGCTTCCATGTAGTCGGGGAAGCCGCTGATGTCGATCACCTCCGGCAGGAGGTATTCCTGCGTTGCGCGGTGATACGCGGAAATCGGCACCAGCAGATTGCCTTCGAGGTTCCACAGGCTGGCGCAGTCGATTTCATAGATGTCGCAGGCGCAGCGGGTGATCAGTTCGGCGGCTTCCTGCAGCGAGTTGTGGCTGCTGTAGCGCTGGCGGGCAAGCAGCAGAATCAGATCCTGCTGGGCGCGGACCCGATCAAGGTGCTGCAGTTGTTCCTGCTGGGCGCGCTGGTTCAGCTCCAAGGCGATCTGCAGCCGCGAGTTCTGGGTTTCGAGGTCGACGGAGGGCAGCGCTGGTGCTTCGTCGAAGACATCATCGACCGCCAGCAAATAACCGCGCAGCAAGTGCCGATTGTGCTGTTTATAGGCTTCGCCGAGTTCGAGGATGCTCAGCACGCCAGCGGCGGTGTGCAGGGTGTAGCGCACCAGATAATGCGGGCTGTCGCGCAGTTGCTGCTGGATCGCGTCGTGCAACTGATAGCGCGCTTCCGGCTCCATCAGACTGGCGTAGGGCGAGCCGACCAAGGCACACAATTCGACGGCCGGCTGGCCGAACTGGCGTTCGCAGTTGGGATCGAGAAACAGCATCGCCCAGCTCGCTTCATTCAAGCGCTCGAAACGCAGCATGCCGAGCCGCGAGGGCACAGGCAACTGCGTCACTACCTCGGCCGCCATACGGCTGGCGGCATCGGGTTGGCTCTTCATGAAGGAACTCGCTTGGAAATATGCTGAACGCGCGGGCTCTCGCCCTCTTTACTGTTGCCTGCGGCAAGGTTGCATCATTGCGGCACCGACTGACAAGAGAGATGAAGGCCAAGTGCTATAAGAATGTGTCGGCCGCTCGGGGCATTTCTCCAGTGTGTGGTTGAAAAGAGCAAAAGATCGCAGCCTGCGGCAGCTCCTACAAGGGATGCATGCCAATGTAGGAGCTGCCGAAGGCTGCGATCTTTTCAGAATTCAACGCAATTTGATGCTGATCGATTGCAGCTTCTTGCCATCACGATCATGGTAATTGACCAGAATCTGATCAGTCTCGACGACTACATGGGCGAAGTTGTCTTCGCTGACGACCGGGCTGGTCAACTCATGCTGATAATCACCCGTCGCCGTGCGCGCCAGCGGTCGATCGAGGATGAACGTTGACGCCTTGGCATAGGGCAGCAGCTTGCTGTTGTAAAACGGTGAGGAAACGATGGTATGGACTTCGAAGTCCGGGTCTTCGCTGTGGGTCAGGCGCGAAGTCAGCGAGCCGTGCACGTCGCCTGAGACAAACACGACATTGTTGATGCGTCGGGTGCGGATGGTTTCCAGCAGGCGCAGGCGCTGCTCCGGGAAGGCTTTCCAGGCATCGTCGCCGTGCAATTTGCGATCCGGGTAGAACATCACGCTGGTCACGACGAATTTCACCCGCGCCGGGCTGTTGGTCAGCCACTTGAGCAGTGCCTGTTCCTGCGCCTCATCGAGTATGCGGCGATCATCAGCTGACAAGTTGCGGCGGGTGCGGCTGTCGGTCACAAACCATTCGATATCACCGTCACTGAATTGATACCAGTAGTGCTCGAGTTTTGCCCGATTCACCTTTTCGTTAGTTGTAAGTTCATGCGCCGGGCTGTGGCTGACTTGATAGATTTCATAGGCGGCCATGGCGTTGCGATATAGCACTTGATCTGATTGTTCGGCATTCGCCGGCCAATTGTCTTCGATTTCGTGATCGTCCAGGATCATATAAGTCGAAGTGCCGGACATCAAACGCTGAATATTCGGCTGAGAAAATGCCGCACGGTACTTACTGAGGATGTCCTTATATTCACGATCAGGTGCAAACAGATTAAGGTCGTCGACATAAACCTGATCACCCGTCATCAGGGTGGCACTGATCGGCGGCTGCGCACCTTCGATCAATTGGTTGATGGAGGCAAAGATCCGGTCACCCAGATGGGGCAGCACCGGCACCCCCGCCGTCATGCGCAAATAGCGGCAAGAGCCGACGATATAGGCCTTTGGCTGCAGGGCATTGCTTGAGCGGGTGCGCAATCGATAGATTTCCCGCGGCCACTGCAGCGGCAGTTCGGCGACACTGTCCACGGTATGGACCGGATTCATCGGGCTGAACCAGCCGGTCTGGTATTCATATTCGGTGTCACTGCTCAAGTTGTTGAGGGTGAACACTTCGGTCATGTCGCGCAGCGCACTGGGTTCGGCGAAAATACTAGCTGACCACTGTTGTGTTCCAGACTTCCGATAGCGAATGGCGGCAAATACCGGTGCGTTGCCTTGCTTGTCGGCGCGCATGAATATACGCGCGTGATGAGTTGTCGTGTGGCCGATAATCGGGCCAATAGTTGGCTTGAACATATTCGAGTCCGTTCGAGTAAGTTTCGTTTTTTATAAATAACTCGGGAAAAACGTTATTTAATCCGAGGGCAGAGATTAGTTGCCTGTCGGTGAAAAATATCGGGACGAATTCGACTGCAGTCGTAGTTCAAGTAAACCGAACTTGTAGGAAGAGCCGCTGCACTTTTTTCAGGGCAAAAAAAAGCCCCGTCAAACTGACGGGGTTGAGGTACGAGCGTGTGGCGCTCGAAAACGTGGAACGCGATCGGCCCTCCGTTGCCGGAGGGCCGAACGCTTTACAGCAGGATGGTGCGGATGTCGCCCAGCAGGCTGCCCAGACGCTGGGTGAAGCGTGCAGCAGCGGCGCCGTTGATCACACGGTGATCGTAGGACAGCGACAGTGGCAGCATCAGTTTCGGCTGGAAGGCTTTGCCGTCCCAGACTGGCTGGATGGTTGCCTTGGAAACACCGAGGATCGCCACTTCCGGCGCGTTGACGATCGGCGTGAAGCCGGTGCCGCCAATGTGGCCGAGGCTGGAAATGGTGAAGCAGGCGCCTTGCATTTCGTCCGAAGAAAGCTTCTTGGTGCGGGCTTTTTCAGCCAGCGAAGCAGCTTCTGCGGCCAGTTGCAGCAGGCTCTTCTGGTCGACGTTCTTGATGACCGGTACCAGCAGACCATCCGGGGTGTCGACCGCGAAACCGATGTTGACGTACTTCTTGCGAATGATCGCCTTGCCGCTTGGTGCCAGCGAACTGTTGAAGTCCGGCAGCTCCTTGAGCAGGTGCGCGCAGGTCTTGAGCAGCAGCGGCAGGATGGTCAGCTTGACGCCGGCCTTCTCGGCGACGGCTTTTTGCGCAACACGGAAGGCTTCCAGCTCGGTGATGTCCGCCGAGTCGAATTGCGTCACGTGCGGCACGTTCAGCCAGCTGCGGTGCAGGTTGGCGGCGCCGACCTGCATCAGGCGGGTCATCGGCACTTCTTCGATTTCACCGAAGCGGCTGAAGTCCACCACCGGGATCGGCGGGATGCCCGCGCCGCCGGTTGCGCCGCCAGCAGCTGGCGCTTCCTTGGCCTTCTGCATCATCGCCTTGACGTAAACCTGCACGTCTTCCTTGAGGATGCGACCGTGCGGACCGCTGGCGCCAACGGCGCTCAGCTCGACGCCGAACTCACGGGCCAGTTGACGCACGGCCGGGCCGGCGTGAACTTTCGCGCCAGGCTTGGCAGGTGCCGCAGCCGGAGCGGCAGCAGCAGGTGCTGCGGCAGCCGGAGCAGCAGCGGCCGGTGCCGGAGCAGCAGCGGCAGCTGGAGCCGGGGCAGCAGCAGGGGCTGCGCCTTTGACTTTCAGCTTGAGGATCAGGTCGCCGGTACCGACTTCGTCGTCCAGCTTGATGGAAATGCTTTCCACCACGCCAGCGGCAGGCGATGGGATTTCCATGCTTGCCTTGTCGGATTCGAGGGTGATCAGCGACTGGTCGGCTTCAACGCTGTCGCCAGCCTTGACCAACACTTCGATGATCTTGGCCTTGCCGGCCGAACCGATGTCCGGAACGTGGATGTCCTGAACGCTGTCGGCAACCGGTGCAGCTGGCGCGGCGGTCGGTGCTGGAGCAGCGGCAGCGGCCGGAGCAGCAGCCGGGGCCGGAGCGGCCGCAGCCGGGGCCGCAGCGCCCGCCACTTCCAGATCCAGAATCAGGTCGCCAGTGCCGACTTCGTCGTTGAGCTTGACGCTGATGGCCTTGACCACGCCTGCGGCAGGCGACGGGATTTCCATGCTGGCCTTGTCGGATTCCAGGGTGATCAGCGACTGATCAGCCTCGACGGTGTCGCCGACCTTGACCTGGATCTCGATGATCTGGGCCTTGCCCGACGAACCGATGTCCGGCACGTGCACTTGCTGCACCGAAGCGGCAGCCGGGGCAGCGGCTGGCGCGGCAGGAGCGGCAGCAGCCGGTTTTTCTTCGGCTTTGGCCGGTGCAGCGGCAGGCGCAGGAGCCGCTTGCGCGGCGCCCTCGACTTCCAGCTCGAGCAGTTCGTCGCCTTCTTTCAGGCGGTCGCCCAGCTTGACTTTCAGGCTCTTGATGACGCCGGCTTTCGGGGCCGGCACTTCCATGCTGGCCTTGTCCGATTCCAGGGTCAGGATGCTCTGGTCGGCTTCGATGCGGTCGCCGACCTTCACAAACAGTTCAATTACTTCACCTTCACCGCTGCCGATGTCAGGTACGCGAATGAGTTCGCTCACAAAATGTCTCCTCAGCAGTCCAGTGGGTTGCGTTTTTCCGGGTCGATGCCGAACTTGACGATGGCCTCTGCCACGACTTTAGGTTCGATATCACCACGGTCAGCCAGTGCTTCCAGGGCTGCCAACACCACGAAATGACGGTCGACTTCGAAGAAATGACGCAGTTTCTTGCGGCTGTCGCTGCGGCCGAAACCGTCGGTGCCCAGGACTTTGAATTCCTTGGACGGTACCCACTGACGGATCTGCTCGGCGAACAGCTTCATGTAGTCGGTAGAGGCAATGACCGGACCTTTACGGCCGCTCAGGCACTCTTCAACGTAGCTCTGCTTGGGCTTCTGGCCAGGCTTGAGACGGTTGCTGCGCTCTACGGCCAGGCCGTCGCGACGCAGTTCGTTGAAGCTGGTGACGCTCCATACGTCGGCGCCGATGTTGAACTCTTCACGCAGGATCTTCGCCGCTTCACGCACTTCACGCAGGATGGTGCCGGAGCCCATCAGCTGTACGTGATGCGCTGCATCGCGGGTGTCTTCTTCGAGCAGGTACATACCTTTCTTGATGCCTTCTTCGGCACCGGCCGGCATGGCTGGCTGCTGGTACGACTCGTTCATCACGGTGATGTAATAGAAGATGTCCTGTTGCTCTTCGGTCATCTTCTTCATGCCGTCCTGAATGATCACCGCCAGCTCGTAGCCGTAGGTTGGATCGTAGGTGCGGCAGTTCGGGATGGTCGCGGCCAGCAGGTGGCTGTGACCGTCTTCGTGTTGCAGTCCTTCACCGTTCAGGGTGGTACGGCCGGCGGTGCCGCCGATCAGGAAACCACGGGTACGGCTGTCGCCAGCGGCCCAGGCCAGGTCACCGATACGCTGGAAGCCGAACATCGAGTAGAAGATGTAGAACGGCAGCATCGGCTGGTTGTGGCTGGAGTACGAAGTACCGGCAGCGATGAAGGAGCTCATGGCGCCTGCTTCGTTGATGCCTTCTTCAAGGATCTGACCTTTCTGGTCTTCCTTGTAGAACATCACCTGGTCTTTATCGACTGGCTCGTAGAGCTGGCCGACGGAGGAGTAGATGCCCAACTGACGGAACATGCCTTCCATACCGAAGGTACGGGCTTCGTCCGGGATGATCGGCACGATGCGCGGGCCGATTTCCTTGTCCTTGACCAGTTGCGCGAGGATGCGCACGAAGGCCATGGTGGTGGAAATTTCACGGTCGCCCGAGCCGTCGAGGATGGCTTTCAGGGTGTCCAGATCCGGGGTCGGCACGCTGAAGCTCTGCGCGCGGCGCTGCGGTACGAAACCGCCCAGTGCAGCACGGCGCTCGCTCAGGTAGCGGGCTTCGGCGCTGTTTGGCTCTGGCTTGAAGAACGGCAGGTTCTCCAGCTCTTCGTCCTTGACCGGGATGTCGAAGCGGTCGCGGAACAACTTCAGGCTGTCGACGTCGACTTTCTTGGTGTTGTGCGCCGTGTTTTTCGCTTCGCCGGCACCGGTGCCATAACCCTTGATGGTCTTGGCCAGGATGACGGTTGGTTGTTCTTTGTGGTTGACCGCTTCGTGGTACGCCGCATAGACCTTGTACGGGTCGTGGCCGCCGCGGTTGAGTTTCCAGATCTCGTCGTCGGACAGATCGGCAACCATCGCCTTGAGTTCAGGCGTGTTGAAGAAGTGCTCGCGAACGAACGCGCCGTCTTTGGCTTTGTAGTTCTGGTACTCGCCGTCGATGACTTCGTCCATGCGACGTTGCAGGATGCCGTCGACGTCCTTGGCCAGCAGTGGGTCCCAGAAACGGCCCCAGATGACTTTGGTCACGTTCCACTGAGCACCGCGGAACACGCCTTCGAGTTCCTGGATGATCTTGCCGTTGCCGCGAACCGGGCCGTCGAGGCGCTGCAGGTTGCAGTTGATGACGAAGATCAGGTTGTCCAGCTTCTCGCGGCCGGCCAGGGAGATCGCGCCCAGGGATTCCGGCTCGTCACACTCGCCGTCGCCCAGGAAGCACCAGACTTTCTGTTTGCCCGGCTGGATGAAACCGCGGTGTTCCAGGTACTTCATGAAGCGAGCCTGGTAGATCGCCTGGATCGGACCCAGACCCATGGATACGGTCGGGAACTGCCAGAAGTCAGGCATCAGCCAAGGGTGCGGATAGGACGACAGGCCCTGACCGTCGACTTCCTGGCGGAAGTTGTTCATCTGGTCTTCGGTGATGCGGCCTTCCATGAATGCACGGGCGTAAACGCCTGGCGAGGTGTGGCCCTGGAAGTAGATCAGGTCGCCGCCGTGTTCGTCGGTCGGGGCCTGGAAGAAGTAGTTGAAGCCGATGTCATACAGGGTCGCGCTGGAAGCGAAGCTGGAGATGTGACCACCCAGGTCAGAATCTTTCAGGTTCGTACGCATTACCATGGCCATCGCGTTCCAGCGCACCAGCGAGCGAATGCGGCGTTCCATGAACAGGTCGCCAGGCATGCGTGCTTCGTGGGTTACCGGGATGGTGTTGCGGTAAGGCGTGGTGATGGCGTAAGGGAGCTGCGAACCGCTGCGGGTCGCCAGTTCACCCATACGGGTCATCAGATAGTGAGCACGGTCTTCGCCTTCTTTGTCGAGAACCGATTCCAGGGCGTCCAGCCATTCCTGGGTTTCGACGGGATCGAGGTCTTGCATGGCTTGCTCCAGGGCGGAAAGGCTTCCAGAATCGGTTGCCTGAGTTTGCGACTGGCCTTGTGGGCAGACGATTTAAAATTCTTGGATTGCCGACAGGTTGTTCCGGCGGCGTGTAGTTTTACTACAAATCTTTGAGCATTTCAGCCTTTCGCCTGTATAGACGAGTAGTAAAACTACAGAGGAAAGGCTTGTGGCCTCCGACTGCGTTGTGAGAATAATCGTTAAGGTTGGTCGATTACCATCCAAAAAAGGTGAAAGTTTGATGCTGGATGCCAAAGAAGAAGAAATTTCAGCTATTTCTAACTTTTGTTCGACAGTCCTTCGCGTAGCGGGTTTTCATCAAACACTACAAGCGGCCATTTACACGCCGATCAAGGATAGACCATGACCCTGCCCGTGCTCGCTGAACTCCCCGCCATTCTCCTGCCGTTGGTCACTCGATCCGAGCAGTCGTTCCGTACGGCCGTGGCCTCCCTTGAAGACGATCACGGCCTGTCGAACTGGACACCGGAGCGTTGGGCGCAATTCGCCCGCGTCGGTGCCGCCAGCGATTTCGTCATTGAACAGAGCGTTCGTGACCCTTTGATGTTGCTGACGCTGGTGCAGTCCGGCGAACTCGACCGGCCGTACGCGCCGGGTGAACTCTGCGCGCAGATTGCCGCCGCCGTGAACACCGCGCAAAGCGAAGATGAGCTCGGTCGTGTCCTGCGTCGCCAGCGCGCTCGCCATCAGGTACGAATCATCTGGCGCGACCTGAACCGCCAGGCCGATCTGGTACAGACCTGCCGCGATCTTTCAGACATGGCCGACGCCACCATCGATCAGGCTTATCAATGGCTGTACAGCCGCCATTGCCAGCAGTTCGGCACGCCGACCGGTCGGCGCAGCGGTCTGCCGCAACAGATGGTCATCCTCGGCATGGGCAAGCTCGGCGCGGTGGAGCTGAACCTGTCGTCGGACATCGACCTGATCTTTGCCTACCCCGAGGGCGGCGAAACCGTCGGCGTGAAACGTGCGCTGGATAATCAGGAATTCTTCATTCGTCTCGGTCAGCGCCTGATCAAAGCCCTCGACCCGATGACCGTCGACGGCTTCGTGTTCCGCGTCGACATGCGCCTGCGCCCGTACGGTTCGTCTGGCGCGCTGGTGCTGAGCTTCAATGCGCTGGAGCAGTATTACCAGGATCAGGGTCGCGACTGGGAACGCTACGCGATGATCAAGGCGCGGGTGGTGGCCGGCGATCAGACTGCCGGCGCGCAGTTGCTCGACATGCTGCGCCCCTTCGTCTATCGGCGTTATCTGGATTTCTCGGCGATCGAAGCGCTGCGCACCATGAAGCAGTTGATCCAGCAAGAAGTGCGGCGCAAGGGCATGGCCGATAACATCAAGCTCGGCTCCGGCGGGATCCGCGAAGTCGAGTTCATCGCCCAGGCTTTCCAGTTGATCCACGGCGGGCGCGACCTGAGTCTGCAGCAGCGTCCTCTATTAAAGGTATTGAGCACGCTGGAAGGGCAAGGCTATCTGCCACCGGCAGTCATTAGTGAATTGCGCGAAGGCTATGAATTTTTGCGTTACACCGAGCATGCGATCCAGGCGATTGCCGATCGCCAGACCCAGATGTTGCCGGACGGCGCTCAGGATCAGGCGCGTATCGCGTTCATGCTCGGTTTTGCCGATTGGGCAGCTTTCCACGAAAAACTGATGTTCTGGCGCGGCCGGGTGGCCTGGCACTTTGCGCAGGTGATCGCCGATCCCGATGAAGAAGAGGGCGCCGACTGCGAAGTGGTGGTCGGCGGTGAGTGGTTGCCGCTGTGGGAAGAGGCGCAGGATGAAGAGGCCGCTTGCCGGCAGCTCGAAGAGGGCGGCTTCGCCGATGCGACCAAGGCCCTGAAAGCGCTGGCGAGCCTGCGTGGCAGTCCGCAATTGCGCGCGATGCAGCGGCTGGGTCGCGAGCGTCTCGATGCGTTTATTCCGCGCCTGCTGGCGCAGGCGGTGGAGCATGACAACCCGGATCTGGTGCTGGAACGAGTGTTGCCACTGGTCGAAGCCGTGGCCCGACGCTCGGCTTATTTAGTGTTGCTGACGGAAAACCCCGGCGCCCTGCGGCGCTTGCTGACGCTGTGTGCGGCCAGTCCGTGGATCGCCGAACAGATCACCCGTTTCCCGCTGCTGCTCGACGAATTGCTCAACGAAGGCCGGCTGTTCAAGCCGCCCCTGGCGCCGGAACTGGCCGCCGAGCTGCGCGAGCGCCTGACGCGGATCCCCGAAGACGACCTCGAACAGCAGATGGAAGCCCTGCGTCACTTCAAACTGGCGCACCGCTTGCGCGTCGCCGCGTCGGAAATCGCCGGCAGCCTGCCGTTGATGAAAGTCAGCGATTACCTGACCTGGCTGGCTGAAGCGATTCTCGAGCAAGTACTGGCCCTGGCCTGGCGCCAGACCGTGGCCAAGTACGGCACGCCGCTGCGCACCGATGGCAGTTTGTGCGATCCGGGGTTCATCATTGTCGGTTATGGGAAAGTCGGCGGGCTGGAACTGGGGCATGGTTCGGACCTGGATCTGGTGTTCATCCATGACGGCGATCCGCAGGCGGAAACCGACGGGCCGAAGCCGATCGATGGCGCGCAGTTCTTCACCCGGCTGGGGCAGCGGATCATTCACTTGCTGACGGCGCAGACCAACTCCGGTCAGCTGTACGAAGTGGACATGCGTTTGCGCCCGTCCGGCGCGTCGGGGCTGTTGGTCAGTTCACTCGGTGCCTTCGAGCGCTATCAGGAAAATGAAGCCTGGACCTGGGAACATCAGGCGCTGGTGCGGGCGCGGGTGCTGGTGGGCAGTCAGGATGTCGGCCAGGCCTTCGAGAAAGTCCGCGCGCAGGTTTTGGGTAAAGCGCGGGATCTGGCGAAATTGCAACAGGAAGTCAGCGAGATGCGCGCCAAGATGCGCGACAACCTCGGCACCAAGGGTACCGCGGCCGGTACGGCGGCTAATGCCTTCGAGGCCACGGCGCCGTTCGACCTCAAGCAGGACGCCGGAGGTATCGTCGATATTGAATTTATGGTGCAATACGCGGCCCTGGCGTGGTCGCACAGCCACCCGCCATTGCTGCGCTGGACCGATAACATCCGCATTCTGGAAGAGCTGGAACACGAAGGGCTGATGCCCGCCGAAGACGCCAGCCTGTTGCGCGAAGCCTATAAGGCTTACCGCTCCGCCGCCCACCGGCAGGCCTTGCAGAAGGACGCCGGGGTGATTGCAGGCGACCAGTTTGTCGAGGAACGCCGGCAGGTATTGCGGATCTGGAAAGAGTTGGGGCTAAGCTGAAACCGGATATTTGAAGCATCGAATACCTTGTGGGAGCGGGCTTGCCCGCGATGGCGGAGTGTCAGCCACCGTCGCTTTCAGATGTGATGGCCTCATCGCGGGCAAGCCACGCTCCCACAGGGACTTGTGGTGATTTGCAGATTGAGACACGAACAAACCATGTAGGAGCGAGCCTGCTCGCGATAGCGGAGTGACAGTCGACAGTCATGTTGAAGGTAATGACCCATCGCAAGCGGCGCCGCTCCCTCAGTGATTCTCGAGGCGGGGAGGCGTAAATGCCTCCCCGGTTCGTTTATGGAAACCACATGAATATTCTGATCGTTGGGCCCAGTTGGGTCGGTGACATGGTGATGGCGCAGACACTGTTTCAGTGTCTCAAACATCGCCACCCGCAATGCGAAATCGACGTGCTGGCCCCCGAGTGGAGCCGGCCGATCCTTGAACGCATGCCCGAAGTGCGCAAGGCCTTGAGCTTTCCGCTCGGCCATGGCGCGCTGGAACTGGCGACGCGTCGGCGCATCGGCAAATCCCTGGCCGGCCAGTACGATCAGGCGATCCTGCTGCCGAATTCGCTGAAGTCGGCGCTGGTGCCTTTTTTTGCTGGCATCAAGCAACGCACCGGCTGGCGCGGCGAATTCCGCTACGGCCTGCTCAATGACGTGCGCACGCTGGATAAAGAACGTTATCCGCTGATGATCGAGCGCTTCATGGCCCTGGCTTACGAGCCGAACGCCGAACTGCCGAAACCGTATCCACGTCCGAGCCTGCAAATCGATCCGGTGACCCGCGAAGCGGCACTGGCCAAGTTCGGTTTGACTCTCGACCGTCCGGTGTTGGCCCTGTGCCCCGGTGCCGAATTCGGCGAGTCCAAGCGCTGGCCGTCCGAGCACTACGCCAAGGTCGCCGAAGCGCGGATTCGCGAAGGCTGGCAGGTGTGGTTGTTCGGCTCGAAAAACGACCACGCGGTAGGTGAAGACATCCGCGCACGGCTGATTCCCGGCTTGCGTGAAGAATCGGTCAACCTCAGCGGCGGCACCTCGCTGGCTGAGGCCATCGACCTGTTGTCCTGTGCCGATTCGGTGGTGTCCAACGACTCCGGCCTGATGCACGTGGCGGCGGCGTTGAACCGTCCGTTGGTGGCGGTCTACGGCTCGACGTCGCCGGGTTTCACCCCGCCGCTGGCCGAGCACGTCGAAATCGTTCGGCTGGGTCTGGATTGCAGCCCATGCTTCGACCGTACCTGCCGGTTCGGCCATTACAACTGCCTGCGCCAGCTGATGCCGGATGCGGTCAACGATGCCTTGCATAAATTGCAGGGCACTGTGGTCGAGGTTCATTAAGTTGCGGGTATTGCTGATCAAGACTTCATCGCTGGGCGACGTGATTCACGCGTTGCCGGCACTGACCGACGCGGCCCGGGCCATCCCCGGGATCAAGTTCGACTGGGTGGTGGAAGAAGGCTTCGCCGAAATTCCGACCTGGCACCCGGCCGTCGGCAAGGTGATCCCGGTGGCGATCCGTCGCTGGCGCAAGAACCTCTGGCAGACGATCAAGAGCGGCGAGTGGAAGCGCTTCAAGCAAAGCGTGCGCGCCAGCCAATACGATCTGGTGATCGACGCTCAGGGCCTGCTGAAAAGTGCCTGGCTGACGCGCTACGTCAAAGCCCCGGTGGCCGGCCTCGACAAAGGCTCGGCGCGCGAGCCGATCGCTGCACGTTTCTACGATCGCAAACTGGCGGTGGCCCGTGGACAGCATGCGGTCGAACGGGTGCGTCAGCTGTTCGCCATCGCCCTCGGTTATGACCTGCCCAAAGGGTTGGGCGACTACGGCCTCAACGTCGAGCGTCTGGTGGAATTGCCGCGCAAGAGCGCCTTCGTGGTGTTCCTGCACGGCACCACATGGGACACCAAGCACTGGCCGGAAGCCTACTGGCGCGAGCTGACAGAGCGCGTCGGCTATCTGGGCGTCGGGGTCAAGCTGCCGTGGGGCAACCCGCTGGAGAAGGCCCGTGCCGAACGGATTGCCGCCGGTTTCAAGCACGCCGAAGTGCTGCCGAAGCTAAATCTGGCCGGGGTCGGCAAAGTGCTGGCCGGCGCCCAGGCCTGCGTCGCGGTGGACACCGGCCTCGGTCATCTAGCCGCCGCGCTGGATGTGCCGACGATTTCGCTGTTCGGCCCGACCAACCCGGGCCTGACCGGCGCCTACGGCAAGGTGCAGATTCACATGGCCAGTGATTTCCCCTGCGCTCCGTGCCTGCAAAAGAAATGTACCTACCAACCGACTGCGCAGGATGCCCGTCAGTTTGACCTCAAGCGCGAGCAGCCTCTGTGCTTCACGCGTGTAAATCCCGAGCGTGTCGCCAGCCGTCTGAGCACGTTGTTAATGGCTGAGGAGCTGCGCTGATGCAATTGGCTTTTGTCCTGTACAAATATTTTCCGTTCGGTGGCTTGCAGCGCGACTTCATGCGCATCGCCCTCGAATGCCAGAAGCGCGGCCATCAGATCCGTGTCTACACGCTGATCTGGGAAGGCGACGTGCCGCCCGGTTTCGAAGTGCTGGTGGCGCCGGTCAAGGCGCTCTTCAATCATCGGCGCAACGAGAAACTCACGGCGTGGATGGAAGCGGATCTGGCCAAGCGTCCGGTGGACCGCTTGATCGGCTTCAACAAGATGCCGGGTCTGGACGTCTACTACGCCGCCGACGGCTGCTTCGAAGACAAGGCGCAGAACCTGCGCCATTCGCTGTATCGCCGTTGGGGCCGCTATCGCCATTTCGCCGAGTACGAGCGCGCGGTGTTCGCCAAAGACGCGAAAACCGAAGTGCTGATGATTTCCGAAGTGCAGCAGCCGCTGTTCATCAAGCATTACGACACGCCGCTTGAGCGCTTCCATCTGCTGCCGCCGGGTATCGCCCAGGATCGTCGGCGGCCGGCGGATGCCGACCAGATTCGCGCCGGTTTCCGCGCCGAATTCAACCTCAAGGACGACGAACTGCTGCTGGTGCAGATCGGTTCCGGGTTCAAGACCAAGGGCGTCGATCGCAGCCTCAAGGCGCTGGCGGCATTACCCGCCGAGCTGAAGAAACGCACCCGGCTGTTTGTAATCGGCCAGGATGACCCCAAATTGTTCCAGATGCAGAGTGCGACTTTGGGCCTGGGCGACAACGTGACGTTCCTCAAGGGCCGCAGCGATATCCCGCGCTTCCTGCTCGGCGCCGACTTGTTGATCCACCCGGCGTACAACGAAAACACCGGTACGGTGCTGCTCGAAGCGCTGGTGGCCGGGTTGCCGGTGCTGGTCAGCGCGGTCTGCGGTTACGCCCATTACATCGCCGAGGCGGATGCCGGGCGCGTGCTGGACGAACCGTTCGAGCAGGCGCAACTGACGCAGTACCTGACTGACATGTTGAGTGACGACGCTGCACGCGTGGCCTGGAGCCGCAATGGTCTGGCCTTCGCCGAGACGGCCGACCTCTACAGCATGCCGCAGCACGCGGCCGATGTGATTCTGGCGGAGCACGCTTAAATGAAGTTGATGCTGGCTGAACCGTTCAAGAGCCTGTGGGCCGGGCGCGACCCGTTCGCCGAAGTCGAAGGCTTGCAGGGCGAGGTCTATCGCGAGCTGGAAGCTCGACGCACGCTGCGCACGGAAGTCGACGGCAACGGATTTTTCGTCAAGATCCACCGGGGCATCGGCTGGGGCGAGATCTTCAAGAACCTGCTGACCGCCAAGCTGCCGGTGCTCGGCGCGGGTCAGGAATGGCAGGCAATCCAGCGTTTGCAGGCAGTCGGCGTGCCGACCATGACCGCCGTGGCTTACGGCGAGAAGGGCAGCAACCCGGCGGATCAGCATTCGTTCATCGTCACCGAAGAGCTGGCGCCGACCGTCAGCCTCGAAGATTTCAGCATCGATTGGGTCAAGAGCCCGCCGCAGCCGAAACTCAAGCGTGCGCTGATTGCTGAAGTGGCACGCATGACCGGCATGATGCACCGCGCCGGGGTCAACCACCGCGACTGCTACATCTGCCATTTCCTGCTGCACACCGACAAACCGGTCACGCCGGACGATTTCAAGCTCTCGGTAATCGACCTGCACCGCGCGCAGACCCGTGCAAAGATTACTCAACGCTGGCGCAACAAGGATCTGGCCGCGCTGTATTTCTCGGCGCTGGACATCGGTCTGACCCGTCGCGACAAGCTGCGTTTCCTCAAAGGCTACTTCCAGCAACCGCTGCGGCAGATCCTGGCAGAAGAAGCGCCGCTGTTGAGCTGGCTCGAAGGCAAGGCCAACAAGCTTTATGCGCGCAAACAGCGTTACGGGGATGCGCTCTGATGGCGGGTTGGACTCTTGAGCCGCAATACAGCGAACTGAGCGAAGATTTCGGCAGCCTCGAAGCGGTGTTTGCCCTGCAGGGCGAGCGCCTGACCCGTGACCCGCTGTCCGAAGTCATCCGCGTGCAGCGCAACGGCGTCAATTACTACGTCAAACGCTACGTCGGCGCCGGCAAAGGCTTGCGCCGCTACCTGGGCAAGCCACGGGTGAAGATGGAGTGGCAGAACCTCAAGCGCTTCGCCAAGTGGGGCATTCCCACCGCCGAAGTGGTGGCCTGGGGGCTGGAGCGACGTGGCGCGGCCTATGCTCGTGGCGCGATGATCACCCGCGAGCTGCCGCGCACCGAAGACCTGTCGGCGCTGGCCGAACGCAACGATCCGAAACTCAAGGATCGCCTGTGGGTTGATGGCATCAGCCGGCAACTGGCCGGCTACACGCGAACCATGCACGACCACCGCTTTACCCATAACGATCTGAAGTGGCGCAACCTACTGATCGACGATCAGGCGCAGCTGTTTTTGATCGACTGCCCGAACGGCGATTTCTGGCGCGGCTTCTGGCTCAAATACCGGATCACCAAGGATCTGGCCTGTCTCGACAAGGTGGCCAAATATCACCTGTCGAACACCCAGCGCCTGCGCTTTTACCTGCAATACCGCGGACGTGATCGGCTGAATGCCGCCGACAAGAAACGGATTCGCCACGTGGTGAGATTTTTCGAGGGACGCGAATGACTGATTTCCTGGCTGCTGATGACCGGGCGCTGCTTGAGCGTCATGGCCTCGGCACTTTCGACGCGCTCTGGGCCAAACAGCTCGAAGCCGTGGACGAACCGAACACCGATGGCGGTGGCTGGAGCAGCGTGTTTCGCCTGGAGCTGGAAGGTCAGGCCTACTACCTCAAACGGCAGAGCAATTACCTGACCCGCACCCTGCATGCGCCGTTCGGCGAACCGAGTTTTGCCCGCGAGTTTCGCAATATCAGCCGCTACAACAAGCTGGGAATTCCTGCGCTGCAAGCGGCGTTTTTCGGCGAGCGCAAGGTCAAGGGCGATGTTCAGGCGATCCTGCTGACCCGTGCCCTCGACGGCTGGGACGACCTTGATTCGCTGTTGCAACGCTGGTCCGAGCTGAGCGCCGCGCAGCAATCGGCCATTCTCAAGGCCTGTGGACAGCTGGCGCGCCTGCTGCACGGCGTGCGTCAGGTGCACGGCTGTTTTTATCCCAAGCACATTTTCTTGCAGGCTGATGGTGAGGCTTATCGGGCGCAGTTGATCGACCTGGAAAAGACCCGGCCCCTGCTGTTCGGCATGCGCGACCGGGTCAAGGATCTGGAGCCGCTGCTGCGTCGCGCGCCGGAATGGAGCGAGGAGCAATTGCGCGAGTTGCTCGCGGCGTACCTCGATCAAACCGTCGACAGTTCGCTGGTCGACAGCTGGGTTTCGCGCCTGACCGCACGGCGCAGTCGCAAGGAGACCCGTTGATGCGCTTGTCCGAACTGAAAAACGCCGGGCGTGCGCCGAGTCTGCCGCTGACGATTTCGCTTGCCGATGCGGCAGGCCCAGCGGATCTGCAACTGCTGAGTCTGCTGCGGGTGTTGCCGGGGCAGCGCTATGTCGGTGCCGGGGTCTGGCGCGGGCGGCCGGTGCTGGCCAAATTGCTGGTGGGCAGCAAGGCTGCACGGCATTTTCAGCGCGAGCTGACGGGCGTCAAACTGCTCGCCGAACAAGGCCTGACCACGCCGCTGTTGTTGGCTGATGGCTTGCAGGACGGCGAGGGTGGCTGGCTGTTGTTCGAATTTCTCGAAGGTGCCGAAAGCCTCGGTGATGCCTGGCAGAAAGTCGAATCGCTGCCGGTGCTGGCGGACGAGCAATCGGCGGTACTCGCCGAGGCGCTGGGCGCGATCGGTCAACTGCATGGCAAAGGCCTGTGGCAGGAAGATCTGCACCTCGACAACCTGCTGCGCCAGGGCGGTCAGTTGTACCTGATCGATGGCGCCGGGATCTGCGCCGAGACCTCTGGCCAGCCGCTGTCGCGGCAGAAAGTGCTGGAAAACCTCGGGGTGTTTTTCGCCCAGTTGCCCAAGTCGCTGGAGCCGTTCACCGAAGAATTGCTGGTGTATTACCTGCTGAGCAACAGCGAACACGCGTTGCCGCTGGAAGCCTTGCAGAAGCAGATCGCCAAGGTGCGCGCCTGGCGCCTGAAGGATTACCTGATCAAGGTGGGCCGCGAGTGCACGTTGTTCAGTGTGCAGCGCGGTGCGTTCGCCTTGCGGGCGATCCGTCGCGAGGAAGAAGCGGCGATGCTGCCGATGCTGGATCAGGCCGATGCGCTGCTCGATCAGGGCCATCTGTACAAGACCGGCGGCGCGGCGAGCGTCGGCAAGGTCGAAGTGGCCGGGCGTACGCTGGTGATCAAGCGCTACAACATCAAAGGCTTTGCGCACTGGCTCAAGCGCTTCTGGCGCCCGAGCCGTGCGTGGCACTCGTGGCGTGAAGGCAATCGCCTGGCGTTCCTCGGCATCGCCACGCCGAAACCACTGGCAGTGCTGGAAAAGCGCTTTCTGTGGCTGCGCAGTCGCGCCTATCTGGTGACCGAGTTCCTGCCGGGGCCGGACATCATCGAGCGCTTTGCGCCGTATGTTGAAAGCGGTGCAGCGCCGGAATCCGAGTTGCAGGCGCTGGATCAACTGTTCGCCCGATTGATTGCCGAGCGCATCAGTCATGGCGACTTCAAGGGGCATAACCTGTTCTGGCAGGAGGATCGCTGGGCATTGATCGACCTGGATTCGATGTGTCAGCACGGTTCTTCCGGCAGCTTTGCCCCCGCCTATGCCAGGGATCGCGCGCGGTTTATGCGCAATTGGCCTGAAGGAAGTGCGCTTTATCAGGTCATTGACCAACGTCTTCCCAAGGACAGCGCTAGCGCTGGCTGAATCTGGGCTATCGGTCCTGTGTGGGCAAGCCCGCTTCCACAGTCGTGCCGGTCGTTCAGAACTCCCTGTGGGAGCGGGCTTGCTCGCGATGGCGGCGGTACGGCTTGCGCCTGTCTTGAAAGGCGACGCCTGTTCTGTTTTTTTTACGTGTTCAGATAGCGCACCATTCCTACAAGGCTTCCTTTTGGGTGTGCAACCACGTCCCCTGTTACCAGAAGCTTGCCGTCGTTTTGTATATGGATGCGACGGGCCATATCAATCCCTCCAAGGTCCGTCATGATCCGCCCGTCGTTACCAAAGGTGGAGTCTACGTTTCCATTTTCGAGATAGCGCATCAGCGTGAAGTTGGATCTCTCGGAATCTCCGAACGACGCTCCAGCAGCTACGACTTTGTTGTCGGACTGTATGGCAACTGCAAAGTGCAGGGCTGCGCGATCATACCCTTCCATGTTAGGTTTCCCTCCGTAAAACGCATTGTCCGGCTTTCCATTTGGATGGATGCGAATTACCAGAGGCCGACCCTCGCCCTCAAAGTAGGCGACACCCGAGGCGACAATCTTTCCATCCGATTGTTGTGCAATGTCTGTGATTCCCACTGCGGAGCTGCCTTCTACAGGAATGATGGCAACTCCAGCGTCGCCAAAGTCGGGATCAATCTTGCCATTGTCCAAGTAGCGGGTAAACATCAGTTTGTTGTTTAGTGCGCCTGCGAACAGCAATTTACCAAGCGCCAATGTGAGTGTTGGTCCGATGTTAATATTGTCGGGCTTCACGACTCCATCCGTGCCAAAGTTGATATCAGGCTCACCGTTATCGCAAAGACGTCGAATAAGTAACGTGCCGATATCAAAGCCGTAAGTAATTGAGCTCACGAGCACAATTTTCCGGTCGTCCTGTATTGCAAGACTGTGAAACTGTTCCAATCCGGACTGTCGCTCAAAGATCAGTCGGCCACCCGTGCCAAACGTTTCGTCAAGTTTGCCGTCAGGCAGAACCCTGATCAGATACGCCTTATGCGGGGGCTCGTTTAAATTGCCGAAAGACCCCGCTATAACGGCTTTGCCATCGGGCTGCAGGGTAATCGATGCTTGTTGGATGAATTGTCCAGGGACAAGGTCGATGTATTTTATTCCCTGATCGCAAAAAAGACGGTCTACAACGCCGGTGTCTAGATGTCGCACGAGCACCAGTTGGTATGTGGCTCGAGTGACGCTGAGGATTTTTCCATCGGTCTGTAATATGGAAGAGCCGAAAGTTGTTGTATCTGGAATCTTGAAAAGTACCTTCCCGTCAATACCAAAAGTCGGGTCGGGGGCGTTGTAGTCTTTAGAGTTGGTTAGTGTGTTCATTATCTGCTTTCCTATGCGAAGTTAATAACAAATGCGCGAGTGGAAATACCTGCTGTCTAGATATAAACGTAATGATTTGTTGTGGGCTACTGTCAGAAATGACAGTCGCGACCAGCGGTGTTTAAACAATATTTGTTATCGCTAATGCGCCAGTGAAACTCTTCAGAAAGTGTGCGAGGGGACGGCGCTGAACGTGGGCATGCCAGCCTGTCGCTCAGGCAAGGCGAAAGCGTTCTCCCCATGTCAATTAACCTCTGGGTCATTCCCGTCATCTTTACGCTATAATCCCGCCCTTTAGCTGTCTCTCGCCCGGTGCGAGGGCACATCAATTTTCAAGGCGCATCGCGCCTGAACGCAGACTAAAGAGGCTAGACCCTGTGGCATTGACGATTCTTGGCCTGTCCGGCGCCCTTAGCCATGACCCTTCAGCCGCCTTGTACATCGACGGCAAGCTGGTGGCGGCGGCTGAAGAAGAGCGCTTCGTCCGCGATAAGCATGCAAAGAACCGCATGCCCTACGAATCGGCGAAGTTCTGCCTGGAACAGGCCGGCATCAAGCCGTCCGACGTTGACGTGGTGGCGATTCCGTTCGCCCCGATCAGCCTGTTCGGCAAGGCCCGCTGGCAGTATGCCAAGCGTTACTGGTACGCCCCGGATCGTGCACTCGACGCGATCCTGATGGGCAACCGTCGCTACAAGCGTTATCGCAACAAGATCGTCTGGTGCCTGGAGCAACTGGGCTTTGATCCGAAGAAGATCAAGATCGAGCCGGTCGAGCACCACCTGGCTCACGCCTCCAGCGCCTACCACTGCTCGGGTTTCAAAGAGAAAACCGCGATCCTCGGCATCGACGGCAAGGGCGAGTACGCCACGACCTTCTTCGGCTATGGCGAAAACGGCAAGATCCACAAGATCAAGGAATTTTTCGATCCGGACTCCCTCGGCGGCCTGTACGGCGCGATCACCGAGTTCCTCGGCTTCGACATGCTCGACGGTGAGTTCAAGGTCATGGGCATGGCGCCGTACGGCGACGCCAGCAAATACGACTTCTCGCGCCTGGCTTCCTTCGAGAACGGCGAGTTGGTGATCAACACTGACTACGCCAACGTGATCGGCCTGCGTCGCTACAAGGAGAAGGGCAAGGGTTACTACTTCTCGCCGAAACTGATCGAGTGGCTGGGTCCCAAGCGCGAGGGCGACATCGCCGACGAGCCGTACATCCACTACGCCGCCAGCATCCAGGCACTGTTCGAAAAAATCGCGCTGCAGATGATCGATTACTACCTGGGCGACGTGCTCAAGGAAACCGGCAAGCTGGCCTACGCCGGTGGCTGCGCGTTGAACGTCAAGCTCAACCAGAAAATCATCGCCCGTGACGACGTCAAAGAGCTGTTCGTACAGCCTGCATCCGGCGACGCCGGCACCGCAGTCGGTGCCGCGGCCTATGTGTCCCACGCCCGTGGTGTGCCGGTCGAGAAGATGGAACACGTCTACCTCGGCCCGTCGTACAGCAACGAAGACGTGATTGCCGCGTGCGCCCGTCACGAGAACAAGCCAACCTGGCGCAAGCTCGACAACATGCCGGAGCAGATCGCCAAAATCATGGTCGATGGCAACCCGGTGGCCTGGTTCCAAGGCCGCATGGAGTTCGGTCCGCGTGCACTGGGCGGTCGTTCGATCATCGGTTGCCCGAGCGTGGCCGGCGTGGCTGACCGCATCAACCACCAGATCAAGTTCCGCGAGCGCTGGAGGCCTTTCTGCCCGTCGATGCTCGACACCGTGGCGCCGCAGATGATCAAGATCGATCACCCGGCGCCGTTCATGACCTTCACTTTCGAAGTGGCGGAAGAGTGGAAGACCCGCGTGCCGGAAGTCGTCCACGAAGACGGCACGTCCCGTGCCCAGGTCCTCAAGCGCGAATACAACCCGCGTTACTACGACATGATGAAGGCGCTGGAAAACCTCACCGGCAACGGCGTGTCGTTGAACACCTCGTTGAACCGTCGTGGTGAACCGATGATCTGCTCGCCGACCGACGCTCTGAACATGTTCTTCGGCTCCGATCTGCAGTACCTGATCATGGAAGACATTCTGGTGGTCAAAGAGGGCGCAAACGCTTATGACTCGCTCGGCTGAACGCCATGTGCTGCAGTTCTGTCACGGCTATGACGGGCCGTTCCTCGACTGCGCACGGCAGTACGCCAGCCTGTTCGCGGGCACCGGTTATCGGGTGACCACGGTCTTTCTGACCGGGGCCGCCGATAGCGAGGTGGCCGCAGCGTGTGCTTCCGATGAAGTGTTGTTCATGGAATACAGCTCCAAGGCCATTCGTGGCCTGAAGCTGGGCGCCATCGGTGATCTGCGCAAGATCGCCGCTTCACGCAATTTCAGTTTCTGCATCGCCCATCGCTTCAAGCCGATCTACATCGCCTTGCTCGGCACGTCGCTGCCGGTGATTGGCGTGCACCACGCGTTTGACGATTACAAACGCGGCACGCGCAAGCTGTTCGCGCACATTTTCCGCAAGCGTCTGAGCCTGCTCGGCGTCTCCGACGCAGTACGCGACGACATGCGGCGCTGCCTGCCGAGATGGCCGTCGACCCGCATCCAGACCTTGTACAACCGCATCGATGTGCCGGCCTTGCAGGCCAGTCAGGTGTCAGCCCGCGAGGCTCGCGAGACCCTCGGTCTGGCGGCGGATGCGTTCATTGTCGGCAACGTCGGTCGGCTGCACCCGGACAAGGATCAGGCCACGTTGCTGCACGGTTTTGCTGCAGCGTTGCCCGGTCTGCCGGGCAACAGTCAACTGGTGATTCTCGGCAAGGGCCGTCTGGAGCAGGACCTCAAGGAGCTGGCGCGCGAACTGGGCATCGGTGACCGGGTGCTGTTTCTCGGTCAGGTGCCGGACGCGCGCAATTACTTCCGCGCCTTCGATGTGTTCGCCTTGAGCTCCGATCACGAACCGTTCGGCATGGTGCTGCTCGAAGCCATGGCCGCCGGCGTGCCGTTACTCGCCACTGCCTGTGGCGGGGCCAAGGAAGTGGTCGAAGGCGTGGGCATTCTGTTCCCGCTGGGCGATGCCGAACACCTTGCACAAGGCCTGCAACATTTGGCCGGTATGGATGATCAGCAACGCCGGCAGTGCGCCGAGCTGATGCTCGATCGTCTGCGTGAGCGTTTCTCCGACCGTGCGGTGCGCGACACCTTCTGGCGTCTGCCGCAAGTTACCGATCTGGCACCGAGGGGCTGATGCTCAACCGATTTCAAGGCTGGCGCGAACGTGGCTGGTCGCCCGTTGACGCCTCCACCTATGCCAGCGCCTGGCAGCGTTTTGGCGGCAGTGTCGCGACCCATCCGCTGGTGGTCGAACGCCTGGCGGATCTGGCCGGTATCCCGGTGCGTTATCTGGCCTGGGAGCAGGACGGCGAAGTCAAAGCGGCAATCCCGACCTGGGGCCGTGATTTGGCGCTGTCCAAAGACGTGCTCAAGCGCAACGGCAAGAAAGGCCTGTTCGACCTCGGCAATGCCGAGTTGATTCTGCCGGCCGCCGCCGATGCCCAGGCGCCGCTGCGCCATCGCGCACGCTATCTGTCGGCGCTCAACGAAAACCGCTTCAGCGGCCTCAAGTTGCAGACCGAACAACTGGCCATGGCCCGCACCCCCGAAGAATTGTCGAAGAAGTTTCGCTACAACCAGCGCCGCGAACTGCGCCTGCTGGAAGAGGCGGGTGGACTGGTGCGCCCGGTCAGTGAGTTTTCCAGTGCCGAGCTGGCGGCGATCTACTGTGATCTGTTCCAGCGCCGCTGGGGCTTTCCGGCCACCGGCGCGGCGCGCATGGCCGAGGTCATCGAGCTGCTGCGCGAACTGTTGATCGGTTCGGTGATTTTCCTCAATGATGCGCCGATCGCGATTCAACTGGTGTACCGCGTCGAAGCGCCGGAGTGGATCAGCGTCGAGTACATCAACGGCGGCGTCGACCCCGAGACCCGCGAATTCAGCCCTGGCAGTGTGTTGAGCTTCCTCAATACGCAAAGCGCCTGGGAACAGGCGCGAGCACTGAACAAGCCGTTGCGGTTTTCCTTCGGTCGCGCCGACCGTGAATACAAGGATCGCTGGTGCAATCCCGTGCCGGTGTTCACCGTATGAGTCAGCCCATGAGCCGCAAACAGCAACTGCTCAAGCGTCATCGCCGCAACAAGCGCGTCACCTTGCTGATCGCCCTGATCGTGCTGATTGCGCTCGGTGTGCTGGTCGCGTGGTGGTTGCCGCTGGTGCTCGCGGTGGTCGGCTGGATCGCCCATGAATCGTGGTTTGCCGATCACCTGTTCTATTCGCCGAAAGACGATTACCAGTACAGCTTTCCGCCGTTTACACCGCAGCCGAAGGTGCATCTGAACGGCGAACAATTGCGTCTGGATGAAGGTGTGATGCTGGTCGACGAAGCGACGTTGATCCTCGCGGTAAAGGTTAAAAGCACTTGGCTGGGACGTTTCCTCGATCCGCGCGTCGAACTGCTCGGCGGGGCGAATCCGGATGCGCAAACCTTCGAACGCGGGGTCAATGGCCTGCGTTACCTGAACCTCAGCGGTCAGGCACAAACCCTGTCGCAAGGTCAGTTGCGTTTGCGCGGGCGCTTCTGCCGGGTCTCTGGCGAGCCTGTTTTGTGGGCACTGGAGCAACCGGACTACCGCCGTCAACGGGTGATGGTGATTGCACCACACGCCGACGACGCCGAACTGGCGGCCTATGGCTTGTACAGTCAGGCCGATGAAGCCTGGATTGTCACCCTGACCGCAGGCGAGATCGAAGCCGAGCACTATCAGCAGATGGGCCTGAACAAGGTCGAAGCGGCGCGACTCAAGGGCCGTCTGCGTGCCTGGGACAGTCTCGCCGTGCCGCGTTGGGCCGGCGTACCTCAGGAACACTGCGTGCAGCTCGGTTACTTCTGCCTGCAACTGGCGGCGATGCAGGCCGCGCCGAATCAGGCGGTGGGCTCGCGCGAAGCGGATCTGAGCGATACCCGACTGTTTCGCCAGTTGAATCCGTTCACCTTGCCGGGCGACGCCGATGGTGCGCCGACCTGGAACAACCTGCTGGCCGACCTGCGTGAAGTGCTGCTGCGCGCCCGTCCGGACGTGATTGTGTTGCCGCACCCGACCCTTGATCCGCATCCCGATCATATCTGCGCCCAGCAAGCGGTTTTGCAAGCGCTCCAAAGTCTCGACTGGCAGCCGACGTTGCTCGGTTACGCCAACCATTTGCACGACAACGACCGCTGGCCGATGGGCAACACCGGGCAGGGCATTGCCTTGCCGCCGGCCTTCGATGCGGCGGCGCCGATGCAGCCGCTGTGCCTGTCGCTGTCCCTTGAACAACAGCGGGACAAGGCCATGGCGCTGGGCATGATGCATGACCTGCAACCACCGGCGCCATTCAAGCGCCGCCTGCGCCGCGTGATTCAGCGCCTGCTCGCCGGGCGGACACCCTCGGTATACGGGGAAAACGAGTTTTTTCGAAAAGCGGTCAGACGCCAGGAATTGTTCTGGTTATTGAAGCACGGTGAACCGGGCGATCAGCGGGGAGAGTCATGAGTCAACGGTCCAAGGTGTTGCAGCTGCAACCCGACTACAACGTCAAAGCCCATGATTTCGCCGACCTGGCCGAGCAGATCGTCAAGGCGTTACCGGCTGATCGCTATGAAGTCACGGCGGCGTTCCTGCGCGGCAAACCGGGGCCGGGCGAGCCGGTGAGCCGGGCTGACCGTTCGGTGTACTTCGAGTTTTCCGACAAGTCGCTCAAAGGCATGCGCCTGCGGGCGATGTGGCAGCTGTACAAGTTCTGCCGTCGGGAAAAGTTCGATGTGGTGATCTGCAACCGCTTCAAGCCGGTGAATATGATGCTGGCGCTCAACCGCTGGTTGAAGGTGCCGCTGTGCATTGGCATCTCCCACGGTTTCGGCGAATACGACCGCTTTTACCGACGTCGTCAGACCCAGCGTCTGATCGATCGGCACTGGCGCTTCGTCGGCGTGTCACCGGCGGTCAAACAGTACCTGCTCGATTGCGACTGCGGCTTCACCGACCAGAACACCTACGCCATTACCAATGCCATCGACATCGAGCAGGCCGAGGGCTTGCAGCACAGCCGCGAAAAAGCTCGCGAACTGTTGGGCCTCGACCCGAATGTGCGTTTGATTGGCGCGCTGGGGCGGTTGGTGTCGGTCAAGGGGCACACTTATCTGCTGCAGGCGTTCGCTGCACTGAAAGACAAATACCCGAACACTCAATTGGCGATCATCGGAGCAGGGCGCCTGCAGGCTCCGCTGGCGGCCGAGATCGAACAACTGGGCCTGAGCGGGCGTGCGCACTTGCTGGGCTTCAAGGAAAACGCCCTGCAATACGTGCGTGCGTTCGACATCTGGACCATGCCGTCGCTGGCCGAGGGCCTCGGTCTGGCGTTGCTCGAAGGCATGAGCGGACACCTGCCGGTGATCGCCTCGAATGTGCCGGCCATGTTGCCGCTGATCGAAGGCGCCGGTGGCTTGGCGATTACACCCAAGGATGTACCGAGTCTGGTCGCCGCGCTGGACAACTACCTCGCGCTATCGGATGAAGAACTCAAGGCCAAGGGCGAGCAGGCTTATCGCTACCTGCAAGAACAACACGACATCGAGGTGTTCCGTCAGCAATACCTGGACTTGATCGATTCTGGCCTGGAACAGGCCCGCAAGGAGCAGCCGTGAGCGAAGTACAAGCCATGAGTGAAGCCAACGCCCTCGTCACCGTGATTATCGCCTCGTACAACCACGGCCCGTATATCGAGGAAAGCATCCTCAGTGTCCTCAATCAGACCTACAAGAACATTGAGCTGCTGGTGGTCGATGATGGCTCGAAGGACGACAGTGTCGAACGCATCAGCGCGTTGCAGGCGCAGTACGGTTTCGATTTTCGTGTGCAGCAGAATCAGGGCCTGACCAATACCCTCAATGGCGCTATCGCCCGTTCGAAGGGCAGCCTGATCGTGCCATTCGGCTCCGACGACATCATGTACCCGGAGAGAATCGCCACCCAGGTGGCGTACATGGCCGGCAAGCCCGAAGTCGGGATCTGCGCCGGCAACATCGAATTGATGCACGCCGATGGCAGCCTTTACCCGGAGAAGCGTCAGCGCCGCGACGTACCGTTCCGCCGTCTGGATTTCGACGATATGTTCCTTGAGCGCAAGCCGTATCCACCGGCGCCAACACTGATGATCCGGCGTGAGGCGCTGGACAAGGTGGGTGGGTTCGATCCGACGATTCGCCTTGAGGATCTGTACATCGAGCTGAAGGTGACCCGCGCCGGTTACTTCATTGACGGTTTGAACGTGGTGATGGCGCGTTACCGCAAGCACGCCACCAACTCGTACAAGAACCATCGCTTCATGATCGAGAACATTCTGCGCACCTATGCGCTGTTCAGCGATCATCCGCTGTATGACGAAGTACGCTTCAAGGCGCTGAACTCGATGTTCCTCAAGACCGCCAACCGCAATCGCAAGCTGGCCCGCGAACTGCTGGCACAGATCCCGTTCAAGGCCTGGAACAAGAAGACCTGGCGCGGCTTGGGGCGTTTGCTCTTTTCTCCGCTGGAAAAGGACTGAGGTCATGGTCGCTCGCACTCAGCGAGCGACTTTCTCCGGCAGGCGCTTTTCGCCCTTCTGGCGCTGGCGCAACCAATGCACAACCTTCTTTCCGGAAGCCATGCCTGGTTGCTCGATATAGAGGAAGGTCACGCTGCTGATCAGAATCAGCAGGCAGGTGCAGATCGCCACCAGGGGCAGGTACACCGAAGTTTCCCGCGCATCGATATCCAGCAGCAGCGGCAGCCGTTGCACCATCAGCCACAGGACGAAACCGTGCAGCAGGTAAGTGCTGTAGCTGATTTCGCCGAGCCAGCGAATGCTGCGTGGTTTCAGCGCGCCGAACAGGCTGTTGCCTGACGCCACGATCACGAAAAACAGCGTCAGCAAAAACAGCGGCGCAGTCTTGAACGCCCGACTGAACGCGGTGAACGCAATCACCAGCGCGAGCACGGCGATGATGCTCGCCAGGCGTGACTGGCTCCATGCCACGAGCGCCGGGCGGCGAATCCAGTACGCGGCGGCGATACCGCCGAGGAAGCTCGCCAGAAAGTGCTTCTTCAGCGAATGCTCCCAACCGATGATCTGGTACAGCGCGTAGATGCCGATCAGGCACAGCACCACTTGCAACCAACTGCCGCGGTAGATGAACACCAGTCCGGCGAGTGGCAGTGCCAGGTAGAAAAACACCTCATAGGCCAGCGTCCAGGTGACGTTGGATATCAGCATGCCGGAGTGTCGGTACTGGTTGATGTCCGGGCGGTCGAACGTCAGCCAGGCGAGAACCTGCTTGAGCACTTCCAGCCCCGGCTCTTTCAGCTGCCAGCTCTGCAAGTGGAAGACCGAGACGAACACCAGCGCCATCAATGGCAGGTACAGCGGGTACAGACGAAATACCCGTGAGACGCCGAACGCCAGCCAGTCATGGTTGCGGCCTTGCGCGAGCAAGCGGCTCCAGAACAGGAACCCGGTGATCATGAAGAACAGCGCGACGCTGCCCTGGCCCAGCATCGAATAGAAGTTGCTCGGTGGGAAGTCGATCACGCCGGTGCGCAAGAAGATCCAGGTAATGATCGAATGGTGCACAAACACACCAAACGCCAGATAGCCGCGCAGACCGTCGATGCTCGCATAGCGGCTTTCGCCGGAATGCTGCAGGTGCCGAGCAATTTTCGGCACCGCGCGCAACAGGAGCGCGGAGGTGACGATGGCCAGCAGGTAGGCTGCCAGCGCAATAAGAGGATTGGTTTCGATCATCACTGAACTCGGGCCGGGGCGTTGCCGGCCAGCACTTGCCTGTGCAGGTTTTCAACTGCGGATTTGGACGCCGTCACAGCGTATCCCTGGAGCAGGGCATCGAGGTGATCCTCGAACAGCCAGCGTTTGTCGACAGTGTAACGTTGCATATGACGCAAATTGCGTTGACGCATCGAAAGGCTGAGCGGGGTCGGGAAGATGCGCAGGTCGGCCAGATCAATCAAGCCGAACTCGCCATCTTCCAGTACCAGTACGTTGCCCAGGTGCAGCGAACGGAAGTACACGCCTTTCTCATGCAATTGCGCCATGAATTTGCCGAAGCGTTCGATCAACGCCTGACGCACCGCCGGGGCGGTAATGCTCTGCAGCACCTGACGCAGGGTGTGGCCAGGCAACGGTGCGTAATGCACGGCACTGCTGCCATCATCGAGACGGTAAACGTTCAATACTTGCGGGGTGGGAATCCCCATCTGGCGCAGTTGTTCGCTGTTGACTGCGAACCGCTCGGAGTAGGGGTTGAAACTGCCGGAGGTGTACCAGCGGCGACGACGGAACAGTTTGAGGAAGCTGCCATCGCTCAGGCACAGGACTTTCGGGCCCAGGCCGTCTTCTTCGATGATCCGGGCTTCGCGGCTCAATTGCTCAAGGCCTGTCACCGACAGCTTTTGCACGGGCAGGGTCAACAGCCGACGCGCGCGTTGATTGATGCTCAGCGCCGCGATCAGTGCCAGCGGGATCCACAGCAGGAACCAGTGCTCCTTGGGCCGCGAAATGATCCCGCCACCTTCTGTCAGGCCTGCGCCGATACCGAATATCAGCCAGGTCGAAGCAATGATCAGCATGGGCTGTACACGCTGACGCCAGCTGCTCAGCAGACCCCATAGCAGGAAAAACAGCCATGGCAGCAGGCCGATGATACCGACGTAGTACAGGACCCCCAGGACAAAACTGTGCGGCTCCTGAAAACTGACACCGTTGCCGGGGTCAACGGAAAGGCTGGCGCTGTAGCCATGGCCGATCCAGGGGTGATCAGCAATCATGTGCAGCACTTTTTGCCAGATTTCCAGGCGGTAGGAATCGCCACGTTCAATGATCATCTGCGCAAACAGGGTCAGAACGGTCGCGCCGCTCAGCGCCAGCGCGATCAATAACCCTACCGAACGTCGGTTCCAGCAAATGAAACACAGCCACAACGCGGCCATGGTCAGTGCTACCAGCGGCGTTCTGGAGCCGGTGCCGATCACCGCCATGAACATGACGGCCATCGCCGGGACGCTGAGCCACATCATCTGGCGGCGCTTGCAGGTCATGGTCACGCTCAGCCAGTAGGCGCTGAAGAACCCGAACAGGTGAGAGCTGAGCAGCGGATTATCGAAGGCGCCGCCGCCAATCAGGCGCATCCCCGGTTCATAGATCCGGGCGAACATGAACAGGAAAATGGTGGTTGCAATCAGGGCGACCAGCGCTGCGCCGAACAGCAAAGGTTGCAGGATGTCGGCGCGGTAGCGCACCAACAGGTAGCAGCCGGCAAACAGCAGCAAGGTATGCAGTGGCGGCTTGAACATTCCGCCGAGCGGCTCGCCGCCTGGCCCCCAGGCGAGGCTGAGCAACGCCCACGCAGCGAACAGCAGGGCCGCGATGAAAATCGGCTCGCGCAGCAGCTCCTTGAGCTCACGCGGGCGCAGGCACAGTGCGATCAGTGTCGGGATGCTGAACAGCCCGTAGAACAACTTGTGATGAAGGCTTCGGCCCGGCAAAAAGAACAGCGCGCACAGGAGCAGGAAATAACCGGTGGGGAGTATCCACAGGCTAATGAAATCGAAAACTCGATTGGACGTACCGCTGAAGCCGCGAAGTTGCATGCTGTGAGATTCATTCCTGAGGTTGATCGACCATTCGAGTGATGGCTATTTGATGCAGAAAAGGTGCATAACAATAACAGCCTTTCGCCGATTGCCAGAACCCTGAAGAAGCTGTGCTAAAGTCAGCGTCCTTTTTATCGACTTTCGCGTGATATGACCGACTCCAGTCCCGCCGCAAGCCCTTCGAGCTTGAAAATCTACTTCCGCCTGCTCGGCTACGTCCGGCCGTACATCAGTCTGTTCCTGATCAGCATCGTCGGCTTTCTGATTTTCGCCTCGACGCAGCCGATGCTCGGCTACATCCTCAAGTACTTTGTCGATGGCCTGTCCAATCCTGAAGCGGTGCTGTTTCCCTCCGTGCCTTACCTGCGTGACCTGCAACTGCTGCAGGCCGTACCGCTGCTGATCATTCTCATCGCTGCGTGGCAGGGGCTGGGCTCGTATCTGGGCAACTACTTCCTGGCCAAGGTTTCCCTCGGGCTTGTGCATGACTTGCGCGTGCAGTTGTTCAACAACCTGCTGGTACTGCCTAACCGCTATTTCGACAAGCATAACTCCGGTCATCTGATTTCGCGTATCACCTTCAACGTGACCATGGTCACGGGGGCGGCAACAGATGCGATCAAGGTCGTAATCCGTGAAGGCATGACGGTGATCTTCCTGTTTGCCTCGCTGCTGTTCATGAACTGGAAGCTGACCCTGGTGATGGTCGCGATCCTGCCGCTCATCGCCGTAATGGTGCGCACCGCCAGCAAGAAATTCCGCAAGCAGAGCAAGAAGATCCAGCTGGCGATGGGCGATGTCACGCATGTGGCCTCGGAAACCATCCAGGGTTATCGCGTGGTGCGCAGCTTCGGCGGCGAGGCTTACGAAGAGCAACGTTTCCTCAACGCCAGCCAGAGCAATACCGACAAGCAACTGCGCATGACCCGTACCGGCGCGATCTACACGCCGATGCTGCAACTGGTGATCTACACCGCCATGGCGGTGCTGATGTTCCTCGTGCTGTTCCTGCGCGGTGACGCCTCGGCCGGTGACATGGTCGCCTACATCACCCTGGCAGGTCTGCTGCCCAAGCCGATCCGTCAATTGTCCGAAGTCAGCTCGACCATCCAGAAAGGCGTGGCCGGTGCCGAAAGCATCTTCGAGCAACTGGACGTCGAGCCGGAAGTCGATACGGGCACCGTCGAGCGCGATTCGGTGAGCGGTCGCCTGGACGTGCGCAACCTGAGCTTCACCTACCCGGGCACCGAACGTCAGGTGCTCGACGACATCAGCTTCTCGGTCCAGCCGGGACAGATGGTCGCGCTGGTCGGCCGCTCCGGCAGCGGCAAATCAACGCTGGCCAACCTGATTCCACGTTTCTATCACCACGACAAGGGCGAAATCCTTATCGACGATGTGGAAATCGAGCAATACAAGCTGCTCAATCTGCGCCGTCATATCGCCCAGGTGACCCAGCACGTCACCCTGTTCAGCGACACCGTGGCCAATAACATCGCTTATGGCGATCTGGCCGGCGCGCCACGTGAAGACATCGAGAAAGCCGCGCGTGATGCCTACGCAATGGACTTCATATCGCAACTGCCGCAAGGCCTCGACACTCAGGTCGGCGAGAACGGCGTCTTGCTTTCCGGTGGCCAGCGCCAGCGTCTGGCAATTGCCCGCGCGCTGCTCAAGAATGCTCCGCTGCTGATTCTCGACGAGGCTACTTCCGCGCTCGACACCGAATCCGAACGACATATTCAGGCCGCGCTGGATCAGGTGATGAAGGGTCGCACCACACTGGTGATCGCCCACCGTCTGTCGACCATCGAGAAGGCCGATCTGATTCTGGTCATGGATCAGGGGCGGATTGTCGAGCGTGGTACCCATGATCAGTTGCTGGCGCAAAATGGTTACTACGCGCGCCTCAACGCCATGGGCCTGGATGCGCCGGCCGAAGATATCGCCTGATTCCAGGCCCTGCCCTGTGGGAGCGAGCCTGCTCGCGAAAGCACTGCAACAGACGACGTCCGTGTCGCATGTTCACCCGCTATCGCGAGCAGGCTCGCTCCCACAGTCGTTTGTATCCAGACCTTTACCCTTCTTGACCAAACCGGAATAAATCCGGACACCGCGCTTGTTAAGGTTCCTCACTGAACTCTGACTTTTATCGAGGGGGCCATCCCCGTCGCGCGGGTGCTTTCATGTTGCAACGCTATCTCTGGAAACTGCTGCCCAAGCCGCAGCGAGCCTTTCTGCTCGGGCGCCTGTCGGTGGTCGATCGGCAGGTGGTGAACAAGTCGATGTCGGCCAACCTGACGTTTCCCCAGCCCTTCCAGCAGCGCTCCTGCCTGTTCATCCATGTCCCGAAATGTGCCGGCAGCAGCGTTTGCACGGCGTTGTTCGACGGCTGGCGTCCCGGGCACTTGCCGTTGTACTGGTACGAAGAGCAATTCCCCGAGCAGTTCGCCAACGCCTTCAAGTTCGCCTTTGTCCGCGACCCACTCGAGCGCGCCTATTCGGCCTACGCCTTTTTGCGTGGCAACGAGTTGAGCGCGCGTGACCATTCGGCGCAGCAGTTGGTGCGGCAGTACCGGGATTTCGACGATTTTGTCGCACGCTGGCTGCATCCGGAAACGATTGCCCGGCAATTGCACTTTGCGGCACAGACCGACTTTCTTACCGATTCGCTGGGGCATCTGGCGCTGGACTTCATCGGTTATCAGGAGCATCTGGCGCGGGATTTTCGTCTGGTTTGCGAACAGTTGCGGCTGACTGGCGAGTTGCCTCACGTCAACGGCTCGCGGGAAAGGCAAACGATGCCGGCGCGGGAGTTCTGTACGGTGCGCACCCGGCGTCTGGTGCGTCGGGTTTATCAGCGTGATTACGAGTTGCTCGGTTATGAATGAGTTCCTGTCAATGCCGATGCAAGCCCCGGCCATTCGGCCTTACGGTCTGGCGTTGTCACATCAGGCCCGTGCAGCGCTCAAGGCGCAACGCCCACGCTGCCTGTGGCTGACCGGATTTTCCGGCGCCGGTAAGTCAACCTTGGCCAATGCCCTCGAACTGCACCTGCATGCGTCGGGTCTGCACACCTTTCTGCTCGATGGCGACAATGTGCGCAATGGCCTGTGTCGCGACCTGGGCATGAGCAACGCCTGCCGCCGGGAAAATACCCGGCGCATGGCCGAGGTAGCACGGTTGATGGTCGACGCCGGGCTGATAGTGATCGTTGCGGCCATTTCGCCGTTTCGCGCCGAACGCGATGCTGCGCGCAGGTTGTTTGCCCAGGGTGATTTCATCGAAGTGCACGTCAGCACTTCGCTCGAAGTCTGCGCCCGTCGCGATCCGAAAGGGTTGTATCAGGCCGTGCGGGAAGGTCGGATCACGCACTTTACGGGCGTGGACAGTCCTTACGAAGCGCCATTGGCAGCTGAGTGGCAGATCGACACCGAGACGCTGGAGTTGTCCGAATCCTGTGAGCAACTGGCGGCGCTGGTGCTCAAAAAATGAGCAAAGTAACGGACTGTTTCATCCTGTTGCAGGCTGCACTCAAGCCTGCGCCAACCCTGTGTTAATATCGCGCCCCTGTTCATTTTGTATGTGGGTTGCTCCATGAAGTTGTCCATGCCGCGATTCGATCAAGCCCCAGTCTTGGTGGTCGGCGATGTCATGCTCGACCGTTACTGGCATGGTGGAACCTCACGGATTTCCCCTGAGGCACCGGTTCCGGTCGTAAAAGTCGAGCAAATCGAAGACCGTCCGGGCGGTGCTGCCAACGTTGCCTTGAACATTGCCGCGCTGGGTGCGCCGGCGTCGCTGGTCGGTGTGACCGGTGATGACGAAGCCGCCGACAGCCTGAGCAACAGTCTCAAGGGCGCGGGCGTGCGTGCCCTGTTCCAGCGCATCGCGCATCAGCCGACCATCGTCAAACTGCGGGTCATGAGCCGGCACCAGCAATTGCTGCGTATCGACTTCGAAGAACCGTTTGCCACCGATGCGCTGGCCCTGGCCTCGCAGGTCGATGATCTGCTCGAGGGCATCAAAGTGCTGGTGCTGTCGGACTACGGCAAAGGCGCGCTGAAGAACCATCAGGCCCTGATTCAGGCGGCCCGGGCCAAAGGCATTCCGGTGCTGGCCGATCCCAAGGGCAAGGATTTTTCGATTTACCGTGGCGCCAGCCTGATCACGCCGAACCTCAGCGAATTCGAAGCCATCGTCGGTGGTTGCGCCGATGAGCACGAGCTGGTGAGCAAGGGCGCCGCCCTGATGCACGATCTCGAACTTGGCGCGCTGCTGGTCACCCGTGGCGAACACGGCATGACCCTGCTGCGTCCGGAGCATCCGGCGTTGCACCTGCCGGCCCGTGCCCGTGAAGTGTTCGATGTGACCGGTGCCGGTGATACGGTGATTTCCACCCTCGCGGCGGCAATTGCTGCCGGTGAAGAACTGCCGCACGCGGTGGCGCTGGCCAACCTGGCCGCCGGTATTGTGGTCGGCAAGCTCGGTACTGCAGCAATCAGCGCTCCGGAACTGCGTCGCGCGATCCAGCGTGAAGAAGGTTCGGAACGCGGTGTGCTGGGGCTGGAGCAACTGGTACTGGCAGTGGCCGATGCCCGTGCGCATAACGAGCGCATCGTCTTCACCAACGGCTGCTTCGACATTCTGCATGCCGGGCACGTGACCTACCTCGAGCAGGCGCGCGCCCAGGGCGACCGTCTGATCGTGGCGATCAACGATGACGCCTCGGTCAGCCGCCTGAAAGGGCCGGGGCGTCCGATCAACAGTGTCGACCGCCGCATGGCGGTCCTCGCCGGCCTCGGCGCGGTGGACTGGGTGATCAGCTTCCCGGAAGGCACCCCGGAAAACCTGCTGCGCGAAGTCAAACCGGATGTGTTGGTCAAGGGTGGTGATTACGGTATCGACCAGGTGGTCGGCGCCGACATCGTCAAAGCTTACGGCGGCACGGTGAAAGTGCTGGGGCTGGTGGAAAACAGCTCGACCACGGCGATCGTGGAGAAAATTCGCGGTCACTGATTCAAGCTAAAAAGATCGCCGCCTGCGGCAGCTCCTGCATTGGAATGCGCTTCCCTGCAGGAGCTGCCGCAAGCGGCGATCCTTTGCGTTTCAGGAACTGACTTTCTTGCGCGGTACGATCTTCTTCAGCAGTTGCTTCGCCTTGCCGCGCAATCGCGCCAGGCCCGTGGGTTTCTCCGGCGGCGTCAGGCCTTGCTGGCGCAGCCAGTCCTTCCAGCGAATCCGCTCCTCGCGTACCAGCCAGCCATCCTGTCTGGCAAAACTTTCGGCCAGATACAGACCGCGCGTGCCGGCCGGAGACAGCTGACCTTTCTTCAAGGTGTACAGCTCAGCCAGCGGCTCACCATCCTGCAACGGCATCAGGTACAGATCCGGACGCTTGCGGTCCAGGCGCGCCACCAGTTGATCACCCTCCAGCCGCTCATCGACATGAAACAGGCTCAGCGATTTGGCTTCTTTTGGTACTTCCAGGCGCAGGTCGTAGATCAGTTGCAGCGACGCGGTGGGCAAATGCACATAGGCCCGGGGCCGTTCGAGCAATTGCAGATTGGCGCAGCGCACCGGCCGCGCCGAGCCGGACAACGGCGTCAGGCGAAACGGCAGCGCTTCGCGATAATGCAGGGCGGACGAGTAGGGCGCGGGCAGCCACGTGTCGTTGAATCGCCCGCCGAGCCAGCCCTCCGGGGTTTCCAGCAGGCACTCTTCGGCAATCTCTTGAATCGCGGTGTGCAGCGGGATGTTCAGCTCATGGGCTGGCACGTAACCGGAAATCAGCTTGAGCACCACGTCGCCGCGATCCTGCCGACGCTGGCGCACCAGCACCCAGTAGTCGCGATTCTGCCAATGCAGGGTCAGGCGCACCGAGACTCCGAGGTTGGCCAGCTCTACCGCGAAACGCTCGGCATCCGCCACGCTCACCGGTTTGCGCCGCTGCAAGGTCTGGGCGAAATTCAGCGGCATGCCGACGCTCTGATAGCTCAGACCCTCGGGCGTGGCCTCGACGAACAGCGGCAGTGTCTTGAAGTTGCTCGGGTTCTTTCTGATGAGCGTACGCGGCATGTCGGCTCCTGCTTAAGGCCGCGGGGCGGCGTCAGTGACCACAAAGGACCTGGGCAACGGTCGCAACGTTATGGGCGAGGTGCAGCGGATTGATCGTCCCGACAATAGCACTGGCCACGCCGGGCTGCTGGAACAACAGCTCGAAGCTGGCGCGTACCGGATCCACGCCGGGGCTCAGGCACACATGGCCGCTGGCCAGGGCCTTCTTCACCAGAATGGCTTTGCCGTGGGCAGCAGCATAGTCAATGACTGCCTTCTCGCTCTGTTCGTTCAGATTGTAGGTGACCATCGCGCAGTCCCCTTGCTCCAGCGCCTTGAGCCCGCCTTCGACGGTTTTGCCGGAGAAACCGAACCCGCGAATCTTGCCCTCGGCCTTGAGTGCGGCAAGGGTGGCGTAGACCTCTTCGTGCTCAAGGATCGCCAGATCGTTGCCGTCGGAGTGCACCAGCACCAGGTCGATAAAATCGGTTTCAAGACGTTGCAGGCTACGCTCGACCGACATCCGTGTATGCGCCGCACTGAAGTCATGGCGCGACAGGCCGTCGGCAAACTCTTCACCGACCTTGCTGACGATCACCCAGTCCTGCCGCTGGCCGCGCAGCAACGGGCCGAGGCGTTCTTCGCTGCGGCCATAAGCCGGGGCAGTGTCGATCAGGTTGATGCCCAAACCTTTGGCCTGATTGAGCAGCAAGCGTGCCGCGTCATCGTCGGGGATCTGGAAACCGTTGGGGTATTTCACGCCCTGGTCGCGGCCCAGCTTGACCGTGCCCAGGCCCAGCGGGGACACCAGCAGGCCGGTGCTGCCCAGCGGGCGATGCAGTTCGTGCAGGGTCGCTACGCTCATGGCAACAATTGCTCCCAGGCCGGTACGCCCATCGGTGGTTTTGGCAGCGCCGGCAATGCTTCGGCAGGTTGCGGCTGAATGCCGTCGCGCTCCAGTGAGGCGATGACCCGGTCGGCAAAGTCCGGTGCCAGCGCCAGTTTGGTCGGCCAGCCCACCAGCAGGCGACCCTGCTCGGCAAGGAAAGCGTTGTCCGGGCGAGTCAGGCCGGTTTGCAGCGGCTCGGCGCGATCCACCCGCAAGGTCGCCCATTGCACCTGGCTCAGGTCGATCCACGGCAGCAATTGGCCGAGTTCTTTCTGCGCGGTGGCGATCTGTTCGGCAGGCTCGCGGGCCACACCATCGCTTTCGGCAATGTCGCCGCCCAGGTACCAGACCCAGTTGCCATCAGCGGCCGGGTGAGTCGTGACGGTGATGCGCGGCTTGGTGCCGCCACCCAGGCAATGGGCGTACAACGGCTTCAGGCTTGGGCCTTTGGCGATGATCATGTGCAGCGGTCGGCGTTGCATCGCCGGTTGGGTCAGGCCCAGGTCTTCCAGCAACTGCGCGGTGCCGGCCCCTGCGCTGAGCACGATGCGCTGGGCACGAATCTCGCGGCCGTCGACTTTCAGACCGACCAGCACACCGGCTTCCAACAGCGGCTCGATGTTTTGCCCGGCGAGCAGGCCGTCACCGGCCAGATCGGCCAGGCGCTGGATCAGGCTCGGTACGTCGACCACCAGTTCGGCGAGGCGATAGACCTTGCCCTTGAAGCGCTTGTCTTGCAGGGCCGGCGGCAGTTGATCGCCCTTGACCTGATCGACTCGGCCACGCACGGCTTTACTGGCGAAGAAACTGGTGAGGTTGCCGGCGAGGGTGCCGGGCGACCACAGGTAATGCGCTTCGGACAGCACGCGCACGCCGGACAGGTCCAGCTCGCCGTTGCCGGCCAGCGCCTCACGCCAGCGGCGCGGCATGTCGGCGATGGCTTCCGAGGCGCCGGTCAGTGCACCGTGCAGCGCGTATTTGGCGCCACCGTGGATGATGCCTTGGGACTTCACACTCTGCCCGCCGCCGAGGCTGGCGCTTTCCACCAGCACGGTCGAAAAACCCTGGCGGCGCAGGCGCGCGTTCAGCCAGAGGCCGGCGACACCAGCGCCGACAATCAGCACGTCGGTGGAAATAACGGATGGCATGCAACGACCTCAGTGTTCAAGACGAGGGCGCAGTATACAGACTCGGAGATCGGAGCTCAGAGGCGAAAAAAGATCGCAGCCTTCGGCAGCTTCTACAGGGATATGCATTCCAATGTAGGAGCTGCCGAAGGCTGCGATCTTTTTCTTCAATGCCCTGCGGTCTTGGAGAACAACTGGATGACCACCACACCGAGCACGATCAGCGCCATCCCGAGCATCGCTGGCACGTCCAGTTTCTGCCCATAAATGAACAGCGCCGCGACGCTGACCATGACGATGCCCATGCCCGCCCACACGGCGTAGGCGACACCCACCGGCACGGTGCGGACAACGAGGGTCAGCATCCAGAAGGCGATCCCGTAGCCGACGATCACCAGAATCAGCGGCAGCGGGGTGCTCAAGCCTTTGACCGCTTTCATCGAAACGGTGGCGATCACTTCGGCGCAGATGGCGATAGCCAGGAAGGCGTAGGCGTTCATGTGTAGATCCTCATGTAAAACGTTGCTTGCTGAGGCGGCATTCTAGTGATTCGCCAGATGCGGTAAAGTCATTACCTATCTGTTTTGAAGATGGGTCGATCGATGAATACCCAGTGGAATCTGGAACAATTGCGCGCCTTCGTCAGCGTCGCCGAACAGCGCTCGTTCTCCGCCGTAGCACGCCAGCAGCGCAAGGCGCAGTCAGCGATCAGCAGCGCGATTGCCCTGCTGGAAGATGATCTGGGCGTCAGCCTGTTCGAGCGTAGCAGTGGTCGCCAGCCCCGACTCACCGAAGCCGGCGAGGCGCTGCTCGAAGAGGCGCGAGAAGTGTTGCGTCAATGCGAGCGTCTGAACGGTCGGGCGATGGCGATGATGCGCGGTCAGGAAGCGCAGTTGCGCGTGGCCCAGGACGAGGCCATGCCTTATCAGGCACTGGTGGAAAGCTTCGATGCGCTGGCCGGGCAATTTCCCAGCCTCGAAGTGCAACTGACCAGCGCCGCCCAAGGCGAAGTGGCGCGCAAACTGGTCGAACGCCGTGCCGATCTGGGCCTGCTGTTCTATCACGATGAAATCCCCGAAGCGCTGGAACGTCGGGTCTTGGGGCGGGTGGAAATGGTCACCGTCTGCGGCATCAATCATCCGTTGGCGACGCAGTCCTACGTCACCTGCCAGCAGCTGGCGCAGCATCGGCAATTGCTGATGTCGACGCAAACCAGCGTCTACCCCGGCAACGAACCGGCTAGCCCGCAGGTGTGGCGTGCCGACAGTTTCTATGTGATGGCCGAATGGCTGGTGCGGGATCTTGGCTGGGCGTGGCTGCCCCGGCATGTGGTGCAGTATTCGACCTATCAGGGCCTGATGGTTGAGCTGGACAGTGAATGGACCCCGCCGGCGCTGGTGGTGGAACTGGTCTGGCGCCGCGACGAACCTCTCGGCCCTGCCGCAAGGTGGCTGGCGGAACGTTTTGCCGTGCACTTGCGGGCGATCGGCGACAAAAGTCGATAAACTCCGCCGCCATGAATAGAACTCTCTACACCGCGCTGTTTTACCTGGGGCTGCCATTGGTGGCGATTCGGCTGTGGCTGCGCTCGCGCAAGGCTCCGGCGTATGCCAAACGGATTGGCGAGCGCTTCTCTTATGGCATGCCGTCACTGCGACCCGGAGGCATCTGGGTGCATGCGGTATCGGTGGGAGAGAGTATCGCTGCTGCACCGATGATTCGCGCCTTGCTGCAACGTTATCCACAGCTGCCGATCACCGTGACCTGCATGACCCCGACCGGATCGGAGCGGATACAGGCACTGTTCGCCAGCGAGCCGCGCATCCAGCATTGCTATCTGCCATACGACTTGCCGTGCGCAGCGGCGCGTTTTCTTGATCACGCCAAACCGAAACTCGCGGTGATCATGGAAACCGAACTGTGGCCCAACCACATTCATCAGTGCGCCAAACGCGGGATACCGGTGGCGCTGGCTAACGGTCGTTTGTCCGAGCGTTCGGCGCGGGGCTATGGGCGCTTCAGCAAGCTGACCGCGCCGATGCTCGCTGAAATGAGTTTTTTCGCGGTGCAGACCGAGGCTGAAGCCCAGCGCTTCCGAGATCTCGGCGCGCGCCCGCAGACGGTCGAGGTCACCGGCTCGATCAAGTTCGACCTGACCATCGACCCGCAACTGCTGCAGCGCGCCCATGAGTTGCGCGGCCAATGGCATGCGCTGGAACGCCCGGTGTGGATCGCCGCCAGCACCCACGAAGGCGAAGACGAAGTGGTGCTCGACGCCCATCGTCGCCTGCTGGCGAATTACCCGAATGCGCTGCTGATTCTGGTGCCGCGTCATCCCGAGCGTTTCAATTCGGTGTTCGAGTTGTGCCAGCGCGAAGGCTTTGCCACGGTGCGTCGTTCCACCGGTGCCAATGTCGAGGCGGACACTTCGGTGCTGCTCGGCGACACCATGGGCGAGTTGCTGTTTCTCTATGCACTGGCCGACAGCGCCTTTGTCGGTGGCAGCCTGGTGCCCAACGGCGGGCACAATCTGCTGGAGCCGGCGGCACTGGCCAAACCGGTCATCAGTGGCCCGCACCTGTTCAACTTCCTCGACATCGCCGCGCAGTTGCGCGAGGCCGGGGCGTTGGCCGAAGTGGATGATGCCGAAGGGCTGGCGGTGGAAGTGCAGCGCCTGTTCGAATTGCCGCGCGATGCCCAGCGCATGGCCGAGGCTGGACTGGCGGTGATGCGCCGTAATCAGGGAGCGTTGCAGCGGCTGCTGGATGGGCTGGGCCGGTTGATTCGCTGATTTGCACTCAACCCCTGTGGCGAGGGAGCTTGCTCCCGTTGGGCAGCGCAGCTGCCCCAAGCCCAGAGACATCGAGTCGCCAGGTTTACGACTGCTGCGCAGCCGAGCGGGAGCAAGCTCCCTCGCCACAGGTATCTTGTTTTCTGTTTACGGCCGTGCCTTGAGCTGTGCTTCGGCGGCTTTGGCCAGATCCGGCGGGAGGAAGTCCTTGTCCGGGTTGTAGTCGGCCTTCAAATAACGTCGCAGGTCTTCCAGATCACCCGGATTCAACGTCCCCGCCGCCTGCTTCAAGCGCAGGTTGTCGAGGATGTAGTCGTAACGGGTGTTGTTGTAGTTGCGCACCGAGGTGTACAGCTGGCGCTGAGCATCGAGCACGTCGACGATGTTGCGCGTCCCCACCTGATAACCGATTTCCGTGGCCTCCACCGCGCTCTGGTTGGAAATGATCGACTGGCGCCGCGCCTGTACCTGCTCGACATCGGTGTTCACCGCGCGGTGCAGGTTGCGGGTGTTTTCGACGATCTGCCGGCGCAGGGCTTCGCGCTGCTGTTCGCTCTGATCCAGTTGCGCATAGGACTGGCGCACTTGCGAACTGGTCAGCCCGCCGCTGTAGATCGGAATGTTCAGTTGTAACGCCAGCGTGCGTTGATCGACGTTGCCACCGTACGGCGTGCCGAAGGCGTTAGGGTTGGCGAAGCCGAGGGCGTCGTTGTCACCCTTTTCGTATTTGGCCACGGCGTCGAGGGTCGGCAAGTGGCCGGCCTTGCGCTGCTTGAGGGTCTGTTCGGCGGAGCTGACCGCAAAGTTGCTCGCCAGCAGATTGAGGTTCTGTTTGGCGGCGGTGTCGACCCAGGCCTTGGCGTCGTTGGGTGTCGGCGGCAGGATCGGCAACGTATGGACGATGCCCTGAATCGAGTTGTACTGACGGTTGGTCAGGGTGATCAGCGCTTCGAAGGCATCGTCGACCTGACGCTGGGCAACGATCCGGTTGGCACGCGCGGTGTCGTAGCTGGCTTGTGATTGCAGGACGTCGGTCTTGTCCGACAGGCCGACATCGAAGCGCTCGTTGGACTGGTCGAGCTGACGCTTGAACGCGGCTTCTTCTGCCTTGGTCGAAGCCAGGTTGTCCTGACTGCGCAGCACGTTGAAGTAGCTTTCGGCTGATTGCAGGATCAGGTTCTGTTCGCTGGCCGAGAGTTGCAGGGCGGCCTGTTCGTTGACGTCCTTGGCGGCCTGGTACTGGAACCAGCGGTCGGCACGGAACAAGGGCTGGGCCAGGGTCGCCTGATAGGAATGCGCGCTGCGATTGGCAATGGCTGAAGGCTGGTCGATCGAGGTGCGCACGTCCGCCACTTCGGCGCCGCCGGACAGGTTCGGCAGCAAGCCGGCACGGGCCTGCGGCACCACTTCTTTCTGCGCGCCGTACTGGGCGCGGGCGGCGGCCAGATCGGCGTTGTTGTCGACGGCTTCCTGATAGACGCTGACCAGATCGGTCTTGGTCGACAAGGGCGCTTCTGCTGCCCAGGCCATTGCGTTGGACGCACAAGACACGGCAAGAGCCAGTGAAAGTTTGCGCAGCATGAGGCGATCCCTAGCAAAAATATTACGAAAATAATGTGCGCGCCAAGGCTACGGCGCGGCCCCGACAGCGTCAAGGTGCGCAGGGCACAGCGAGTGTAGTTGTGCAAACGTGCGGCAACAATCCTGCAAGTCCCGGTAATTGCGCCATTCATCATGGTGTTTGCCGCGGTGTTGGCGTTCTTTGCCGGTTGTGTCTAGACTGGCCGGGTTCTTGTCGGGGTGCCTTGCTATGAGGCTGAGATCGAATAATTTCGGATCCCGTTGAACCTGATCAGGTTAGCGCCTGCGTAGGGAACAAGATTTCTCGTCACCCGGCGAGTCCTCTTGTGCTTCGTCCGGGAAATTGTTCGACAATCGAACGCTCGACGACGATGCACAGCACCTTTCCTGGTGCGTCCGTGCCTTTCAGGTTCTGCTCCGACAATCCACTGCCTGGATGCTGTCTGGAGAGCCCGTGATGACTACAAAATCTAAAAACGCGATCAACCTGAGTGACTCGGCCAAGGTCGATGAGCAGTCGGTTCAGCCGTTCACCCGTTCGCAAAAAGTCTACGTTCAGGGCTCGCGCCCGGACATCCGCGTGCCGATGCGCGAAATCACCCTCGATGTGACGCCGACCGACTTCGGCGGCGAAATCAACGCGCCGGTCACCGTCTACGACACCTCGGGCCCGTACACCGATCCGAACGTGGTGATCGACGTGCGCAAAGGTCTGGGCGACGTGCGTTCGGCGTGGATCGACGACCGTGGCGACACCGAGCGTCTGCCAGGCCTGAGCTCCAACTTTGGTCAGGAGCGCCTGGCCGATCCGGAGCTGACCAAACTGCGTTTTGCCCACGTCAACAACCCGCGCCGCGCCAAGGCCGGGGCCAACGTCAGCCAGATGCACTACGCGCGCAAAGGCATCATCACCGCCGAGATGGAATACGTCGCCATCCGCGAAAACATGAAGCTGCAAGAGGCCCGTGCTGCCGGCCTGTTGACTCAGCAACACGCCGGCCACAGCTTCGGCGCGAGCATCCCGAAAGAAATCACCCCTGAGTTCGTCCGCGAAGAGATCGCCCGCGGCCGCGCGATCATTCCGGCCAACATCAACCACGTCGAACTGGAACCGATGATCATCGGCCGCAACTTCCTGGTGAAGATCAACGGCAACATCGGCAACAGCGCCCTGGGTTCGTCCATCGAAGAAGAAGTGGCGAAGCTGACCTGGGGCATTCGCTGGGGCTCGGACACCGTGATGGACCTGTCCACCGGCAAACACATTCACGAAACCCGCGAGTGGATCATCCGCAACTCGCCGGTGCCGATCGGTACCGTGCCGATCTATCAGGCGCTGGAGAAGGTCAACGGCGTCGCTGAAGACCTGACCTGGGAGCTGTTCCGCGACACGCTGATCGAGCAGGCCGAGCAGGGCGTCGACTACTTCACCATCCACGCCGGCGTGCTGTTGCGCTACGTGCCGCTGACCGCCAAGCGCGTGACCGGCATCGTGTCCCGTGGTGGTTCGATCATGGCCAAGTGGTGCCTGGCGCACCACAAAGAGAACTTCCTCTACACCCACTTCGACGAAATCTGCGAAATCATGAAGGCCTACGACGTCAGCTTCTCGCTGGGCGATGGCCTGCGTCCGGGCTCGATTGCCGACGCCAACGACGAAGCGCAATTCGGCGAACTGGAAACCCTCGGCGAGTTGACCAAGATCGCCTGGAAACATGATGTGCAGTGCATGATCGAAGGCCCGGGCCACGTGCCGATGCAGTTGATCAAAGAAAACATGGACAAGCAGCTGGAGTGCTGCGACGAGGCGCCGTTCTACACCCTCGGCCCGCTGACCACCGACATCGCCCCGGGTTACGACCACATCACCTCGGGTATCGGTGCGGCAATGATCGGCTGGTTCGGTTGCGCGATGCTCTGCTACGTGACACCGAAGGAGCACTTGGGCCTGCCGAACAAGGATGACGTGAAGACCGGGATCATCACCTACAAGATCGCCGCCCACGCAGCGGACTTGGCCAAAGGACACCCGGGCGCGCAGATTCGTGACAACGCCTTGAGCAAGGCGCGTTTCGAATTCCGTTGGGAAGACCAGTTCAACCTCGGTCTGGACCCGGACACCGCGCGTTCGTATCACGACGAAACCCTGCCGAAGGATTCGGCCAAGGTCGCGCATTTCTGTTCGATGTGCGGGCCGAAGTTCTGCTCGATGAAGATCACTCAGGAAGTCCGCGAATACGCGGCCAACCAGCGGATCGACGCGGTCGACGTGGATGTCGCCCAAGGCCTGGCGGAACAGGCCGAGCGGTTCAAGAAGGAAGGCAGTCAGCTGTACAAGAAGGTTTGATCTGACCTGAAAGGCTCTGGGATGACCGGAGCCTCTGTGGCGAGGGAGCTTGCTCCCGCCCGGCTGCGAAGCAGTCGTAAATCCGGCCAACGCGTTCTGATTGAAAGAACGCGTTGGCCGGTTTTGGGTCTGCTGCGCAGCCGGGCGGGAGCAAGCTCCCTCGCCACAGGAATGGTGTGCGATCACACACAACAACAAATGTCCCTCTGAGATAACACCCTTGAGCATTCAACCCGGCACTTATTCCCCCGACCTCGCCGTATCCGCCGACAAGCGAGTATTTGGCGGTCGCGATCTGTTTTCCCTGTGGTTCTCCCTCGGCATCGGCCTGATGGTGTTGCAGACCGGCGCGTTGCTCGCGCCCGGTCTGGGCCTCTCCGGCTCGCTGCTGGCGATCTTCCTCGGCACGCTGGTTGGCGTGTTGCTGCTGGCCGCCGTCGGCGTGATCGGCAGCGACACCGGCCTGTCATCGATGGCCGCGCTGAAACTCAGCCTTGGCAGCAAAGGCGCGAGCCTGCCGGCGCTGCTCAATCTGCTGCAACTGATCGGTTGGGGGTCGTTCGAAATCATCGTCATGCGCGACGCCGCCTGCCTGCTCGGCACTCGCGCGTTCAGCGAAGGTTCGCTGTGGGCCAGCCCGATGCTCTGGACGTTGTGCTTCGGTGCGCTGGCGACCTTGCTCGCGGTCAGCGGGCCACTGACGTTCGTGCGCAAGATCCTGCGCAAATGGGGTATCTGGCTGATCCTGACGGCGTGCATCTGGCTGACCTGGAATCTGTTCGCCAAGGCGGATCTGGCGGCACTCTGGGCGCGTGCGGGGGACGGTTCGATGCCGTTTGCCGTGGGCTTCGATATTGCCATCGCCATGCCGCTGTCGTGGCTGCCGCTGATCGCCGATTACTCGCGTTTCGGCAAACGCGCAAAAAACGTATTCGGCGGCACGGCGATCGGTTTCTTCGTCGGCAACTTCTGGTTGATGAGCCTCGGCGTGGCCTACACCCTGGCGTTTGCGCCAAGCGGTGAGGTCAATGCGTTGCTGCTGGCACTGGCCGGGGCCGGTCTGGGCATTCCGCTGTTGCTGATTCTGCTGGATGAGTCGGAAAACGCTTTCGCCGACATTCATTCGGCAGCGGTTTCCAGCGGGATTCTGTTGCGTTTGAAGGTCGAGCATCTGGCCTTGGCCATCGGCGTGATCTGCACCCTGATTGCACTGCTGGCGCCCTTGGCGCAGTACCAGAACTTCCTGTTGCTGATCGGCTCGGTGTTCGCGCCGCTGTTCGGCGTGGTGCTGGTGGATCACTTCATTCTGCGCAAGCGCAGCGCCCACGTGGCGTCAGCCGCATTGCGCTGGCCGGCGCTGTTGGCGTGGCTGGGCGGGATCAGCACCTACCACTTGCTGGCGAATCTGTATCCGGATGTCGGCGCGACCCTGCCGGCACTGGTGCTGGCAGGGCTGTTGCAACTGGTGCTGGGCCGGGCTTTCAGTTACGGCCGGGAAACAGCTCGGGTTTGAGGATGCCGTTCAGACGCGGGTAAGGAATCTTCAGTTCGACGTGGCCCAGCGCGTAAGGCGCGATGGTGCTCACGTCGTACTTGAGGATCACGCCACCGTAGGTCAGCGCCACGTTCGGGGTTTTCACGAACGGCCAGCTCTTCACGAAATCCGCTTCCTGATCGAGCTTGGTGCTGATCAGCCAGCTGTTGTGCGCCACCTGCGCGGCCTTCCAGAACGCGTCTTCCTGACCCGGCAGCAACATGTCCGACAGGTTCAGCACCTTGTGCTGCTGACGCGAGTAGTTGATGAAGCCGCGCCCCGGGGTGCCATGGGCGCCGCCGGTGTCGAGGTAGCTCGACAGTTCGATGATCACCAAGCCGTCATGCTGCTCGCGTACCTTGGCCTGCAGATAGCTGCTGTTGCGCGGGCCGGCGGTGCGCAGGAATTGATCACGATAGGCCGCCAGGGTTGGCGCGACCGCTGCGTTCTGCTCGGTGCGGGTCATTTGCAGCAGGCGCTTTTCGATAATGCCGTCCAGTGCAGGCTCGGCCGCGAAGTGCACGGTATCGATATTCACCAGCGGACAATCGGGGTTGGAACAGCCGGGTTTCAGGGTTTCCGAGGCGTCGCGGGTGGTTTCCAGCGGCGTGCGGTAGTTGGGCTGGAACAGGTTGGCGCAGGCACCCAGGGTCAGGGCGATGGCGGCCACGGAGGCAATTTTGAAAAGCGACATGGGCGTCCTTTCTGAAACAGGGGAAGGCAAAAAGTTATCCGCTTCGACTCTCGCCGAGGCAGTCAGTTCGCCACTAAGCTAATTAGAGTGGGTTTCGCCGCCACCGTCCATCCCGCTGACGGTAAAGGGGCTGCATCAATCATCACCGGCGCGTTAGGATGGCGCGAAGTCGAGGTTGCCGGTCACCACAAGGCACCTCGTATCGGGATTTGCAGTAAGAGAGGATGCTCATGACAGATTTTGCCAACGCCACTCCGGCCAACGTCGACGTCGTAAAGCGCGAGCGCTGCTACGAGGGCTTCTACAAGCTCGACCGTTTGCACCTGCGCCATGAGCTGTTCGCCGGCGGCATGAGCCGCGAGATCAACCGCGAAGTCTTCGTGCGCCACGATGCCGTGTGCCTGCTGCCGTACGATCCGCAGCGTGACGAAGTGGTGCTGCTCGAGCAGTTTCGCGTCGGGGCCATGGGCAAGACCGACAACCCGTGGCTGGTTGAGCTGGTCGCCGGTCTGATCGACAAAGTTGAAGTGCCGGAAGAAGTTGCTCACCGCGAGGCACAGGAGGAAGCTGGACTGGACATCAAGGCCCTGTGGCCGATGACCAAATATTTTCCGTCGCCGGGCGGCAGCAACGAATTCGTGCATTTGTACCTGGGGCACTGCAGCACCGACGGCGTAGGCGGCCTGCACGGGCTGGAGGAAGAAGCAGAAGATATCCGCGTTACGGTCTGGGCCTTTGAAGATGCCTTGCAGGCCGTCCGTGACGGACGCATTGCCAATGCGGCGAGCATCATCGCCTTGCAATGGCTGGCGCTGAACCGCGCCGAAGTGAGGGGGTTATGGTCGTAAACAAGCTGCGCGATCGTTATCGAGTTGACCTTGCGGGGCTGCAAGCCGCCTGCGAGGCCAACTACGCGCGCCTGATGCGACTGGTGCCGGACATGCGCAACGACCCCGAAGCGCGGCGCATCGCCGTGACTCAGGGCGAGCAGATGCTCGGCGTGCTGGCCCTCGAAGTGCTGCAGACCTGCCCGTACACCACCACTTTGCAGGTGCGCCAGGAGCACAGTCTGCCGTGGTTGCCGGTGCCGCAACTGGAGGTGCAGGTCTATCACGATGCACGCATGGCCGAGGTGATCAGCGCCGAACATGCACGACGCTTTCGCGGCATCTATCCTTACCCGAACGCCGCGATGCATCAGCCGGATGAAAAGGCCCAGCTCAATCTGTTCCTGGGGGAATGGCTGAGCCATTGCCTGGCCCTGGGGCACGAGTACGAAGTCGTACGCTAGTTGTGAACTGCGTCCGGTTCGCCGGTTTCCCCTTTGCGTCATCCCCCAGCATAATTGCGGCACTCAACCGATACCGTGCTTTTGCCCTGGGAGAACGCCTTGCCGAGCGTATCCACATTGACCACCGCCGATCCGGCGTTGCTGGTGCAGTTATCCGACAGTCACCTGTTCGCCGAGGCGGACGGCACGCTGCTGGGCATGAACACCCGCGAGAGTCTGCAAAAGGTCATTGGGCAGGTACTCAAGCAGCAGCCGCGGATTGACCTGATGCTGGCCACGGGGGATTTGTCACAGGACGGAACACTTGAGTCGTATCAACTGTTTCGCCAGATGACCGCGCAGATCAATGCGCCGGCGCGCTGGATTCCCGGCAATCACGATGAGCCGCAAATCATGGCTCAGGCCGCGGTGCAAAGTGCATTGCTGGAATCGGTGGTCGATGTCGGCAACTGGCGCGTGACCTTGCTCGATTCGGCGGTGCCGGGCTCGGTGCCGGGTTATCTGCAGGACGATCAGCTGCAACTGCTGGCCCGTTCGTTGAGCGAAGCGCCGGAGCGCCATCATCTGGTGTGTTTTCATCATCATCCGGTGTCGATCGGATGCTCGTGGATGGAGCCGATCGGCTTGCGCAACCCGGAAGCGTTTTTCGACGTGCTCGATCGTTTTCCACAGGCGCGCGCGGTGCTGTGGGGGCATGTGCATCAAGAGATCGATCGCGAACGCAACGGCGTACGGCTGATGGCCTCACCGTCGACCTGCATCCAGTTCGAACCGGGCAGTCACGACTTCAAGGTCGGCGAACAGGCGCCGGGCTATCGCTGGTTGCGGCTGTTGCCGGACGGGCGGCTGGAGACCGGTGTCGAGCGCGTTACCGACTTCGAGTTCACCGTCGATTACGGCTCCGAAGGCTACTGATTTCGATCAAGAGCCCCTCACCCCAGCCCTCTCCCGGAGGGAGAGGGAGCTGACCGAGGTGTCTGGCATTATCCATCGACCTGAAAGAATGTGTCGATTATGGATTCGCTGAAACTCGCTCAAGTCGGTGTAGCTCTTGAATATCCCCCATTCAGTCCCCTCTCCCTCCGGGAGAGGGCTAGGGTGAGGGGCTTTCTCCCTGTAAACTCCGCTATCTTTCGCCGACACTCAGGGAGCTCAAATGTCCGGTTCGATCCTCTATATCCACGGTTTCAACAGCGCGCCGGCCTCGAAAAAGGCCTGTCAGCTGGTCGAGGTGATGGAACGGCTGGGTTTGAGCGAGCAATTGCGTGTCCCGGCGCTGCATCACCACCCGCATGAAGCCATCGGTCAGTTGCAGCAGGCGATTGCCGAGCTGGGCCGGCCGTTGCTGGTGGGAAGCTCACTCGGCGGCTACTATGCGACTCACTTGGCTGAGCGCCACGGCTTGAAAGCCCTGCTGGTCAACCCGGCGGTCAGCCCGCACCGGATGTTCGACGGCTACCTGGGCACGCAGAAAAACCTGTATACCGATGAGACCTGGGAACTGACCCATGACCATGTGACGGCCCTGGCCGAGCTGGAAGTGCCGGCACCCGTGGATGCGCAGCGCTATCAGGTGTGGTTGCAGACCGGCGATGAAACACTGGATTATCGCCTCGCCCAGCAGTATTACCGGGCCTGCGCCTTGCGCATTCAGGCCGGCGGCGATCATGGTTACCAGGGTTTTGCCGAACAATTACCGGCGTTGTTGAGTTTTGCCGGCATTGGCGCCGATTTGTATCAGGCAATCGATTTCACCGCACTGTGACGTCTTGCCCCTTTTTCATTGAATTACTGACGACGAGACCCTATGGCCACTCCCAGCGCTAGCTCTTATAACGCCGACGCCATCGAAGTCCTCTCGGGCCTCGACCCGGTGCGCAAACGCCCCGGCATGTACACCGACACCAGTCGGCCGAACCACCTCGCCCAGGAAGTCATCGACAACAGTGTCGACGAAGCCCTGGCCGGCCACGCCAAATCGGTGCAGGTGATTCTGCACGCCGATCACTCGCTGGAGGTCAGCGACGACGGACGCGGCATGCCGGTCGACATTCACCCGGAAGAGGGTGTGTCGGGTGTCGAGCTGATCCTCACCAAGCTGCATGCGGGCGGCAAGTTTTCCAACAAGAACTACCAGTTCTCCGGCGGTCTGCACGGGGTGGGTATTTCCGTGGTCAACGCCTTGTCGACCGAAGTCCGGGTACGGGTGAAGCGTGACGGCAACGAATACCAGATGACTTTCAAGGATGGCTTCAAGGCCACCGAACTGGAAATCGTCGGTACCGTCGGCAAGCGCAACACCGGCACCAGCGTGTACTTCGCGCCGGATCCGAAATATTTCGATTCACCGAAATTCTCCATCAGCCGCCTCAAGCACGTGCTCAAGGCCAAGGCTGTGCTGTGTCCGGGGCTGCTGGTCAGTTTCGAAGACAAAAGCACCGGCGAGAAAGTCGAATGGCATTACGAAGACGGCCTGCGCTCCTATCTGGTGGACGCGGTCAGCGAATTCGAACGCCTGCCGGACGAGCCATTCTGCGGCAGCCTGGCCGGTAATAAAGAAGCGGTGGACTGGGCGCTGCTGTGGCTGCCGGAAGGTGGCGACGCGGTGCAGGAAAGCTACGTCAACCTGATCCCGACGGCGCAGGGCGGTACCCACGTCAACGGTTTGCGTCAGGGCCTGCTCGACGCAATGCGCGAGTTCTGCGAATTCCGCAGCCTGCTCCCACGCGGCGTGAAGCTGGCGCCGGAAGACGTCTGGGAACGCATCGCTTTCGTGCTGTCGATGAAGATGCAGGAACCGCAGTTCTCCGGCCAGACCAAAGAACGTCTGTCGTCCCGTGAAGCGGCGGCGTTCGTTTCCGGCGTGGTCAAGGACGCTTTCAGCCTGTGGCTCAACGCCAATCCGGAAACCGGTCTGGCGCTGGCCGAACTGGCGATCAACAACGCCGGTCGCCGCCTCAAGGCGAGCAAGAAAGTCGAGCGCAAGCGCGTCACCCAAGGCCCTGCGCTGCCGGGCAAACTGGCTGACTGTGCCGGGCAGGATCCGATGCGCTCCGAGCTGTTCCTGGTCGAAGGTGATTCCGCCGGTGGTTCCGCCAAGCAAGCGCGGGACAAGGAGTTCCAGGCGATCCTGCCGTTGCGCGGCAAGATCCTCAACACCTGGGAAGTCGACGGCAGCGAAGTGCTGGCGAGCCAGGAAGTGCACAACATTGCCGTGGCCATCGGTGTCGATCCGGGCGCCACGGACATGAGCCAGCTGCGCTACGGCAAGATCTGCATCCTCGCCGACGCCGACTCCGACGGTCTGCACATCGCCACGCTGCTGTGTGCGCTGTTTGTCCAGCACTTCCGCCCGCTGGTGGATGCCGGGCACGTCTACGTGGCGATGCCGCCGCTGTACCGCATCGACCTCGGCAAAGAGATCTACTACGCCCTCGACGAAGCCGAGCGCGACGGGATTCTCGACCGTCTGGTGGCCGAGAAGAAACGCGGCAAGCCACAGGTCACCCGATTCAAAGGCCTGGGTGAAATGAACCCGCCACAGCTGCGCGAAACCACCATGGACCCGAACACCCGGCGTCTGGTGCAGCTGACACTGGGCGACGATTTTGCCCAAACCTCGGAAATGATGGACATGCTGCTGGCGAAGAAACGCGCCGGTGACCGCAAGACCTGGCTCGAATCCAAGGGCAACCTGGCCGAGGTGCTGGCCTGATGCGTTTTGGCTGGGCCTTGGCGGGTGCTTTGCTGCTGAGTGCGATGAGCGTGTCGGCCGAACCGCTGCAGGAGTTGCGCGTGCTCTCCGAACACCCGGTCGAAGGCATGCGTGGCGGCAACCTGTCGGGACTGGCCATGTGTGGCAGCGAGTTGTGGACGGTGTCGGACCGCGATGACGACCAGATCTATCGACTCAACACCGCCGATCAGGTCTGGCAGGCTGAAGCCTTGCACATCGACGTGCCTCTGGTGCCGGAGACCGGTTTGCCGTGGGGATTGCGCTCGCGCAATTGGGCCGCGTCGTTCGTGCGCGGTGGCGACCTGGATTTCGAAGGCATCAGCTGCGACAGCGCCGGCAATCGCTACATTGTCAGCGAGGGCCACGCGGCGGTCCTGCAAGTGCCCGTCAGCGGCCCGGTCAACTGGCTGAAGATTTCGCCGATGATGGTTCGCGAAGCGCGGGCCAGTGGCATGCTCCTGCATTTCAATGCGATCTTCGAAGGTCTGGCGATCAACCCGGCGGGCGATCAGATGTGGCTGGCCGGGGAACGGCAAAACCGTGGCTTGCTGTTGATCAAGCGTCAGCAGACCGTGTGGGATTGCGACGGTCGTTGCGTGCTGCTCAGCGAGGGCGGCAAGGAGATGCAGCCGCCGCAGTTCCCGCACGCCAAAGCGGTCGACCGCGACTTTTCCGACCTTTCGTTGTTCAACGGCAAATTGTTTACCCTTGAACGCAACGCCTTCCAGATTTGTCGGCGTGATGCGCAGACCGCCAAGGTCGAGCGTTGCTGGTCGTACGCTGCTGAACTGTTGCAGGCCAACCGCCGTTATTCGCAGAACTTCGGGTTGGAAGAGGCGCTGATCGTTGATGCGGAGGGGGCGTGGGTCGGCGTCGACAATAATTTCGGCCCGCGGGCTGACGGTGAGGTTCGGCCGATCGTCTGGCGCTTCGCCGCGCCTGAAGGTGGCTGGAGCGCCAAACCGTGAGTCAGCAACCGCCGGGCAAACGCGCCGGCCGGGTGTTGATGATTCTGGCCTGGTGCGCGGGACTGTTTCTGGCCACACGGTTTTTCGGCCAGTGGGAAGAACGTCAGCAGAATCCGAACGTGGTGGTCACGTCCGAGCAGCATGACGGCGTGGTCGAAGTAAAACTGGCGGGCAATGCCCAAGGGCATTTCGTCGCCAGTGGCCAGATCAACGGTGAGCCGGTGGAGTTCATGCTCGACACCGGCGCGACCGATGTGGCGATCCCGGCGGATCTGGCCAAACGCTTGAAACTGGAAGAAGGTTTCGGTGTGACCCTGAGCACGGCCAACGGCCTGAGCCAGGGCTACCGGACAAAGATCGAGCGCCTGCAACTGGGCGACATCGTGCTGCGGGACGTCCGCGCACTGGTGGCGCCGGGGCTGCATGGCGATCAGGTGCTGCTCGGCATGAGCGCCCTGAACAAACTTGAATTCACCCAGCGCGGTGGCACCATGCTGCTGCGCCAGACAACGAACCGATGAGGCCCGCATGAGCGACTCCCTTGATCTCAGCCTGGACGGTGTAGAACGCCGCTCGCTGGCTGACTTCACCGAAAATGCCTACCTCAACTACTCCATGTACGTGATCATGGACCGTGCCCTGCCGCATATCGGCGACGGTCTGAAACCGGTACAGCGGCGTATCGTCTACGCCATGAGCGAGCTGGGGCTGGACGCCGATTCCAAGCACAAGAAATCGGCGCGTACCGTCGGTGACGTGCTCGGCAAGTTCCACCCGCACGGCGACTCGGCGTGCTACGAAGCGATGGTGCTGATGGCTCAGCCGTTCAGCTATCGCTACACGCTGGTTGACGGTCAGGGTAACTGGGGTGCGCCGGACGATCCGAAGTCCTTCGCCGCCATGCGTTATACCGAAGCGCGCCTGTCGCGCTATTCCGAAGTGCTGCTCAGCGAGTTGGGCCAGGGCACGGCCGACTGGGGGCCGAACTTCGACGGCACCTTGCAGGAACCTTTGGTGCTGCCGGCACGTTTGCCGAATATCCTGCTCAACGGCACCACCGGCATTGCTGTCGGCATGGCCACCGACGTACCGCCGCACAACCTGCGCGAAGTCGCTACCGCTTGCGTGCGCCTGCTCGATGAGCCGAAAGCCACGGTCGAACAGCTTTGCGAACACATTCAAGGCCCGGACTATCCGACCGAAGCGGAAATCATCACCCCGCGCGCCGACCTGCTGAAAATGTACGAAACCGGCAAGGGCTCGGTGCGCATGCGCGCCGTGTACCACGTCGAGGACGGCGACATCATCGTCACCGCGCTGCCGCATCAGGTCTCCGGGGCCAAGGTGCTGGAACAGATCGCCGCGCTGATGCAGGCCAAGCCGTCTAAGGCGCCGCAGATCGCCGACCTGCGTGACGAATCCGACCACGAAAACCCGTGCCGCATCGTAATCATTCCGGTCAACAGCCGCGTCGATCACGAAGCGCTGATGCAGCACCTGTTCGCCAGTACCGAGCTGGAGTCGACCTACCGGGTCAACGTCAACATCATCGGTCTGGATGGCAAGCCGCAGCTGAAAAACCTGCGCGCATTGCTGGTCGAATGGCTGGAGTTCCGCGTACTGACCGTGCGTCGTCGCCTGCAATTCCGCCTCGACAAGGTCGAGCGCCGCCTGCACCTGTTGGACGGTTTGTTGATCGCTTACCTCAATCTGGATGAAGTGATCCACATCATCCGCACCGAGGAGCATCCGAAAGCCAAGCTGATCGAGCGCTTCGCCCTCAGCGAAATCCAGGCCGACTACATCCTCGACACCCGGCTGCGGCAGTTGGCGCGCCTGGAAGAGATGAAGCTGCGCGATGAGCAGGACGAGCTGCTCAAGGAACAGGCCAAGTTGCAAGCCTTGCTGGGCAGCGAAGCCAAACTGAAGAAGCTGGTGCGCACCGAGCTGCTCAAAGACGCTGAAACCTACGGTGATGATCGTCGTTCGCCGATCGTCGAGCGTGCCGAAGCCAAGGCGCTGACCGAACACGATCTGCTGCCGAACGAGAAAGTCACCGTCGTGCTGTCCGAGAAGGGCTGGATCCGCTCGGCCAAGGGCCACGATATCGACGCCACCGGCCTGTCGTACAAGGCTGGCGATGGTTTCAAGACCTCGGCGGCGGGGCGCTCCAATCAGTTTGCGGTGTTTATCGATTCTACCGGTCGCAGTTACTCGGTGGCCGCGCACACCTTGCCGTCGGCTCGAGGCCAGGGTGAGCCATTGACCGGTCGTCTGACCCCGCCGCCCGGCGCCACGTTCGAATGCGTGCTGATGCCCGAAGACGATGCGTTGTACGTGATCGCCTCCGATGCCGGTTACGGTTTCGTGGTCAAGGGTGAAGACCTGCAAGCCAAAAACAAGGCCGGTAAAGCCCTGTTGAGCCTGCCGAACAACGCCAAAGTTATCGCGCCGCGCCCAGTGGCCGATCGTGAGCAGAACTGGCTGGCCTCGGTCACGACCGAAGGTCGCCTGCTGATCTTCAAAATCAGCGATCTGCCACAATTAGGGAAGGGCAAAGGCAACAAGATCATCGGTATTTCCGGTGAGCGTGTGGCCAGTCGCGAAGAATACGTCACGGACATCGCCGTACTTCCGGAAGGCGCTACCTTGGTGCTGCAGGCCGGAAAACGGACCCTGTCGCTGAAGGCCGACGATCTCGAACACTATAAAGGTGAGCGTGGACGTCGCGGGAATAAACTCCCGAGGGGCTTCCAGCGGGTGGATGCGCTGCTCGTCGAAAACCTCAATTAGGCGAAAACGCCCCTCTAGAGGCGTCGAACTACGATTTAACGCGTAGATCGACGCTTTGGCGCTGGAGTCGGAACGCATATTCACGGATGATATGGCCTTTCCAAGCGCCGGCGTGGCCGAGCGTTCTTCATATTTATTGAGTATTTTCACTGTGGTCAGCCTTGTGGCGGCCACCTGGACGGGATGATGACTGCTCTGCGCCCTCTTATTTTCCTGCTCGCTGGCGTTTTGGGCCTGGCGGGCTGCAGCGTTCACCAGCCGGTGTCGCTGTATCAACTGGACAGCGGAAGTCCGGTTCAGCCTGCGCAAAGCGCTGGCATGGCGGTTTTGTTGGGCCCGATCGTCGTGGCCGATTACCTGCAACGAGAAACCCTGCTGCAGCGTCAGCCCGACGGCAGCCTGCAAGCTTCGACCGATGGTCGCTGGGCGGGCAGCCTTTCGTCGGATATCGATCAATTGCTGATGCGACAGGTGGCGGGTCATCTGGACAGCCAGCGTGTGGTGCTGGCACCCGCGACGTTGGGCTTCACGCCGGATGTGCAGGTATTGCTGACCATCACGCGACTGGATTCCGGTCAGAAACAACCGGCGATCCTCGATGCGCAATGGCGTCTGATCGACCGTCGTGGGCAGGTACGCGATAACCGCATCGTTCATCTGCAAGAGTTGCATGCCGGGACCACGGCTTCGCAGGTGCAAGCACAGGGGATTCTGCTGCAGCGTCTGGCCGAGCAGTTGTCGGTGGCGCTCAAGCCATTGGCCAACCAGCCGCCGGTGGCCGAAGCACCGCGCAAAGCGGCGCCAAAACCGGCCGCGCCGGCAGCGGATGCCGAGAAACAGCCAAAGATCCCGATGGCCTCGCCGATTCGTACCGATATGGAAGTGTTCCGCTTCTAAGTCTGCATCAGCGTCAAACCAGAGCCCGCCTTGTGCGGGCTTTGTTGTGTCTGGGGGCTGGAAATCTTTGCCGTCAGTGCGGGCCTCTTCGCGAGCAAGCTCGCTCCCACAGGTCTTGAAGGTGTTCACAAGGTCTGTGGCAGCCACCGTCCACTGTGGGAGCGAGCTTGCTCGCAAAAGGGCCGGTACAGGCAACAAAAAAGCCCGCAGACAATCACTTGTCTGCGGGCTTCTGTGCATCTGGCCTGAAGCTTACGCCCGGCGCTCATGCATCCGCGCCAGTTGCCGCTCGAGCATCGACGGATAAGGCTCCATCAAGCGCTCCACACAGCAAGCCCCCTCAGGGCTGGCGATCGGACGGATCCGCGCACGCTGGCGAATCAGCCCGTCGTCACCGATCTTGCGCTCGACCAGCAGCAGGTTGCGGCTGTGCTGCGACAGGGCCAGGGCATCCTGGGCCGAGTCGGTCAGCAGCAAGTCGATCTGGCTCAGACCGAACAGGTCTTCACCCAGGGTCAGGCCCAACTGCAATTGCAGGGTGATGCCGCTGTCGGCGACTTCGATCTGCAATTGATGGCCCAGCGCCCGCAGCAATTCACCGCAGCAGATCGCATTGGTCAGGTAGTCGTCACCGCTGTCTTCGGTGTGGAACAGCATCAGCGTGCTGCCGTCGTTCAGGGTTTCGATCTCGCCCTGATACAGCGAAGCGGCCTGATCGAGGCAATCGCGGTAGCGCTCCAGCAACTCTTCCAGACGGGCACGCGGCAGGCGCCGCAGTTGTTCCTGCGAGCCCAGTTGCACGGCCAGTACCGCGCTGTGCTGGGGCACGCTAGGCGTGGCCTTGCGCGTGATCGGTTGCGGCGCTGCATCCAGCGATTCGTCGCGCAGGTCAGCAAAAGCGTCGTCGTCTTCATCATCTTCAACGGTGCTGACCACATGGCGCGGTGCAGGTTTTTGCGCAGCCATCGGGCGGGTTTCGTCAAAGCTCGGGTCGCGCAGGTTGCGCACTTCGAACTCTGGCTCATCCTCTTCTTCGAACTCGGGTTCCGGCTCGGGCTCGGGTTTGGGCGCAGGCTCTGGGGCGAAGTTGGCGTGCAGCTGACGCGCCAGATCGCCGATCTCGTCCTGACGGTCGGTACCCGGGGTGTATTCGTCGATGTTGCGCAGCCAGACGCGCAATTGCAGCAGGGGCGTCGACAGATAGCGGCCCATGCGCAGACTCAGAGCCAGCGACAGCGCCAACAGGATCGCACTGAGAATGCCCATGCTCTGCAGACTGATGGTCATCGGCTGCTGAAACTGATCCATGTCCAGGCTGATGCGCAGTTGCCCGGCAGTCACGTCCTGGAAGGTGATCTTGCTCTCGTACATGCCCTCGGCTTCGCCCAACAGGCTGTGCTTGGGGCGCTGACCGGATTCGGCGAGGATGCGGTTGTCCACGCTATAGATGGCCGCGTGGGCCACCAGCTTGTTCTTGGTCAGGTTGTTGAGCAGCACGTTGAGGCTGAGGATGTCGTTGGATACCAACAGTTCAGTGGCGGAGGTGGCGGTCTGCGTGGTCAGGCTTTCGCCCAGCGCGTCGGCCTGCTCGTGCATGGCCTGCTTGAACTGCAAGCCCATCACCCCGGCATAGATCACCAGGGCCAGAGCGACCAGGATCACGTTATGGCTGGCAATGCGCAATGCAATCGGCACACGGCGATGACGCAGTGCACGGAAGATCAGCAGGAAGAAGTTATCGGTTTTAACTGGCGTGGGCCGGTTCACTGAGCTCGGCTCTTTTGTCCGTGAAGTTGACGCGCAGTATAGCGACAGGCCCTAGACCGGCAAAGCGCTCGCGGTGCCCGATGGTCACTGAAAGTGGGTAGAATGCGGTTTTTTTCCAGTTGCGGGGGTGCGCGTTGCGCGAAATCGTCCTGATTAACATCACGGGAGTCGACCGTCCGGGTCTGACTGCGGCCATTACTGGCGTTCTGGCACAAGGTGGTGTGAACATTCTCGACATCGGTCAGGCGGTGATCCACGACACCCTGTCGTTCGGCATCCTGGTCGAGATTCCCGACTCCGAGCAAGGCAAAGCCGTGCTCAAGGACATCCTGTTCAAGGGCTACGAGCTCGACCAGCAGGTGCGTTTCACCCCGGTGTCCGAAGAGGACTACCAGCAATGGGTGGGCAATCAGGGCAAGAAACGCCACATCGTCACCCTGTTGACCCGCAAAGTGACCGCCGGCCAATTGCAGGCGGTCAGCTCGATCACCGCCAAATATGGCTTGAACATCGACCATATCGACCGTCTGTCGGGTCGCATGCCGCTGGACACTCCGGCGGACAAGGGCAAGGGCTGCATCGAGTTCTCCGTGCGTGGCGAAGCGGCTGATCCGCAGGCGCTGCGTGCCGAATTCCTCAGCGTCGCGCAGGAGCTGAACGTCGACATCGCCTTCCAGGAAGATTCGCTGTTCCGGCGCAACCGGCGTCTGGCGGTATTCGATATGGACTCGACCCTGATCGAAGCCGAAGTCATCGACGAGCTGGCCAAGGCCGCCGGTGTCGGCGAGCAAGTCTCGGCCATCACCGAGCGTGCGATGGCGGGCGAACTGGACTTCCGCGCCAGCTTCAAAGAGCGTCTGGCATTGCTCAAAGGCCTGGATGTCAGCGTACTGGATTCGATTGGCGCCTCGCTGCGCCTGACCGAAGGTGCCGAAACCCTGTTCGCCGAGCTCAAACGCCTGGGCTACAAGACTGCGATCCTGTCCGGCGGCTTCACTTACTTCGCCAAGCAGTTGCAGGCCAAACTCGGCATCGACTACGTGTTCGCCAACGAACTGGAAGTGGTCGACGGCAAGTGCACCGGCGTGGCGATCGAACCGATTGTCGATGCCCAGCGCAAGGCTGACCTGCTGAAGGAGCTGGCCCATAAGGAAGGTTTGCGCCTGGAGCAGACCATCGCCGTCGGCGACGGTGCGAATGACCTGCCGATGCTGGCGATTGCCGGTCTGGGTGTGGCATTCCGCGCCAAGCCGCTGGTCAAGCAGTCGGCGAAGCAGGCGATCTCCACGCTGGGGCTGGATGGCGTGCTGTATCTGCTGGGCTTTCGCGATCGCGACGGGCAGCTCTGAGCCTGAGGCGGCCTCTGTGGCGAGGGAGCTTGCTCCCGCTGGGGCGCGAAGCGGCCCTGCTCTTTGACTCAAGAGAGTGGGACTGCTGCGCAGTCCAGCGGGAGCAAGCTCCCTCGCCACAGTTTCTTTAAAGCTTTAAAGCGATTTCCACAACGAGTGGAAATCCTCCTCGCCCCCGCCATTGCGTGCGGCCTCCAGCGAGCGATAGGCAAACTGATTGAAACTGTGCGTGCTCGCCACCCGTCGATCCAGCCCGGCGCGGTGTTCTTCGCCATGGGTGTTGATCAGTACTTTATTGCCTTCCTGAAACGGCAGGCGCGGGGCCAGCAAGGTCGCGGGCAAGTCGATGGCACTGATCTCGGGCAGCAGCAGGCCTCGCAAGTAGTGGCTGTGATCGTCCCGCGAACGCACCAGTTGCAAACCGCAGGGCTCGGCGTGCGGCGCCACCAGCTCAATGCCCATTTGCGGTCCGCCACCGCGTACCTGACGAATCCAGCGCACCACCGCAATGCTCCAGCCTTGATTCGAGCTGTCCTGAATCCCGACCATTTCCCCGGCCTGCAACTCGGCGGGCACCTCGTTCGGCCAGCCCAGGCAATAACCTCCGGGGCTATGGTTGATCACCGGCAAGGTGTAAGTCGGGTAGTGCGGAGTGTGGTCGGCTGTGCTGTCGTCTTCGCCGATATGGTCGTACTGAATCTCTTCGTACGGCAGAAATTCCTCAGCGCTGTTTTGCGGGGCGGCGTCGAACGCCTGGCTCCAACTGTCTTTTTCGCCCTTGGCCACCGCGCGGCTGAAGTTCGCCGCGCGGTGGCCGGGATGCTTGAGCAACTCACTGAAAGTGCGTTCGCCTCCCAGGTAGAAGTGCAGGGCGCTCATGCCGACGCACACGGTCAGGTTGCCCTGGCCGGGGGTGCGCTGAAAACTGCGCTCGGCGGTCTGGCCCCAACTGGCGTGCAGATGCTGCAGGGTGTCGAGGCTCAGTCCCGGCGGGACGGGCAGTGGCGTCGATGTTTCCTGATGCAGTAAATGCGCTTCGATGACATTCACCAGCGGCTGCGGATTGACGCCGAGCAGTGTGCCCTGTTGTTCTTGGCGAAACATGCTGCGGTAGCGCGGGCCGGTGTCCAGATCGGCGCTGATGGCGAACAGCCCGTCGTCCGGGCTGCCGGGATGCAGTTTGAGCAGGGCGCTCCACGGCTCCAGCACCTCAGCCAGTCGGGCGATCTGGTTCTGCCGCAGTTGATTGCAACGAGCGCTGCCCAGCAGCAGCGCGGCGATGTAGGTCTGCTCCAGGCTCAGCTCGCTGGTCAGGCTCGCCAGGTCGTCGTGCACCCGACGCTGCTGCAGTTGCAAGCCGCAGGCGCAGCGATATAACTGATGCAGCTCGAACCACAGTTGTTCCGGCGCCGGGCTATACAGCTGCGCGGCGCGCAGCAGTTGTCCCTTGAGCGCATGCGCAGCGCGTTGCAGGGCCTGACTGACCAGCGCCGCACGATCCTTGTGGTATTTGGGCACGATGCGCAGCACGATCTGTTTGTAACCGATGGCCAACTGACTTTGCAGCGCCTGACACAGGTTGCTGATCTTGCGCGAACGGTCATCGAGCATGATCGCCTGATGCAGGAAGTGCCGCTCCAGATGCTGGCAGACGAAATACACCTCGGGACGCAGCAGCTCCAGCAGTTGCAGGCGATTGTCACTGGGGGTCAGCAACTGGTTGAGTTCGCCCAGGCCTTGGTACAACTGGCGGGCGGTTTCGCCGATGTTGGCCTTGGGCAGGCCGGCGATCCAGCGCTTGAGGTCGCGCGGGGTGGCTTCGCAGAACGACAGGCGCGACTGCGTGGGAATCGGAGCGCTCAGCAGCGGGGGGGAGATGGTCTGGCTCATGCCAAAAACCATAGCAGCAAATGAGCATGTCGGCCTTCAACCGGTAGGAGCTGCGGCAGGCTGCGATCTTTTGATCCTGGTTTTTAAAAACTAAGTCAAAAGATCGCAGCCTGCGGCAGCTCCCACAGGGGGCGCCAATGGATCAGGCGTTTGGCAGCGCCAGAGCCTGGCCCATTTGTACTGGCGAACCGGCGACCAACTCTTCAGCCCATTTCACCTGATCCGGGCCAAACAGCACGATCGCGGTCGAACCCAGCTTGAAGCGTCCCAGTTCAGCACCTTTTTCCAGATGAATCGGCGCACGGGCAGCTTCGTCGTAGCGGAAGGTTTTCAGCTCGCGCTTCGGCGGGGTCACCAGACCGGCCCATACGGTTTCAATCGAAGCGACGATCATCGCACCCACCAGCACCACAGCCATCGGCCCGCGCTCGGTGTCGAAAATGCACGCCACACGTTCGTTGCGGGCGAACAGTTCCGGCACGTTTTCCGCGGTGGTCTGGTTGACCGAGAAAATCCGGCCCGGGATGTAGACCATTTCGCGCAGGGTGCCGGCCAGCGGCATGTGCACGCGGTGGTAATCCTTCGGCGACAGGTAAATGGTGGCGAAGTCGCCGCCCATGAACGGTGCGGCATTCGCCGCGTCACCGCCGAGCAGTTCCAGCACGCTGAAGCTATGGCCCTTGGCCTGGAACACGCGACCGTGTTCGATCGGGCCGAGCTGGCTGACCGCACCGTCGGCCGGGCTGAGGATCGCGCCCGGGGTCTGGTCCAGCGGGCGCGCGCCGTCTTTCAGGGCACGGGTGAAGAAGGCATTGAAGTGCTCGTAGGCGGTCAGGTCTTCGACCAGCGCTTGCGACATGTCCACCTGATAACGCTTGGCGAACCACTGGGTGAAGGCATTCTTGAACCAGCGCACGCGGCACTCGGCAATGCAGCCGGCCAGACGCGACAGCAGGTGATGAGGCAGCAAGTACTGGCTGAGGATAAACAGACGCTCTTTCATTAGTTGTCCTTAGAACCTTGAATCTCGACAGGCGTATCAGGGTGGTTGCCCCATTCGCCCCAGGAACCGGCGTAGCCCTTGACCCGCGGATAACCGAGGGACTTGGCCACCAGATAAGTGAAGCCCGACCGGTGATGGGTCTGGCAGTGGGTAATGATTTCTTTGTCCTTGGTGATCCCGAGGTCTTCGAGGATCTGCGGCATGTCCGTGCGGATCCGCAGCTGACGCGCCTTGTCCATGCCCGCCGTCCATTCGAAATTGACCGCGCCGGGGATGTGTCCGCCCTTGGCGGCCAGCACTTTCTCGCCGGAATATTCCAGCGGCCCACGGGCATCCCAGATCGCCAGATCGGCGGCGCCGAGTCGACTTTGCAGGTATTCGCGGGTGGCGGTCGGCCCTTCGTGCAGGGTCAGCGCCACCGGGCCGCCCACGGCAGGCGGCACCTGGATCGACATCGGCATGCCCGCTTCCAGCCACGCCGGCAGACCGCCGTCGACATAGTGGTATTTGTCGTGACCGATCACATCCAGGAGCCAGGTGAAACGTCCGGCCCAACCGCCGCCCTCGTCGTCGTAGACCACGTAGACCGCATCCTGGCGATGCCCCAGCTCACCGAACAACGCCTCCAGATCGGCTTTGGCCGGCAGCAGTCCCGGCGCCGGCGGCTGGCCGAGCTGGGTGCGTTTCGGGTCGACAAAGCGTGCGCCGGGAAGATGACCTTCGGCATAACGGGCAGGGCTGGTCAGATCCACCAGAATCAGTTCAAGGGAATCGAGACGCGGGAGCAGGTCGCTCGGCTCGATGACGAGCGGCAAGCCAGAGAAGTCAGACATGTGAGGTCTCCAGAGCACAAAGGGGGGGATTGTAGCGCAGCCTCATCGGCCACGGCTGCTAAAGCTGTGCAGGGCTTTCTCGATGCATTGTGCAGTTTTGCCGAATGCCTGCACGGTGATGTCGGCGAACGGCCCGCCGCCCTGATCGGCCACGACGATCATGATCACCCGGCCGTTATTGACCAGTGAGCGCAGGAACAGGTGCTCGCCACGGAACAGCGAACGCAGGCCCGGCGGCAACAATGCGGAAAACTGTGCGTTGTTCTCGGGGTTGATCCGTACTTGTGCCTGCTGCGCGAGTAGCCGCTGCAGGACTTTGCTCTGACTGACGACAAAATTCAGCGCGGCGGCTTCCTTCGGCAAACCGAAGGTCTGGTGTACGCGCAGATTGGACTGCGTGCGGTCGGCCATCAGAATCATCACCCGACGCATGCCGCTGGCGACCAGCGCATCGCGCGCGGCGACGGTCAGGCTCATGGCGTTGGTGAAGCGGCTCGGCTCGGCCAGCAGTTCGGCGCATTGTCGGCGCCATTGCGTCAGGTCCTCGGCATTCGGCGCGGCCGCTGGCAGCATCCCGGCCGGCAAACGATGGGTACCCCACGGCCACAATAATGAAACGGCCGGGTGCCACAGATCGGGCATGGCATGCTGGCGCGCACTGTTGGCGGCTTGCTGGTGCAACTGCTGCTGCACTTCATCCATCGAGATTTGCAGATAAAGGCTGGTCAGGTACTGCCAGCGCTCGCTGTGCGGACTGTCCCAGGCCTGTTGCGCCGAGAGCGCCAGACCGTTGGCCAGCAATACGGTGTTGGCCGGTTGATTGAGCCAGCGGCGCAAAGTCGGATCGTCATCGAGGCGATTCTGCTGGCGCAGCGGATGCTCGCTGTCGCGGGCGATACGCAGCACTTTCACCAGTTCGCGCTGTTCGCTGAGCAGCAGTTTATAGCCTTGCTGCACCCAGATCGGCAGGTGCCAGACCTGTACCAGTGCCTCGGCGATCTTCAGCAGGCGTACGCCAAACAGTTGCTTCTCGACCACCAGCGCCGATTCGCCCTTGTGGATAACCCGCAGCTCCCACTCTTCGAGCAACTCGGGAAACGTCAGCGCCAGCGGCCATAACGGCGACAGAAACAACAGGCTGCCCCAATGAATGTCCTGCCACAGGCGCGCGAGGCGACTGGCAAAAAAACCATTGGCCTGTTGTGTGGCGTGCTGGCTGATCATTTGCAGTTGGCGCAGGGCTTTGGGGATTTGCATCTGCGGTTCGACCGGCAGGCGCGCGAGCAATTCTTCGGTACGCGCCAGGCCCAGACGGTTGATCGCCACCTCGAGATTTTCCGCCGCAGCGGCCAGGGTGCCGTGGGTGTGACGATTCGCCTCACGGATGATGCTCAAGGCCAGTGCCGGGCTGTCCTGCATCAGGTCGGCAATGTCGCGCAGTGAACTGCGGTTGTCACGGATCGCGCGGCACACCTTGTCGTGAGCCTCTTGCGGCACGGGCAGCCGGACGCTGTCGAGCAGCTTGACCCAGCCTTCGAGGGTGGTCGGTTTTACGTGTGGGACGTTCGTTTCATTAGCCATGTCTGGACGGGATCTTCACTGACTGTAGACGCGCCCGGCATGGGCTAAATTGGCTTTTCGCCTGAACTGGCTATAGTCTGGCGCAGTTTTGCCGATAAGTAGAAGAAGAGATTTTTTAACTTCCGAATATGACCTTGAACCCGACTTAAGTAAGTACTTTCTACCTATGGCTAAAATTATCGGCATCATCGTCGTATTCGCGAGCGTGCTCGGCGGATACGTGCTCTCCCACGGCAAAATTGCCGCCCTGATCCAGCCCTTCGAGGTGATGATCATCGGTGGTGCGGCCCTCGGTGCATTCCTCCAGGCCAACCCCGGTTACATGACGATGCACGTGCTCAAGAAATCCCTGAGCATGTTCAGTTCGCGTTTCAGCCACACGTTCTATCTGGAAGTGCTCGGCCTGATCTACGAGATCCTCAACAAGAGCCGCCGCGAAGGCATGATGGCCATCGAAGGCGACATCGAAGACGCCGCTGCGAGCCCGATCTTCGCCAAGTACCCGGCCGTGCTCAAAGACGAGCGCATGACTGCGTTCATCTGCGATTACCTGCGCATCATGTCCTCCGGCAACATGGCTCCGCATGAGCTGGAAGGCCTGTTCGACATGGAACTCTACAGCCTCAAGGAAGACCTCGAGCACCCATCCCATGCGGTGAACGGCATCGCCGACGCCATGCCCGGTTTCGGTATCGTCGCGGCGGTACTGGGTATCGTGGTGACCATGGCGTCCCTGGGCGAAGGCGATCAGAAATCCATCGGTCTGCACGTGGGTGCGGCTCTGGTCGGTACCTTCTTCGGTATTCTCGCGGCCTACGGCTTCTTCGGCCCGTTGGCGCATTCCCTGGCCCACGATGCCAAGGAAGAGCTGAACGTCTATGAAGCCATCAAGGCTTCGCTGGTGGCGTCGGCTTCCGGCATGCCGCCATCGCTGGCGGTGGAGTTCGGGCGCAAGGTTCTGTACCCGGCGCACCGTCCAAGCTTCGCCGAGCTGGAACAAGCCGTTCGCGGTCGCTAAGTCATGGAAAATAATCAGCCGATAATCATCAAGCGCGTCAAGCGCATAGCCGGTGGGCATCACGGCGGGGCGTGGAAGATCGCCTTCGCCGACTTCGCCACGGCGATGATGGCGTTCTTCCTGGTGTTGTGGTTGCTGTCCACCGCAACGCCGGAGCAGAAGATCGCCATCGCCGGTTACTTCAAGGATCCGGTCGGCTTCTCCGAAAGCGGCACGCCGTACATCATCGATCTGGGCGGCACACCGACCCTGGCGCCGGAAAACACTCTCAACCCTGAAGTGAAATCGCAGCCGCAACCGGACAAGGTCACGGTCGACACCGAGCAGGTCGAAGGCATGGCCGAGCAGGTCGAGAAAGAACGCCTGGAACTGTTGCTGCAGGAACTGCAGAACAAGGTCGACGAGAACCCGCAGCTGCAGAAGTTCAAGGATCAGATCCTGTTCGAGATCACCCCGAACGGCCTGCGCATCCAGATCATGGACGCCGAAAACCGGCCGATGTTCGACTCGGGCTCCGCGCGTCTGAAGCCGTACTTCGAAGACATCCTGCTGGCCATGGCCGACACCATCAAAGCGGTGCCGAACAAGATCAGCATCAGCGGTCACACGGATGCCAAGCCGTACACCGGCACCGGTGATTTCGGTAACTGGGAACTCTCGGCCAACCGTGCCAACGCCGCGCGGCGTGCGCTGGTGGCAGGCAGCTATCCGGATTCGCAGGTGGCGCGGGTCGTCGGTTATGCCTCGTCGGCGCTGTTCGACAAGGAAAACCCGTTCAACCCGGTCAACCGCCGCATCGACATTGTGGTCCTGACCAAAAAGGCCCAGGCCGCCATCGAAGGTTCGCAAGGTGCCGACGCGGCCAAGCCAGCCGCCGAAGGTCAGAACGGCGCCGCTCCGGCGACGCCGGTCGATCCGAACGCGCTGCCGGCGGATCAGCAACCGGTGCCGGCCCACGAGTTGCGCGAACGCTTGAACCTGTTCGACGACGCCGCACCGAAACCGGCCGCGCCGGGGGCTGCGGCGCCAGCGCCAACAGCTCCGCCAGCCGCTGCACCGGCCCCCGCACCGAAGCAGTGACCAACAAAAAAGCCGACAGTGATGTCGGCTTTTTTGTGGCTGTCGATTGGCCTCAGAAACCGCGTCGAATGCGATTTTTCAGTTGTTCATGGAACAGATCGGCGTTGCGCTTATAGGTACCGCTGAAGGATTCGTTGCTCGAATCCAGCGTCATCGAACGCTTGCTCGACACTTCTTCACGATAGGCATCGATGAAGAAATTCAGATCACTGGCTGTGCTCAGCTTCGGCCACTTGTCCAGATACTCCGGCAACCGCGCGGGCCCGGTGCGGAACGAGCAGATCCGTCGGTTGCTGATGGTCGCTTCGCCGATTTCGAACGGCACCCACCACGACAGTGCGGTTTTCTCCGAAACCACCGCCAGCAGGTGTGTGCATTCGGTGATGTTGCGGGTGATCACCCCGGTGATGTCGTCGGTGGTCTGCGATTCCGGGTCGAGTACGTCGAGGTAGGTCTTGATGTTGGCCTGCATCAATTGGGCATTGATCGCCATGGCTTGCGGACGATCGATGTGGCGGTAGCTGATGAATACGGGCATCAGAAGTGTCCTTTTATGGCGAGTTCGCGGTAATAGGCGCCGAGCGCCGTGAGGCGGCAGCCGGTGGAGTGAAGCGCGGCGTAGTACATGTGTTCGGCATCCACCGGTTCGATCAGGCTGTGGCGGTTGCACATTTGCAGTTGCTTGAAGATGTCGCCGTGCTCGGGGTCGAACAGCGCTTCGGTGGGCTCGTAGCTGGGATCGAGCCGGAAGACGAAACTTGGCTCGGGGAACCAGTCCTTGAGTTTGCGCAGGGTTTCCTCGGCGATCAGCGGCGCGACTTCGCGCAGCGGCACGAACTGCGAGACATTGGTCTTGAACACCGGACGCTGTTCCCAGGCGCCCAGCGCATTGTCGACAAACGAATAAACGCTACCGGGGGTGACCTTGCCGAGTACGTTGGCAGCGCCACCGTGCAGCGCTTGCAGCAACAGATCCGTGAAGACGCCATGACCGCGACTCTCCACAGCGTACTGTTCTTTTTTGCAGGCCGTGAGAATGGTCACGCCTTCGCCGATCACACTGCTGCCGCCACGCAGATTACGCACGGCGCCTGCTGCGCCGGCCTGGCAGCAATCGAGAATGATGATTTTGTTCTTGATGTGCGGGGCCTTGTCGGCCCATTCCAGAATGTCGCTGATGCGGATCCCGTCTCCACCAGGCTGATAGTCCTGGGGAATCAGGAGTCCTTCGTCGATGCTGGTGTCGAACTGACCATGGCCGGCGAAGTACAGCAGTGCCACGTCACAGTCGCCTGAGAACAGGCTCTGGATCTGCTGTTTCATATGGCTGAGCGTGAGTTTTTCTTCGGCTGAAGTCAGCACTTTGCTGCTGAAGTTCGGTCGCCCGTTGGCGTGACGCTCCAGCACCGACGCCATGGCCATGGCGTCGTTGTTACAGCCGCTCAAGGGCGAGACGTGGTCGTAGTGGTTGATGCCGATAAACAGTCCTTTGCGCATGGTTACACCGCCGTGTGCAGACGAATCGCACTGACGATGCTGTTGGTGTTCCACGCGCACTCGGCGTGAGCCGCCTCACGCACGACAGTGGAAATGCGCTCGGCGCCGAACGGCTTGATCGCGATGATCACTTTGCCCATGCGCTTGGCGATCTCGATTTCCTTGTTGATCCACTTGCTGTAAGTCGAATACATCCCGGCCATGATCAGCACCGCCGAGCACGGACGAATCTTGTTTTCGATGGCTTCTTCAAGCTGCTTGTCGGTCTGCGCGCCCATGATCGGGTTGTGCGGCGGCACGGAAAAATTCTTGAAACTGAAATCCGGTCTGGCGCCGAGCAGGCGTACCAGATTGTCGTGGGCGTGGGCGTAGTTCCACGAATGGCTGATGAACAAATGGTAGGTCTGCATGGGGTTCCTCGAAGGTCGCGAAGGTGCGAAGGAGGACCCCAATCTAGGCATCTGACGCGGGCCTACAAGGGCTGGGCGGTGAAAGAGAAATGTCCTGCAAACAGGTGCGGGCGGGTCCGTCAGAAGAGTCTGACGTTTAACGGAATCGGGGATTTGTCAGGCGTGGTCCGACATCCGGCAGCCCTCGGGCGAGAGGCTGCCGGTGCAGATGTTTAGTAGCCGTTTTCCGGCAGGCTGGCGATGATCGAGCGGTAGCTGTTCATCCGCTGCTGCTGCACGCGGCCGTCTTCCAAGGCCTTGAGCAGTGCGCAACCGGGTTCGCGATCGTGTTTGCAGTCGCGGAAGCGGCAGGTGCCGAGCAGGTCGTTGAACTCGATGAAACCGGCTTCGACGTCGGCGCGGCTGACGTGGCCCAGGCCGAATTCACGGATACCCGGGGAGTCGATCAGCTCGCCGCCGCCCGGGAAGTGGAACAGGCGTGCGGTGGTCGTGGTGTGCGTGCCCTGACCGGACAGCTCCGACAACGGGCCGACACGGGTTTCGACTTCCGGCAGCAGGCTGTTGACCAGCGACGACTTGCCGACGCCGGACTGGCCGACGAACACGCTGATGCGCCCGTCGAGCTGCTTCTGCAACTGTTCCATGCCATTGCCGTGATGCGCCGAGACTTCCAGCACCGGATAACCCAGCGTGCGGTACACCGCCAGCAGGGCATTGAGCGCCGGGGCGTTTTGCTCGTCGATCAGGTCGAATTTGTTCAGCAGCAGCAACGGGCGGATGCCGGCGTGTTCAGCGGCCACCAGGTAGCGGTCGATCAGGTTGGCATGCGGCTCGGGCAGTGGCGCGAAGACAATGACGATCATGTCGACGTTGGCAGCGACCGGCTTGAGCTGGCCACGACTGTCCGGGCGGCAGAGTTCGGTGGTGCGCGGCAGTTGTGCGACGATCACGCCGATGCCCTGGTTGCCGGCGCGCCAGACCACCCGATCACCGGTCACCAGCGCCGGCAGGTTGGCGCGCAGGTGGCAACGGAATACCTGACCGGCCAGATCGCCGTCCACAGCCTCGACCTCGACCTGCACCCCGAAGTGGGCGATCACCAGGCCGTGTTGCTCAGGCCCCAGATCGCCGCCCTCGAGGGCTTCGACCGCCGAGGACTCGCGTTTGGCGGCGCGGGCGGCGCGCTCGCCCTGAATCTTTTCGATGCGCCAGTTTTGACGACGATTGAGTTGGCGTTTGGCCATGGGTGTTCCGTCTGAAGAATGCAGCGATTAGGTAAAACGGCCGCGAGTTTAGCACGCCCGGGCACCGGCCTAGGCTAAACTGCGCAGCATTGCCTAGGAGCCCGAATATGCAAAACCCGCAGAACCTGATCTGGATCGACCTGGAAATGACCGGTCTGGATCCGGAAAACGACGTCATCATCGAAATGGCCACCATCGTCACCGACAGTGACCTGAACACCCTGGCCGAAGGCCCGGTGATCGCCATTCACCACAGTGACGAAGTGCTCGCCCGCATGGACGAGTGGAACACCCGCACCCACGGCAACTCGGGCCTGACCCAGCGCGTGCGTGACAGCCGTATCAGCATGGCCGAGGCCGAGGCCGAAACCATCGCTTTCCTCGAGAAATGGGTACCGAAGGGCAAGTCGCCGATCTGCGGCAACAGCATCTGCCAGGATCGTCGCTTCCTTTATACCCACATGAAGGCACTGGAAAGCTACTTCCACTACCGCAACCTCGACGTGTCGACGCTCAAGGAGCTGGCCGCACGCTGGGCACCGGACGTGCGCGACAGCTTCAAGAAGGGCAGCACGCACCTGGCACTGGACGACATCCGCGAATCGATCGCCGAGCTGCAGCACTACCGCAAGCATTTCATCAAGTTCTGATGTTGCACCGGGCCACTTGGTGAAACTGTAGCGGGGAGCGCTTCGCGCTCCATCGGGGATGAATCCCCTCGCCACAGGTTTTGAGGGGGCGCTTACCGCCCCCTTCTGGTGCGGCGCTGAAATGGCTAGACTGCGCGCCTTCCTGCCAGGACCGCCACCATGTTGCTGATGCTCTATCTGATCGCCATTACCGCCGAAGCCATGACCGGCGCGCTGTCTGCCGGACGGCGCGGCATGGACTGGTTCGGGGTGGTGCTGATCGCCTGCGTCACGGCGCTGGGTGGCGGTTCGGTGCGTGATGTGCTGCTTGGGCACTATCCGCTGACGTGGGTCAAACATCCGGAATACTTGGTGCTGACTTCGGCCGCCGCAATGCTCACCGTGTTCACCGCGCGCTGGATGCGTCACCTGCGCTCACTGTTTCTGGTGCTCGACGCGGTCGGCCTGGTGGCGTTCACCCTGATTGGCTGCATGACTGCGCTGGAAATGGGCCACGGCATGCTGGTGGCCTCGGTCAGCGGCGTGATCACTGGAGTGTTCGGCGGCATCCTGCGCGACATTTTCTGCAACGACATCCCGCTGATCTTCCGCCGCGAACTGTACGCCAGCGTCTCGTTCGCCGCCGCGTGGTGCTACATGCTCTGTCTGTACCTGAATGTACCAAGCGAGCAGGCGATTCTGATCACCTTGTTCGGCGGTTTTCTGCTGCGGTTGCTGGCCATTCGTTTCCACTGGGAAATGCCCAAGTTCGTCTACAACGACGCACCTTGACGTTCAGTGTGTTGTTTCAGCGCCCACTCGACGTGCTCACGCACCAGCTCTGATGGGTAGTCACGGCGCGCCTTCAAGGCTTCCAGTACCGGAATGCTCGATGGCGCGTTGCCCAGGCCGACCGCCAGATTGCGCAGCCAGCGCTCGTAACCGGCGCGGCGCAGCGGTGAGCCTTCGGTGCTGCTGAGAAATTTGTCCTCGTCCCACATGAACAGCTCCGCCAGTTCGGCGTTGTCCAGGTTGTGCCGTGGCTTGAAATCGCTTTCCCCGGATGGGCGGGCGAAGCGGTTCCACGGGCAGACGATCTGGCAGTCGTCGCAGCCGAACACCCGATTGCCGATCAGCGGGCGCAGGTCTTCGGGGATGGCGTTTTTCAGTTCGATGGTCAGGTACGAGATGCAGCGCCGGGCGTCCAGCACATAGGGGCCGACGAAAGCATTGGTCGGGCAGATGTCCAGGCACGCGGTACAGCGCCCGCAATGTTCGCTGCTGTGCGGTTCGTCCACGGGCAGCGGCAGATCGACAAACAGTTCACTCAAGAAGAAATAGCTGCCGGCCTTGCGGTTCAGCACGAGCGTATTTTTACCGATCCAGCCCAGCCCGGCCTGCTCGGCGATGGCTTTTTCCAGCACCGGGGCGCTGTCGACGAAGGCACGGAAACCGAACGGGCCGATCTGCGACTGAATCTTGTCGGCCAATTGCTGCACACGTTTACGGATCAATTTGTGGTAATCGCGGCCCAAGGCATAACGCGAAACGTAAGCTTTCTCCGGTTGCGCCAGCATTTGCGCCATTTGCGTGTCGCCGGGCAGGTAGTCCATGCGCAGCGAAACTACACGCAACGTGCCGGGAACCAGTTCCTCCGGATGCGAGCGTTTGCTGCCGTGGGCGCCCATGTAATCCATTTCGCCGTGGTAGCCGGCGGCGAGCCAGCGCTGCAGATGCTGCTCATGCTCGGCCAGGTCCAGACCGCTGATGCCGACTTGCTGGAAGCCCAGCTCGCGGCCCCAATCTTTGATCGATTGGGCGAGGGCGGGCAGATCTGTGGTGATGGCGGACATGAGGCGAGAGAAACCGGAGCTGAGGTGCGTATAATTCTGCCAGACATCGGAGCCCGAAGACGCATGCCGCACACGAAAGATGAATTACCCGACGCGCTGTATGGCGCCGCGCAGGTGCGAGCACTCGATGCGCGGCTGATCGCTGCGGGTACGCCGGGCTTCGAATTGATGCAGCGCGCCGCTCATGCGACCTGGCGCGCATTGGTGCGACAGTGGCCTGCGGCGAACCAAATGACTGTGCTTGCCGGGCATGGCAACAACGCCGGTGATGGTTTTCTGATCGCCGCGCTGGCGCACCGTGCCGGGTGGGCGGTGCGGGTGCTGGCCGTCGGTGATCCGCAACGCTTGCAGGGCGACGCGGCGCAGGCTTATGCGCAGGCCATCAACGATGGTGTCGCCGTGCAGGGCTGGACCGCGCACAGCGAGCTGCGCGGGGTGATTGTCGATGCCTTGCTCGGCACCGGGCTGACCGGCGATGTGCGCGAGCCGTATGTCGCCGCGATCAAGGCAATCAATGCCAGCGGCCTGCCGGTGGTGGCGGTGGATATTCCTTCCGGACTGTCTGCCGATACCGGGCATGTTCTCGGCGTTGCGGTTCGCGCCGACCTTACCGTGACCTTTATCGGCTTGAAGCTCGGCCTGTTCACCGGTGATGCGGCGGATCAGGTCGGGGCGCTGGTGTTTAACGATCTGCAAGCTGCCGCCGACATCTACCGTGACGCTCCTGCCAGCGCTGTGCGCCTTGCGACGGCTAATCTTCCACGACTGGCTGCGCGTGCGCCCGCTGCGCACAAGGGGCGCTTCGGGCATTTGCTGTTGATCGGCGGCGATCAGGGATTGGGCGGGGCGATTCTGCTCAGTTCCGAAACGGCCCTGCGCAGCGGCGCCGGGATGGTGTCGCTGGCAACCCGGCCGGAACATGTCCCGGCAGCGCTGACGCGGATGCCGGAAGTCATGGCGCTCGGCACGTCGTCGGCCAATCAGTTGATGGGTCTACTGGAGAAGGTTTCGGTGCTGGTGGTAGGCCCGGGTCTCGGCCAAGCGAGCTGGGGCCGGGCGCTGTTGTCCGCCGCCGCCAATGCGCAGTTGCCGCAGGTATGGGACGCCGACGCGTTGAATCTGCTGGCAAGCGGTTTTGTCAGCCTGCCCAATAATTGCGTGATCACTCCGCATCCGGGCGAGGCGGCGCGCCTGCTGGGAATCGATACCGCCCAGGTGCAGGCAGACCGCCCGGCAGCCGCGCGGGCGTTGAGCAAAAAATATTCGGCCGTCGTCGTGCTCAAAGGCGCCGGCAGCCTCATCGCCCATCCCGATGGGCGTCTGGCGCTGTGTCATCAAGGCCATCCGGCCATGGCCACCGCTGGTCTGGGCGATGTACTCGCCGGGTTGATCGGGGCGCTGCTGGCGCAGGGCATGGACGGCTACGATGCCGCGTGCCTCGCAGTCTGGCTGCACGCCAATGCCGGCGCGCAACAAGGTAAATTCGGCCGTGGGCTGGCGGCCAGTGATCTGATTCCAGTCATTCGTCAGTTGTTGGAGGAGCATGCACCGTGTCTGAAGTAACCCTGTACCTGGCCGATGAACAGGCCATGAGCGACTTTGGCGCACGGATCGCCCGCGTTACCCGGGGCCACGGCCTGATTTTTCTCGAAGGCAACCTGGGCATGGGCAAAACCACTCTGTCGCGGGGCATCATTCGTGGCCTGGGGCACGTTGGCGCAGTAAAAAGTCCGACCTTCACCCTGGTCGAACCCTACGAAATCGGTGACATCCGCGCCTTCCACTTCGACCTGTATCGTTTGGTCGATCCAGAGGAGCTGGAGTTTCTCGGCATCCGCGACTATTTCGAAGACGACGCGCTGTGCTTGATCGAGTGGCCCGATAAAGGTGCAGGCTTTTTGCCAAAGCCTGACCTGACCATTACCATTAGCCCGCAAGACAGCGGGCGTTCGCTGAAATTGTTATCCCAGGGCTCGCGTGGCGAGGCCTGGTGTGCCGCTTTGGCATTGGAATCCAATTAAATGATGGGGTTAGGTATGCGCTTTCGCGCGTTGGTGGCTGCCGTTGGACTGATGTTGATGGCAGTGACCGTCAACGCTGTGGCCGAGACAAAGGTCAACAGCGTGCGCCTGTGGCGGGCGCCGGACAACACGCGACTGGTCTTCGACCTGAGCGGCCCGGTGCAGCACAGCGTCTTCACCCTGACCGCACCGGATCGGCTGGTGATCGACATCAACGGCGCTACCCTGGGTGCGCCGCTGAAAGTCTCGACCGCCAACACGCCAATCACCGCGATGCGTTCGGCCCAGCGTACGCCGACCGACCTGCGGGTGGTCATCGACCTGAAAAAAGCCGTCACCCCGAAAAGCTTCTCGCTGGCGCCGAACGCGCAATACGGTAACCGTCTGGTGGTCGACCTGTTCGACAACCCGGCCGATGCGGCGCCGCCGCCAGCTCCGACGCCATCGGTCGCCACCGTGCCGGCAGTGCCGGTGACACCGTCGGAACCGGCGATCAAACTGCCACCGGCCCCGGCCGGCAAGCGCGACATCATTGTGGTGATCGACGCCGGCCACGGCGGCGAAGACCCGGGTGCGTCCGGCTCGCGCGGCCAGCGTGAGAAAGACGTGGTACTGCAGATCGCCCGCGAGCTGCAGCGTCAGGTCAACGGCATGAAAGGCTTCCGCGCCGAACTGACCCGGACCGGCGACTACTTCATCCCGTTGCGAGGTCGTACCGAAATCGCCCGCAAGAAGGGTGCCGATCTGTTTGTTTCGATCCATGCTGACGCCGCGCCATCTGCAGCAGCCTTCGGTGCATCGGTGTTTGCCCTGTCCGATCGCGGCGCCACCTCGGAGACTGCCCGTTGGCTGGCTGACAGCGAAAACCGTTCCGACCTGATCGGCGGTGCCGGCAACGTCAGCCTCGACGACAAGGACCGCATGCTCGCCGGTGTGTTGCTCGACCTGTCGATGACCGCTTCGCTGACCTCCAGCCTCAACGTCGGTCAGAAAGTCCTGACCAACATTGGCCGCGTGACCCCGCTGCACAAGCAGCGGGTGGAGCAGGCCGGCTTCATGGTGCTGAAGTCGCCGGACATCCCGTCGATCCTCGTCGAAACCGGATTCATCTCCAACGCCAACGAAGCGAACAAGCTCTCGGCATCGAGCCACCAGCAGGCGCTGGCCCGCTCGATCAGCAGCGGCGTGCGCCAGTTCTTCCAGCAGAACCCGCCACCGGGCACCTACATTGCCTGGCTGCGTGACTCCGGCAAGATCGCCCAAGGCCCGCGCGATCACCGCGTGAGTCCGGGCGAGACGCTGGCGATGATCGCCGTGCGTTATCAGGTGTCGCCCGCGACGCTGCGCAGTGCCAACAACCTCAGCAGCGATGAGCTGAAGATCGGTCAGCACCTGACCATCCCTGGCACCGAACTGGCGTCCAAAGAATGAACCAGGTGTTGAACGCCGCGCGCATTGAACTGCTCAGCCCACGGCTGGCGAACCAGATCGCTGCCGGTGAGGTGGTCGAGCGCCCGGCTTCGGTGATCAAGGAGTTGCTGGAAAACAGCCTCGACTCCGGTGCCAAGCGCATCGACGTCGATGTCGAGCAGGGCGGCGTCAAGTTGCTGCGGGTGCGTGACGACGGCAGCGGCATTTCCGCCGACGACCTGCCGCTGGCGCTGGCCCGTCACGCCACCAGCAAGATTCGCAACCTCGAAGATCTGGAGCAGGTGATGAGCCTGGGCTTCCGTGGTGAGGCACTGGCGTCGATCAGCTCCGTGGCGCGCCTGACCCTGACCTCGCGCACCCGCGATGCGGAGCAGGCGTGGCAGGTTGAGACTGAAGGCCGCGACATGGCGCCTCGGGTACAGCCGGCAGCGCATCCGGTCGGTACCTCGGTGGAAGTGCGCGACCTGTTCTTCAATACGCCGGCGCGGCGCAAGTTTCTCAAGACCGAAAAAACCGAATTCGATCACCTGCAAGAAGTGATCAAACGCCTGGCGCTGGCGCGTTTCGACGTCGCCTTCCATCTGCGCCACAACGGCAAGACCATCCTCAGCCTGCACGAGGCCCACGATGATGCGGCCCGCGCCCGGCGTGTAGCGGCGATCTGCGGTTCGGGCTTTTTGGAGCAGGCGCTGCCGATCGAGATCGAGCGCAACGGCCTGCACCTGTGGGGCTGGGTCGGGTTGCCGACCTTCAACCGCAGCCAGGCGGACTTGCAGTATTTCTTTGTGAATGGCCGTGCGGTGCGCGACAAACTGGTGGCCCACGCGGTGCGTCAGGCTTATCGCGATGTGCTGTTCAACGGTCGTCATCCTACGTTTGCGCTGTTTTTCGAGGTTGATCCGGCGGCGGTGGACGTCAACGTGCACCCGACCAAGCACGAAGTGCGCTTCCGTGACGGGCGCATGGTGCATGACTTCCTTTACGGCACGCTGCACCGCGCGCTGGGCGATGTGCGTCCCGAGGATCAGTTGGCCGGTTCCGTGACGACCGCTGTCGTTCGGCCAACGGGCATCGAGGCCGGCGAATTCGGCCCACAGGGCGAAATGCGTCTGGCAGCCAATGCGCTGCTCGAGCAACCGCAGGCGCAACCGGCGTTCAGCACGTCTTCGGGTGCCAGCGCTGGCGGCGCTTATCAGTATCAGTACACGCCACGTCCGCAGTCGGCGATGCCGCCGGCCGCCGAGGCTCAAGCCGCTTACCGCGAGTTCTTCGCACCGTTGCCGGAAGCGAATGCCAACGCACTGCCGGCTGGTCAGGAGGACATTCCGCCGCTCGGTTACGCACTGGCGCAGCTCAAGGGCATCTACATCCTGTCCGAGAACGCCCAGGGTCTGGTGTTGGTGGATATGCATGCCGCGCACGAACGGATCATGTACGAACGCCTGAAGATCGCCATGGCCAGCGAAGGTCTCAGCGGTCAGCCGCTGCTGGTGCCGGAGTCGCTGGCGGTCAGTCAGCGTGAAGCCGATTGTGCTGAAGAACACGCTGCATGGTTCCAGAAGCTGGGCTTCGAGCTGCAGCGTCTGGGCCCGGAAACGTTGGCGATCCGCCAGATTCCGGCGCTGCTCAAGCAGGCCGAGGCCAATCGGTTGGTGGGTGACGTGTTGTCGGACCTGATGGAATACGGCACCAGCGACCGGATTCAGGCACATCTGAACGAACTGCTCGGGACCATGGCCTGCCACGGTGCGATCCGCGCCAACCGGCGCCTGGCCCTGCCAGAAATGAACGGCCTGCTGCGCGACATGGAAAACACCGAGCGCAGCGGTCAATGCAACCATGGCCGACCGACCTGGACCCAACTGGGCCTGGACGATCTGGACAAACTGTTCCTGCGCGGTCGTTGATGAGCCAGCTTCCTCCAGCGATTTTCCTGATGGGCCCGACCGCTGCGGGCAAGACCGACCTGGCCATCGAGCTGACCAAGGTGCTGCCGTGCGAGCTGATCAGCGTCGACTCGGCGCTGGTCTATCGCGGCATGGACATCGGCACCGCCAAGCCATCGAAAGAACTGCTGGCCGAGTTTCCGCACCGGCTGATCGACATTCTCGACCCGGCTGAAGCCTATTCGGCTGCGGATTTTCGTCGCGATGCCCTGCAAGCCATGGCCGAGATCACCGCGCGCGGGAAAATTCCGCTGCTGGTCGGCGGCACCATGCTCTATTACAAGGCGTTGGTTGAAGGCCTGGCGGATATGCCGGCGGCTGATCCCGAAGTCCGCGCACAGATCGAAGAAGAGGCTGCGCGCCTTGGCTGGCAAGCCCTGCACGAGCAGCTGGCGATCATCGATCCGGTGTCGGCGGCACGCATTCACCCGAACGATCCGCAGCGCCTGAGTCGGGCGCTGGAGGTTTATCGGGTCAGTGGCCAGAGCATGACCGCCCTGCGTCAGCAACAATCTGCGCAAAGTACTGAAGCAGCCGCTTCGGGACGGCAACAATTGCCCTATACTGTCGCGAACTTGGCCATTGCTCCGGCAAATCGCCAGGTACTGCACGAACGCATTAAACAAAGATTCACAAATATGCTGGAACAGGGATTCATCGACGAGGTCGTAGCCCTGCGTAAAAGAAGTGACCTGCATGCCGGGTTGCCGTCTATACGTGCGGTAGGCTACCGCCAAGTCTGGGACTACCTGGATGGCAAGCTGTCGTTAGCTGAAATGCAGGAACGCGGCATCATTGCCACGCGTCAATTGGCCAAGCGCCAGTTCACCTGGCTGCGCAGCTGGGAAGAACTGCACTGGCTGGACAGTCTTGATTGCGACAATCTGCCACGCGCCTTGAAATACCTTGGGACCATCTCCATATTGAGCTGAGTCCTTGCAATTGCCGTCTATCCTTGGGGGTGTGGCGGCCAAAGCCATCTGAATTACCTATTTTTATTATTGAATCCTTAAAGGAGTGCGGCACATGTCAAAAGGGCATTCGCTACAAGACCCTTACTTGAATACTTTACGTAAAGAGAAAGTTGGGGTTTCCATCTACCTGGTCAACGGTATCAAACTGCAAGGCACGATCGAGTCGTTCGACCAGTTCGTTATCCTGCTGAAAAACACCGTCAGCCAGATGGTTTACAAACACGCTATCTCGACAGTCGTGCCAGTACGTCCAATTCGTCTGCCTAGCGCAACCGAATCCGATGCAGGTGACGCTGAGCCAGGTAACGCCTGATAGGAGTCTCCTTTGTTCTTTGAGCGCCACGGTGGTGGTGAGCGAGTCATCCTCGTTCACTTGGAAGGTCAGGACCCTGAGGCGCGCGAAGATCCGCAGGAGTTTCAGGAATTGGCTAATTCGGCGGGCGCCGAGACCGTTGCGTTTTTTAACGTACCGCGTCATCGGCCAACCGCCAAATTCCTGATTGGCAGCGGCAAGGTCGAAGAGTTACGCGACCTGGTCCATGCCGAGAAGGCCGATCTGGTGATTTTCAATCACATTCTCACGCCCAGTCAGGAACGTAACCTCGAACGTGTTTTCGAGTGTCGCGTGATCGACCGTACCGGCCTGATTCTCGATATCTTCGCCCAGCGCGCGCGTACCCATGAAGGCAAGCTCCAGGTCGAACTGGCCCAGCTTGATCACATGAGCACCCGTCTGGTTCGCGGCTGGACTCACCTTGAACGTCAGGGTGGCGGTATCGGCATGCGCGGCCCGGGTGAAACCCAGCTCGAAACCGACCGGCGTCTGCTGCGGGTTCGTCTGCGCCAGATCAAGGGTCGTCTGGAAAAAGTACGCAGCCAGCGCGAGCAATCGCGACGCGGCCGCTCCCGTGCGGATATCCCTACCGTGTCTCTGGTGGGCTATACCAACGCCGGCAAATCCACGCTGTTCAATAACGTGACCAAATCCGAGGTGTACGCGGCCGACCAGTTGTTCGCCACGCTGGACCCGACCTTGCGCCGTCTGGAACTGGACGACCTGGGGCCGATTGTTCTCGCGGACACGGTAGGGTTCATTCGCCACTTGCCGCACAAGCTGGTCGAGGCATTTCGGTCTACGCTCGAAGAGTCGAGCAACTCCGACCTGCTGTTGCACGTGATCGATGCGGCCGAACCGGATCGCATGTTGCAGATCGAGCAGGTGATGGTGGTGCTGGGCGAGATCGGGGCGCAGGACTTGCCGATCCTCGAGGTATACAACAAACTCGATTTGCTTGAAGGCGTTGAGCCACAGATCCAGCGCGATGCCGATGGCAAGCCACAACGGGTCTGGCTGTCGGCGCGTGATGGCACGGGTCTGGAATTGCTTGAGCAAGCCATTGCCGAGTTGCTGGGCAGTGATTTGTTTGTGGGCACATTGCGCTTGCCGCAACGGTTCGCTCGACTGCGTGCGCAGTTCTTCGAACTCGGCGCGGTACAGAAAGAAGAACACGACGAAGAAGGCATCTGCCTGCTGGCCGTTCGTTTGCCCCGGGTCGAGTTGAATCGACTGGTAAGCCGCGAAGGATTGCAGCCGATGGAATTCATCGAGCAACACACTTTGCAATAAAAGCCTGGCAAAGCGGTTGTGCCGCAACGGCAGGCATTCTGTAGCATTGGTCGGCGCGCCGTGGGTGCGTCTTTGCTTTATCAGATGGAGAGCGCTATGGCTTGGAATGAGCCGGGTGGCAACTCGAATAATCAGGATCCCTGGGGTGGCAAGCGCCGCAATAACGGCGACCGCAAGGGGCCACCGGATCTCGACGAGGCCTTCCGAAAGCTGCAGGAAAGCCTGAACGGGTTGTTCGGTGGTGGTAAGAAACGCGGTGGTGACGACGGCGGTGGTTCGGGCAGGAGTGGTGGCGGCTTCGGCGGACTGCTCGGCATCGGCCTCGTCGTGCTGGCGGCTGTCTGGCTGTACAGCGCGGTCTATGTGGTCGACGAGCAGGAGCAAGCCGTGGTGCTGCGCTTCGGCAAGTACTACGAGACTGTCGGCCCCGGCCTGAACATCTACTTCCCGCCGATCGACAAGAAGTACATGGAGAACGTCACGCGTGAGCGTGCCTACACCAAGCAGGGCCAGATGCTGACCGAAGACGAAAACATCGTCGAAGTGCCGCTGACCGTGCAGTACAAGATCAGCAACCTGCAGGATTTCGTGCTGAACGTCGATCAGCCGGAAATCAGCCTGCAGCATGCGACCGACAGTGCTCTGCGCCACGTGGTGGGTTCGACCGCCATGGACCAGGTGCTGACCGAAGGTCGTGAACTGATGGCCAGCGAAATCAAGGAGCGTCTGCAACGTTTCCTCGATACCTATCGCACCGGTATCACCGTCACTCAGGTCAACGTACAGAGCGCAGCGGCACCGCGCGAAGTGCAGGAAGCCTTTGACGACGTGATCCGCGCCCGGGAAGACGAGCAGCGTTCGCGCAACCAGGCGGAAACCTACGCCAACGGCGTCGTGCCGGAAGCCCGTGGTCAGGCCCAGCGTATCCTCGAGGATGCCAACGGTTACCGTGACGAAACGGTCTCGCGCGCCAAGGGTGAGGCAGACCGCTTTACCAAGCTGGTCGCGGAATATCGCAAGGCCCCTGAAGTCACCCGCCAGCGTCTGTACCTGGACACCATGCAGGAAGTCTTCAGCAACACCAGCAAGGTACTCGTGACCGGCAACAAGAACGGCCAGAGCAACCTGCTTTACCTGCCGTTGGACAAGATGATCCAGAACAGTTCGGGCAGCAATGCACCGGTGACCGGTTCGGCCGCCGCCAGCAACAACACGGACGTCGCGCCGCATGTCACTGACCTGCCGCAGACACGTACAAGGGAGAGCCGCTGATGAGCAATAAATCGCTGATCGCCCTGATCGTTGGCGTTGTCGTGGTGCTGGTGGGCTGGAACTGCTTCTACATCGTCGCTCAGACCGAGCGTGCGGTGCTGCTGCAATTCGGTCGTGTGGTTCAGGCTGATGTTCAGCCGGGCCTGCATGTGAAAGTGCCTTACGTTAACCAGGTGCGTAAATTCGACGCACGTCTGATGACGCTGGATGCACCGACACAGCGCTTCCTGACCCTGGAAAAGAAAGCCGTGATGGTCGATGCCTACGCCAAGTGGCGCGTGAAAGATGCCGAGCGCTTCTACACCGCGACTTCCGGCCTCAAGCAAATCGCCGACGAGCGTCTGTCCCGTCGTCTGGAATCCGGGCTGCGTGACCAGTTCGGCAAACGCACCCTGCACGAAGTGGTATCGGGTGAGCGTGATGCGCTGATGGCTGACATCACCGCGTCGCTGAACAAGATGGCGGAAAAAGAGCTGGGTATCGAAGTCGTCGATGTCCGGGTCAAGGCCATCGATCTGCCGAAAGAAGTGAACCGCAGCGTGTTCGAGCGCATGAGCACCGAGCGTGAGCGTGAAGCTCGCGAGCACCGCGCCAAGGGTAACGAGCTGGCCGAAGGCATCCGTGCCGACGCCGATCGTCAACGCCGCGTGCTGTTGGCTGAGGCCTATCGTGAATCCGAAGAGATTCGCGGTGACGGCGATGCCCAGGCTGCTGCGATCTACTCCAAGGCCTACGGTCAGGATCAGGAGTTCTACGGTTTCTACCGTAGCCTGCGTGCCTACCGTGACAGCTTCGCGAACAAATCCGACGTCATGGTTCTCGACCCAAGCAGCGACTTCTTCCGTTACCTGGAAAAGTCCAAGCCTTGATACGACGTTGACCTGAATCATTCCGCCCGGCGGCTAAAACCTCGGGCGGGGTGATCCTTTGGGAAAACGTGTGTATGATGCGGCAGCCGGGAAATTCCCGGCTTTTTTGCGTCTGCACGTTTGATTGCTGTTTTTTGTTGCAGGCATCGGGTTGAATGGCCCGAGCGTTTTTCGAGGAAAGTGATGGGCGAAGCCGGTAACAGGCCTTTCGCCGCGTCGTTCATGCGCGTGCGTTTTGAACGGTTCGGTCATTTTCTGCTTCACTCAAGGCTCGCCCGCAGGCTGGCCGCCCGGATCAAAGGGGAATGGCGTAATGGCAACGGTAGACCGCTGGCTGCTGCCAGATGGCATCGAAGAAGTACTGCCACCGGAAGCGGCGCGCATTGAAGTCGCGCGTCGTCAGGTGTTGGATCTGTTCCAGAGCTGGGGTTACGAGTTTGTCGTGACTCCCCATATCGAGTACCTGGAATCCCTGCTGACCGGTGCGGGCCAGGACCTGGATCTGCGTACCTTCAAGGTCATCGACCCGCAGTCGGGTCGGCAGATGGGGTTCCGTGCCGACATCACGCCGCAAGTGGCGCGCATCGATGCGCACACCCTGCGTCGCGAAGGCCCTAGCCGCCTGTGCTACGCCGGCAGCGTGCTGCATGCCCAGCCGCGTGCGCTGTCGTCCTCGCGCAGCCCGATTCAACTGGGTGCCGAGTTATACGGCGATGCCAGCCCGAGCAGCGACGTGGAAGTCATCAGCCTGATGCTGGCCATGCTGCAACTGGCCGATGTGCCGGATGTGCACATGGACCTTGGCCATGTCGGCATCTACCGTGGTCTGGCGCGTGCCGCCGGTCTGTCCGGTGAGGTTGAGCAGCAGTTGTTCGATGCGTTGCAACGCAAGGCCATCGACGAGGTCATTAGCTTGACCGAAGGCCTGCCGGCCGATCTGTCCGGCATGCTGCGGGCACTGGTCGACCTGTGTGGTGGCCGTGAAGTATTGAGCGCTGCCCGTGAGCGTCTGGCCAATGCGCCGGCGCCGGTTTTGGCGGCGCTGGAAGATTTGCTGGCAATCGCCGAGCGTCTGGCGACGCGTTTCCCGGAGCTGCCGCTGTACTTCGATCTGGGCGAGCTGCGTGGCTACCACTACCACACCGGTGTGGTGTTCGCGGTGTTTGTCCCGGGCGTGGGTCAGTCCATCGCTCAGGGCGGTCGTTACGACGACATCGGCGCCGACTTCGGTCGTGCCCGTCCGGCGACCGGCTTCTCTACCGATTTGAAAACCCTGGTGACCCTGGGGCGTGCTGAGATCGAGCTACCGTCTGGCGGTATCTGGATGCCTGACAGTACGGATGCGGCACTCTGGCAGCAGGTTTGCCAGTTGCGCAGTGAGGGTCAGCGTGTCGTTCAGGCATTGCCTGGACAACCTTTGGCCGCTGCCCGTGATGCGGACTGCGACCGGCAATTGATTCAGCAGAACGGGCTTTGGCAAGTATCGCCACTGGCTTCTTGAGTTTTCCTGCCGGCCATCGCCGGCACCAAGTTTGCGCGAATGAGGACAAGTGTTATGGGTAAGAATGTCGTAGTCCTGGGCACCCAATGGGGTGATGAGGGCAAAGGCAAGATCGTTGATCTGCTGACCGAACATGCTGCCGCCGTAGTGCGCTACCAAGGTGGCCACAACGCTGGCCACACCCTGGTGATCGACGGCGAGAAAACCGTCTTGCACCTGATCCCGTCGGGCGTGCTGCGCGAAGGCGTGCAGTGCCTGATCGGCAACGGCGTGGTGGTTGCACCTGACGCCCTGCTGCGTGAGATCACCAAGCTGGAAGAGAAAGGCGTACCGGTGCGCGAGCGCCTGCGTATCAGCCCGTCCTGCCCGCTGATCCTGTCCTTCCACGTGGCGCTGGACCAGGCCCGTGAAAAAGCCCGTGGCGAGCTGAAGATCGGCACCACCGGTCGCGGCATCGGCCCGGCTTACGAAGACAAGGTTGCACGCCGTGGCCTGCGCGTCGGCGACCTGCTGAACATGCCGCGTTTCGAAGACAAGCTGCGTGAACTGGTGGATTACCACAACTTCATGCTGGTGGGTTACTACAAAGAGCCGGCCATCGAGTTTGAAAAGACCCTGGCCGAGTGCAAGGAATACGCCGAGCTGCTCAAGCCGCTTATGCTCGACGTGACTGCCGAGCTGCACGACCTGCGTCGCGCCGGCAAAGACATCATGTTCGAAGGTGCTCAGGGTTCGCTGCTCGACATCGACCACGGTACCTACCCGTACGTGACCAGTTCCAACACCACCGCCGGTGGCGTGGCGACCGGTTCGGGCGTTGGCCCGATGTTCCTCGACTACATCCTGGGCATTACCAAGGCTTACACCACTCGCGTCGGTTCGGGTCCATTCCCGACTGAGCTGTTCGACGACGTGGGCGCGCACCTGGCCAAGCAAGGTCACGAGTTCGGCGCGACCACCGGCCGTGCTCGTCGTTGCGGCTGGTTCGACGCCGTTATCCTGCGTCGCGCCATCGATGTGAACAGCATCTCGGGCATCTGCCTGACCAAGCTGGACGTCCTCGATGGTCTGGAAACCATCAACATCTGCACCGGCTACAAGGACGCGCAAGGCAATGCCGTGGCGCCGACCGACGCTGACAGCTACGTGGGCCTGCAGCCTGTGTACGAAGAAGTGCCGGGCTGGACCGAATCGACCGTGGGTGCCAAAACCCTGGAAGAGCTGCCAGCTAACGCTCGTGCCTACATCAAACGCGTTGAAGAGTTGATCGGCGCGCCGATCGACATTATTTCGACGGGCCCGGATCGCAACGAAACCATCGTTCTGCGTCATCCGTTCGCTTGATAAGTCGTTGATGTAAATAACAAAGGCCCCTTCATCGGGGCCTTTGTCGTTTATGCCTGTTGGACGGCATGACCTTTGCTGTAAATCTTCCTACAAGAGTGCCATCAAATTAATGGCGTCAGACGTAGAGGGATTCACAGTGTCGGCCGTTCTCTCACTGTTACAAAGCCGTTTGTTGCGGCCCGTGTTCGTTACCCTTGGTATCGCCCTTTTGGTGCAAGTGCTGGTGGCAGTCGCCCTGACACGAAGCACGGTCACGGCGCTGGAGGCTGATCTCGGCACTCGTCTGGGCGCTGACAGCCAAAAGCTCTCCGGCGAGCTGGAGCAGGCCGGGCGCGAAGTCACCTCAAGCCTCGATAACCTTTCCTCAAGTACCCGGCAACGTCTGACCGCTGGTCTGTCCGCGCGTCTGAAGGATGAGCAGGCACAACTGCGTGCGACGCTGGAAAAAGACCTGAAGGATTCGGCCAATGACATGGCCCAGTTGCTCGCCTCAGTGGCGCCGCGCGCCATGTGGGACAGCGACGTGCCGACCCTGTCGGAATTCGCCCGTCGCGCCCAGCGTAACCCCAACGTGTTGTTCGTGGTTTACGACGACGCCACCGGACAACACCTGACGCGTTATCTCAATCGCGAAAACCCGATCAACAAAGCCCTGCTGGAAAAAGGCCAGGGCGAGCGTGCGCTGGACAAGGTACTGGACGCGGCGAAGAACGATCCGTCGGTCTACTACCTCGAAGCGTCGATCAACCCTAACGGCGTGGAAATCGGCAAAGTGCTGATGGGCGTCTCGACCGCGTCGGTGGAAACCGATCTGGCGGCGCTCGACCAGCGCTTCTCAGCGCTGATCGCCAGCAGCGATCAATTGGTGGGCGACAGCCTCAAGGGCGCAGCAGCGGACAGCGCGACAGCCATGCAGGCACGCCTGCAGTCCGCGCAATCCACCGCTGCCGAAATGAAAGCCAATACCAGCAGCACCGTGCAGGATGCCGCCGCGACCTTGCGCTGGCGGATCGGCATGGGCCTGGCGCTCGTCGGTTGTGGCGTGCTGTTGTTGCTGGCGGTGGTGCTCGGGCACCGGGTAGTCAATCGCTTGAAGATGCTCAATGCGGCGATGGACGATCTGGCGGCGGGCGAGGGCGACCTGACCAAGCGTGTGCAGATCAACAGCAAGGACGAGATCGGCGACATGGCCTCGGCAGTCAATCGCTTTGTGGATAAATTGCAGCCGATCGTGCGCGAGGCGGGCGATGTGGCCCAGCGTACCGGCGTGGAAATCGGTGCGATGACCCTGCGCAATGCCGGTGCTGACGCAGCGGCCGGGATGCAGCGTGATGAAGTGGCGGAGAGCCTGCGCGCGCTGTCGCAGATGGCCGACGAGGCACAATCGGAAAGCCACGCCATGCAGGCGGCGTTGAAGCAGGTGGTGGATATTCGCCAGGCCACCGATGAAAACACTCGCACCTCGGCGAAGGTCGGCAGTTTGATCGAGGCGCTGGCCGGGCAGGTCGACACCGGGGCGAAAGTTATCGAGCGACTGGCGCAGCAGAGCGAACAGATTGAAGTGGTGTTGACGGTGATTCACGGCATCGCCGAGCAGACTAACCTGTTGGCCTTGAACGCGGCGATCGAAGCGGCACGGGCCGGTGAGACCGGGCGCGGTTTTGCGGTGGTCGCCGATGAAGTGCGCGCGTTGGCGAGCAAGACGCAAAGCTCGACGGGCGATATCCAGGCGCACATCGTCGCGTTGCAGCAAGGCGCGCGTGAGGCGGTCGAGGCGATTGGTCAGGCCGGGCGTCAGGCCAGCGAAGGTTTGCTGGTGTTACGCGACAGCGCACGGTTGCAGCAGTCGGTGCAGGCTTCGGTCGAGCAGGTGCATGCGGCGATCGGTCTGGCGACGCAGGCGGCGGCGCATCAGGCGCAGGGCGCGCAGGCAGTGCGCGGGCGGGTCGAGACGATCCATGCCCAGGCCGAGAAAGCGGCGCAAGCGGTGGTGGAAACCACGGCCAGTGGCAAGGTGCTGGATGGGTTGGCGGCGCAGTTGAAGGCCAGCCTCGGACAGTTCAGGGCTTAAATCAAAAGATCGCAGCCTGCGGCAGCTCCTACAGGGAAATGCAAATCCCCATGTAGGAGCTGTCGCAGGCTGCGATCTTTTAGCGGCTCAGGTACATTCGCGTCGTCAGCAGATACACCGGCAACCCCGACACCACAATCAACAGCGCCGCATAAGGCGCCGCCGCCGCAAATTCGACATTCGCGGTATGCGCCCAGACCTCGGTTGCCAATGTGTTAAGCCCGGTAGGGCTCAGCAGCAGCGTCGCCGTCAGTTCCTTCATCGCATCCAGAAACACCAGCGCAAACGCCGCACCCAAGGCCGGGAAAATGATCGGCAGGGTCACCCGGCAAAACGCGGTGAACGACGAGGCCCCCAACGTGCGTGCCGCTTCTTCCAACTGTGGCGCAGCCTTGTTCAGTGCCGTGCGAATCGGCGCCTGCGCCAGCGGCAGAAACAGCAGCGCGTAGGCGATCAGCAGCAGCGCCGACGTCTGGTACAGCGCCGGCACGTAATGCAGGGCGAAATACACCAGCGTCAACGCAATCACCAGGCCCGGCAAGGCGTGGAGCAGATACGGCAGGCGCTCGGCCCAGATCGCCAGTTGGCCCTTGTAACGCACCACCAGCAGTCCGACCGGCACCGCCAGCAGCAGGCACAGCGCCGCGCCACCGAGCGACAAGGCCAGCGAAGACAGCAGCGCCTCTGTGATCGCTGCGACCGGGAAGGCTGCCGATGAGCCAACCGCCAGCCAATACGCGAGCATGCCCAGCGGAATTCCGCTGCCGACAATCGCCAGCAACAGGCAATACAACTGACCGACAATAGCCCATGGCCCCAATCGCACTTGCTCGGCCTGACGTGCCGCGCCCTGGCCTGTGCGCACATGGCGACCCTTGCCGCGGACACGCAACTCCAGCCACAGCAGCATCAGACAAAGCGCGAGCAGCACCGCCGAAAGCATCGCCGCGTTGGCGTTGCTGAATTCCAGTTCGAATTGCTGATAGATCGCGGTGGTGAAGGTTTGCAGGCCGATGATCGACAGCGCGCCGAACTCGACCAGCATGTGCAGGGCAATCAGCAGCGAACCGGCCAGCAGCGACGGCCAGAGCAGCGGCAGGGTGACGCGGAAGAACACGCCCCAGCGATTCTGTCCCAAGGTGCGGGCAGATTCTTCAAGGGACGGATCGAGGTTGCGCAGGGTCGCCGCGACCGGCAGAAAGATCAGCGGATACTTCGACAGGCTCATCACCAGAATCGCCCCGCCGAGGCCTTCGAACTGCGCGCTTAACGATACCCAGGTAAAGCTGCTGACGAACGCCGGCACCGCGAACGGCAGGCACAGAATCACGCCCCACAGGCGTCGTCCCGGCAGATTGCTGCGCTCCAGTAGCCACGCCAGTGACAGGCCGATCACGCCGCACGTCAGCGTCACGCCAACCATCAACGCCAGCGTGTTGCGCAGCAGGCCAAACACATAGGGGCGCCACAGCAAGTGCAGTGCCTCCGCCCAGCCGGCCTGCCAGGCTTTCAGACCGACATAGGCCAGCGGCAACAGGCTCAGCACCACCAGTAATAAAACCGGCAGCACCAGCCAGATCGATGGCCGCTTGCGTCGTGGCACGTAACCCCCGCGCGCGGCGGGGGCGGATAACGATGCGGCCATCAGTTCAGGCCAACTTCACGTTCCAGCTCCAGGGCTTCCTCGGCGTTGCCCAAATCGGCCGGGGTCACGTTCGGCGCTTGCAGTTCGCTGAATGGCTTGAGGCCGCGATCCGACTCCATGCCCTTGTGCAGCGGGTATTCGGCGGTGGTCTGGGTGATCACGCGCTGACCTTCTTCGCTGGCCATGTAGGCAAGGAATTGCTGAGCTTCTTTTGGGTGTTTGCTGGATTTCAGTACGGCAGCACTGGACACGGTGATCAGTCCGCCGACATCGCCGCCGGTGAAGTAATGCAGTTTCGAGTCGAGTTTGCCTTTCTCACGCTGCAGGGCGAACCAGTAGTAGTTGTTCACCAATACGGTGGCGACCTCACCATTTTCCACGGCTTTGAGGGCGACCATGTTGTTGCTGTAGGTCTTGCCGAAAGCGCGCAGGCCGGTCAGCCATTCCTCGGCGGCGTCGCGACCGTGCATCTTGATGATCGCCACGGCTTGTTCCTGGAATGCGCCGCTGGTCGGGACGAATCCGACTTTGCCTTGCCACTTTGGATCGGAGAATTCCATCACCGACTTCGGCAGGTCTTTCTCATCGACCAGTTTCGGGTTGTAGGCAACCACGCGAACCCGCGCGGTGACACCGATCCAGGTGCCGTTGCCGGCGACGTATTGCTTGGGTAGCACGGCCAGCGTGGCGTCGTCGGTCTTGGCCAGCAGGCCTTGCTCGCCGAGGTTGTTCAGCGGAGGAGATTCTTCGGTGTAGATCACGTCGGCGGGGGAACGGTCGCCTTCTTCGATGACCTGGCTGGCGAGCTGGTTGCTGCTGCCCTTGCGTACGTTGACGTGAATGCCGGTCTTGGCCTCGAAAGCTTTGGCGATCGCATCGCCGACTTCCTTGTGTTGACCGTTGTAGAGCGTCAGGGAAACCGCATCGGCTGCCTGGGTGAGGGGAGTGGCGAGTGCCAGGCCGAGCAGGGTGAAGGTCAAGCCGCGGCGCAGGGTATTTCGAAACATCATTCGCAGGGTTCCTCACTGTCGCATTGCAAAAACTTGCAACAATGATAAACGATATTGTTTCTCAAGTGCGCCTTGCGGGCTGCCGCCAGCTCTGGTACGGCGCATTCGCAGAAATGTAGGAGCTGCCGAAGGCTGCGATCTTTTGATCTTTTTTTAAAAGCAAAGATCGCAGCCTTCGGCAGCTCCTACAGGGGCGGGGCGCAAGTTTTCAAACGCCAGAAACGCAAAAACCCGCTTTCGCGGGTTTTTGGGAAACTCAACGTCGTAACCTTGAGTTTGAATTGGTGCCCAGAAGAAGACTCGAACTTCCACGACCGTAAGGTCACCAGCACCTGAAGCTGGCGTGTCTACCAATTTCACCATCTGGGCATTCATCGCGAGCGTTGCCGCTGTTGATGTGGCGCACTATACGGAGCGCTTTTTGATCTGTAAACCCCTGATTTAATTTTAATTAATCGGGTTTGACAAAACCGTTCCCCGGAATGCAAAAAACCCGCTTTCGCGGGTTTTTGTGTGAGTCTTGAAACTGTTCTAGTCTCAAACTCGAAATTGGTGCCCAGGAGAAGACTCGAACTTCCACGACCGTAAGGTCACCAGCACCTGAAGCTGGCGTGTCTACCAATTTCACCACCTGGGCATCTCGTCAACGTGTGTACGTCGTCGATGGCGCGCACTATACGGAGCGCCTTTTTAACTGTAAACCCCCGGCAGCAAAAAAAATGATTTTTTTTACCGGCGGTGTTCAAAAGGGCTTTCAGGCGTCGATACAAGGCTTCAGAAGGGCCTTATAGAGTCGGAAATTTCCCGTTTGATGACGCCTATGCCAAACTAACCCGCATATAGACAAGGTGAAAACTCTCTAATGGCCGATTGGCAGTCCCTCGATCCCGAGGCCGCTCGTGAAGCGGAAAAATATGAAAACCCTATTCCCAGCCGCGAACTGATCCTTCAGCACCTTGCTGATCGGGGTTCGCCTGCTGCCCGCGAGCAACTGGTCGAAGAGTTTGGTCTGACCACAGAAGACCAGATCGAAGCCCTGCGCCGCCGCCTGCGCGCCATGGAGCGCGACGCTCAACTGATCTACACCCGCCGTGGCACCTATGCACCGGTAGACAAGCTCGACCTGATCCTCGGTCGCATCAGCGGTCACCGTGACGGCTTCGGCTTCCTGGTGCCGGACGACGGCAGTGACGATTTGTTCATGAGCCCGGCGCAAATGCGTCTGGTGTTCGACGGTGACCGTGCCCTGGCTCGGGTTTCCGGTCTCGACCGTCGCGGTCGCCGGGAAGGCGTGATCGTCGAGGTGGTGTCCCGTGCCCACGAGAGTATCGTTGGTCGCTACTTCGAAGAAGGCGGCATCGGTTTCGTCGTTGCCGACAATCCGAAGATTCAGCAGGAAGTGCTGGTGACTCCAGGTCGCAACGCCAACGCGCAAATCGGTCAGTTCGTCGAGGTGAAAATCACCCACTGGCCGACGCCGCGCTTCCAGCCGCAAGGCGATGTGATCGAAGTGGTCGGCAACTACATGGCGCCGGGCATGGAAATCGATGTCGCGCTGCGTACCTACGACATTCCGCACGTCTGGCCTGAAGCGGTGCTCAAAGAAGCCGCCAAGCTCAAGCCTGAAGTCGAAGAGAAAGACAAAGAGAAGCGTGTCGACCTGCGCCATCTGCCGTTCGTCACCATCGACGGCGAAGATGCCCGCGACTTCGACGACGCGGTCTACTGCGAAGCCAAGCCGGGCAAACTGCGTCTGTTCTCCGGCGGCTGGAAGTTGTACGTGGCAATTGCCGACGTTTCCAGCTACGTGAAGATCGGTTCGGCGCTGGACAACGAAGCCCAGGTGCGCGGCAACTCGGTGTACTTCCCCGAGCGCGTGGTGCCGATGCTGCCTGAGCAGCTGTCCAACGGCCTGTGCTCGCTGAACCCGCACGTCGATCGTCTGGCCATGGTTTGCGAGATGACCATCTCCAAGTCCGGCGAAATGACCGACTACTGCTTCTATGAAGCGGTGATCCATTCCCACGCCCGTCTGACCTACAACAAGGTCAGCGCGATGCTGGAAACCCCGAAAGCCACCGAAGCGCGCAAGCTTCGCGGCGAATACACCGACGTGGTGCCGCACCTCAAGCAGCTCTATGCGCTGTACAAAGTGTTGCTGGCTGCCCGTCACGTGCGCGGCGCGATCGATTTCGAAACGCAGGAAACCCGGATCATCTTCGGTTCCGAGCGCAAGATCGCCGAAATCCGTCCGACCACCCGCAACGATGCGCACAAGCTGATCGAGGAATGCATGCTGGCGGCCAACGTGGCCACTGCCGAATTCCTCAAGAAGCACGAAATCCCTGCGCTGTACCGTGTCCACGACGGCCCGCCACCGGAGCGTCTGGAAAAACTGCGCGCCTTCCTCGGCGAGCTCGGCCTGTCCCTGCACAAAGGCAAGGAAGGACCGTCGCCGAAGGACTATCAGGCCCTGTTGGCGAGCATCAAGGACCGTCCGGATTTCCATCTGATCCAGACCGTGATGCTGCGCTCCCTGAGCCAGGCGGTGTACAGCGCCCAGAACGAAGGTCACTTCGGTCTGAACTACGAGGCCTATACCCACTTCACCTCGCCGATCCGTCGCTATCCGGACCTGCTCACGCACCGCGCGATCCGCAGCGTGATCCATTCGAAGCAGGACACGCCGCACGTTCGCCGCGCAGGGGCGATGACCATTCCGAAGGCGCGCATCTATCCGTACGACGAAGCGGCGCTGGAGCAACTCGGCGAGCAGTGCTCGATGAGCGAGCGCCGTGCCGACGAGGCCACCCGCGACGTGGTGAACTGGCTCAAGTGCGAGTTCATGAAGGATCGCGTCGGCGAATCGTTCCCGGGTGTGATCACGGCGGTGACCGGTTTTGGTCTGTTCGTCGAGCTGACCGACATCTATGTCGAAGGCTTGGTGCACGTCACCGCGCTGCCGGGCGATTACTACCACTTTGATCCTGTGCATCACCGCCTGGCGGGCGAGCGCACCGGTCGCAGTTTCCGTCTCGGCGACACCGTTGAAGTGCGCGTGATGCGCGTCGACCTCGACGAGCGCAAGATCGACTTCGAGATGGCCGAAAAAACCATCAGCGCGCCGATTGGTCGTAAGAAGCGCGGCAGCGAAAGCACCGCTCCGGCTGCGACCAAGGCTGTGGAAGACAAGGCTCCGGCGAAAACCGCCAGCCGTCGTCCAGCCAAAGAGAAAGCCGTCGAGGCCTATCGCCCGAGCGATGCCGTGGCGAAAAACGCCGAGCTGCGCAAAAGCCGTGAATTGAAGAAGGCCTTGCTGGCCGAAGCCAAAAGCGGTGGTAAAGCGGCGTCTGGGGGAAAGACCGGGCGGTCGGCGCCTGACAAGGCCGTCGGCGGCAAACCAGCCAAACCGAGCAAACACCGTAAAGGCCCGCCGAAAGCGGGTTCGGCTCCAGCCAAAAGTGGCGGGTCGCGTAAACCGAAGGCGAAGTCATGAGTCAGTTGGAAAAAATCTACGGCGTTCACGCGGTAGAAGCGTTGCTGCGTCACCACCCGAAACGCGTCAAGCAGATCTGGCTGGCCGAAAGCCGCAATGATCCGCGCGTGCAGACCCTGATCGAACTGGCCAACGAAAATCGTGTGCAGATCGGTCAGGCCGAGCGCCGCGAAATGGACGCCTGGGTTGAAGGCGTGCACCAAGGCGTGGTCGCGGACGTCAGTCCGAGCCAGGTCTGGGGCGAGGCGATGCTCGACGAGCTGCTCGACCGCACCGAAGGCGCACCGTTGTTGCTGGTGCTCGACGGCGTGACCGACCCACACAACCTCGGCGCCTGCCTGCGTTCGGCGGATGCTGCCGGCGCGCTGGCGGTGATCGTGCCCAAGGACAAGTCGGCAACCCTGACGCCGGTGGTGCGTAAAGTGGCCTGCGGCGCGGCGGAAGTGATTCCGCTGGTGGCGGTGACCAACCTGGCACGCACTCTGGAAAAGCTCCAGCAGCGCGGTCTGTGGGTCGTCGGCACCGCGGGTGAGGCCGAGGTCAGCATTTATGACCAGGACTTGACCGGCCCGACCATCCTGATCATGGGCGCCGAAGGCAAAGGCATGCGTCGCCTGACCCGTGAGCACTGTGACTATCTGGTGAACCTGCCGATGGCTGGCAGCGTCAGCAGCCTCAATGTGTCCGTGGCGACCGGCGTGTGCCTGTTCGAAGCGCAGCGTCAACGCGGCGCCAAGGCCAAAGTTGCCGCGAAGAAGTAATCTTGAGCTGAAATCGGTTCAAATGTGGGAGCGAGCCTGCTCGCGAAAGGGGTGTGTCAGACGACAATAATGTTGCCTGATAGATCGCATTCGCGAGCAGGCTCGCTCCCACAGTGTTTTGTGTCAGGTCGAAGATCGGTGATTGTTCAAATAATCACCAATTGCCTTGCACCTCTGCAGTCCCTTCTCTACAATTGCGCCCCTTGCTGTGACGGCAGGCACGCATGTGCCCCGCGCCAGCAAGTCCATAAGTGTCATTCACTCCTTGTCTGACCGTTTTTGAGCGGCAGGCTACAACCCGTAAGGAGCATTCATGCGTCATTACGAAATCATCTTTCTGGTCCACCCTGACCAGAGCGAGCAAGTCGGCGGCATGGTTGAGCGTTACACCAAGCTGATCGAAGAAGACGGCGGCAAAATCCACCGTCTGGAAGACTGGGGCCGTCGTCAACTGGCCTACGCAATCAACAATGTTCACAAGGCTCACTACGTGATGCTGAACGTTGAGTGCACTGGCAAGGCCCTGGCCGAGCTGGAAGACAACTTCCGCTACAACGATGCTGTGATCCGTAACCTGGTCATCCGTCGCGACGAAGCCGTTACCGGCCAGTCCGAGATGCTCAAGGCTGAAGAAAACCGCAGTGAGCGCCGTGAGCGTCGCGACCGTCCTGAGCACTCCGACGCTGATGGCGTTGAGGGTGATGACAGCGACAACAGCGATAACGCTGACGAGTAATCCACGGACCTTTTAAGGAGCCTATCAAATGGCACGTTTCTTCCGTCGTCGTAAATTCTGCCGCTTCACCGCTGAAGACGTGAAAGAGATCGATTACAAAGATCTCAACACTCTGAAAGCCTACGTATCCGAGACCGGCAAAATCGTTCCAAGCCGCATCACCGGTACCAAAGCTCGTTATCAGCGTCAGCTGGCCACCGCTATCAAGCGCGCCCGCTTCCTGGCCCTGCTGGCCTACACCGACAGCCACGGCCGCTGAGACCGGGCAGTCGACAAGTAGCAAAGGATTGAATGCATGCGTGCCTTAGCTGAGTTCATCATGCGCGGCCGTATGCAGGCCACTCTCGTAGTGGCCGGGTGTGCAACATTGCCGTTGTTGTATTGGTTGGGTGCTGCCGCCGGGAGCCTGGTGCTTCTGCGGCGCGGACTGTCGGACGCCATCGGCGTCCTGTCCCTGGGGCTGCTGCCGGCATTGATCTGGTGGCTGTATGCCGATGATCCGCGGGCACTTCTGGTGCTGCTGGGGTCTTCGGGGCTTGCGTTGGTGTTGCGCGCAAGCGAATCCTGGGTCCGCACGCTGCTGGTCAGCGTAGTGATTGGAGTGGTGTTTTCTGTGGTGCTCGGGGCAGCGTTTGCGGCCCAGATCGAGATGCTCGCGCAGGCCTTGATAAAGGTCATGCCGGCGCTTCTTGGTGAAACCTACAAGCAATTGTCGGTCGATGAGCAAGCGCGTTTCGCGTCCCTGATTGCGCCAGTCCTGACCGGACTGATTGCGGCGTTGTTGCAGATCGTCAGCGTGCTGAGCCTGATTATCGGGCGTCATTGGCAGGCGTTGTTGTACAACCCGGGTGGTTTTGGTCGCGAGTTTCGCGCCATCCGGATCCCGCTGGGGCCGGCGATGTTGCTGCTGGCGTTGATGCTTCTGGGCCCGAATCTCGGTGCACAGATGGCCATGTTGACGCCGTTGTGCAGTGTGCCGCTGGTGTTCGCCGGACTGGCCCTGATTCACGGGCTGGTCGGGCAGAAGCGACTGGCCGGTTTCTGGCTGGTGGGGTTGTACGTCACGCTGCTGTTGTTCATGCAGCTGCTCTATCCGTTGCTCGTGGTTCTGGCCATTGTCGACAGCCTGATTGATTTTCGCGGTCGTCACGTGTCGAAAGGCACCGATAACGCGAACGGTGAAGGTTAAAAGTTAAGAGGATTTCCACATGCAACTGATCCTTCTGGAAAAAATCGCCAACCTGGGCAACCTGGGCGACAAAGTAAACGTTAAGGCCGGTTACGGCCGTAACTACCTGCTGCCTTTCGGCAAAGCTACCGCTGCGACCGCTGCCAACCTGGCTGCGTTCGAAGAGCGTCGCGCTGAGCTGGAAAAAGCCGCCGCAGACCGTAAAGCATCGGCTGAAAGCCGTGCTGCCCAACTGGCCGAGCTGGAAGTGACCATCACTGCCACCGCTGGCGACGAAGGCAAGCTGTTCGGTTCGATCGGTACTCACGACATCGCTGACGCACTGACCGCCTCCGGCGTTGAAGTTGCGAAAAGCGAAGTTCGTCTGCCGAACGGCACCATCCGCAACGTGGGTGAATTCGACGTGGCTGTGCACCTGCACGCCGAAGTTGAAGCCACCGTACGCGTTGTCGTGGTAGCAGCTTAAGCAATACTTGTCGGCTGGCACCCTCGGGTGCTAGCCGGTAACATCGGGCACGATCCTGTTTACAGGTCGTGCCCTTTGTCTTTCTGGTACTCCCGTTTTCAACCCTGACTCCAAGTGGCCATGAACGAAATCACCGCTCCCGAGCAATACGATCTGCAAACCGCCGCGCTGAAAGTGCCGCCGCATTCCATCGAGGCCGAACAGGCTGTACTCGGTGGTCTGATGCTGGACAACAACGCCTGGGAACGCGTGCTCGATCAAGTCTCCGACGGCGATTTCTACCGACATGACCACCGTCTGATCTTCCGTGCGATCGCCAAACTGGCCGATCAGAACATGCCGATCGACGTCGTGACCCTTGCCGAGCAACTGGACAAGGAAGGTCAGACGTCCCAGGTCGGGGGCCTCGGTTACCTCGGCGAACTGGCGAAAAACACGCCGTCCGTCGCCAACATCAAGGCCTATGCGCAGATCGTTCGCCAGCGGGCGACGTTGCGCCAGTTGATCGGCATCAGCACTGAAATTGCCGACGCCGCCTTCAACCCCGAAGGTCGTACCGCCGAAGAGATCCTCGACGAGGCCGAACGGCAGATCTTCCAGATCGCCGAGGCGCGCCCCAAGACCGGCGGGCCGGTGGGCGTCAACGAACTGTTGACCAAGGCCATCGATCGCATCGACACCCTGTTCAACACCGCCGACTCGATCACCGGCCTGTCCACCGGTTATACCGACCTTGACGAGAAGACCAGCGGCCTGCAACCGGCCGACCTGATCATCGTCGCCGGCCGTCCGTCGATGGGTAAGACCACCTTCGCCATGAACCTGGTGGAGAACGCCGTACTGCGCAGCGACAAGGCGGTGCTGGTGTACTCTCTCGAGATGCCAGGCGAATCGCTGATCATGCGTATGCTTTCGTCCCTGGGGCGTATCGATCAGACCAAGGTGCGTTCCGGCCAGCTGGAAGACGACGACTGGCCGCGCCTGACCTCGGCGGTCAATCTGCTCAACGACCGCAAGCTGTTCATCGACGATACTGCCGGCATCAGCCCGTCGGAAATGCGTGCGCGAACCCGGCGCCTGGTCCGCGAACATGGCGATATCGGTCTGATCATGATCGACTACCTGCAACTGATGCAGATTCCCGGCTCCAGTGGCGACAACCGGACCAACGAGATTTCCGAGATCTCGCGATCCCTGAAAGCCCTGGCCAAGGAATTCAACTGCCCGGTGGTGGCGCTGTCGCAGCTCAACCGCTCCCTGGAGCAACGTCCCAACAAGCGTCCGGTGAACTCCGACTTGCGGGAATCCGGAGCGATCGAGCAGGACGCCGACGTCATCATGTTCGTGTACCGGGACGAGGTGTATCACCCGGAAACCGAGCACAAGGGCATCGCCGAAATCATCATCGGCAAGCAGCGGAACGGCCCGATCGGCTTTATTCGCCTGGCGTTTATCGGTAAGTACACCCGCTTCGAAAACCTCGCGCCGGGCAGTTACAACTTCGACGACGACGAGTAACGTCGAGCACCTGTGGCGAGGGCGCGTGCTCCCGATCGGCTGCGCAGCAGTCGAATTCTGGGGGCTGCTTCGCAACCCGGCGGGAGCAAGCTCCCTCGCCACAGGTAAAGCACAATTTCCGACCATAGCCGTCGGAATTGGTCAAAATTTGTGCTATATTCCGCGCCCGCGAAATTCAATGAAAGCCAACACCGGTTATCGACATGCAAGCAGCCAAGCCGTTATTTGACTATCCAAAGTACTGGGCCGAATGTTTCGGGCCAGCGCCATTCCTGCCGATGAGCAGGGAGGAGATGGATCAGCTCGGCTGGGATTCCTGCGACATCATCATCGTCACCGGTGATGCCTACGTCGATCACCCGTCGTTCGGCATGGCGATTATCGGCCGGCTGCTGGAGTCCCAGGGCTTCCGCGTCGGGATCATCGCCCAGCCGAACTGGCAGTCCAAAGACGATTTCATGAAGCTCGGCGAGCCGAACCTGTTCTTCGGCGTCGCGGCCGGCAACATGGACTCGATGATCAACCGCTACACCGCGGACAAGAAAATCCGTTCCGACGACGCCTACACGCCGGGTGGCATGGCGGGCAAACGTCCGGACCGCGCGAGCCTGGTCTACAGCCAGCGTTGCAAAGAGGCGTACAAGCATGTGCCGATCGTCCTCGGCGGCATCGAGGCGTCCCTGCGTCGCATCGCCCACTACGACTATTGGCAGGATCGCGTGCGCAACTCGATCCTGATCGACGCCAGCGCTGACATTCTGCTGTACGGCAACGCCGAGCGGGCCATTGTCGAAGTGGCCCAGCGCCTGTCCTATGGGCACAAGATCGAAGACATCACCGATGTGCGCGGCACCGCGTTCATCCGCCGTGACACGCCGCAAGGCTGGTACGAAGTCGACTCCACGCGCATCGACCGTCCGGGCAAGATCGACAAGATCATCAACCCGTACGTGAACACCCAGGACACCCAGGCCTGCGCCATCGAGCAAGAAAAAGGCCCGGTGGACGATCCCGAGGAAGCCAAGGTCGTACAGATTCTGGCCAGCCCGAAGATGACCCGCGACAAGACCGTGATCCGCCTGCCGTCGATGGAAAAGGTGCGTAACGACCCGGTCCTGTACGCCCACGCCAACCGCGTGCTGCACTTGGAAACCAACCCGGGCAACGCCCGCGCGCTGGTGCAGAAGCATGGCGAGATCGACGTCTGGTTCAACCCGCCGCCGATTCCGATGACCACTGAAGAAATGGACTACGTGTTCGGCATGCCTTACGCACGGGTTCCGCACCCGGCGTACGGCAAGGAAAAGATCCCGGCCTACGACATGATCCGTTTCTCGGTGAACATCATGCGTGGCTGCTTTGGCGGCTGCACGTTCTGCTCGATCACCGAGCACGAAGGCCGGATCATCCAGAACCGTTCCGAAGAGTCGATCATTCGCGAAATCGAAGAGATCCGCGACAAGGTTCCTGGCTTCACCGGCGTGATCTCCGACCTTGGCGGCCCGACCGCGAACATGTACCGCATCGCCTGCAAGAGCCCGGAAATCGAATCCGCGTGCCGCAAGCCGTCCTGCGTGTTCCCGGGCATTTGCCCGAACCTGAATACCGACCACTCGTCGCTGATTCAGCTGTACCGCAGCGCCCGTGCCTTGCCGGGTGTGAAGAAGATCCTGATTGCCTCCGGCCTGCGTTACGACCTCGCGGTCGAGTCGCCGGAGTACGTCAAAGAGCTGGTGACCCACCACGTTGGCGGTTACCTGAAGATCGCCCCGGAACACACCGAGGAAGGTCCGCTCAACCAGATGATGAAACCGGGGATCGGTACTTACGACCGCTTCAAGCGCATGTTCGAGAAGTACACCAAGGAAGCCGGTAAAGAGCAGTACCTGATCCCGTACTTCATCGCCGCGCACCCGGGCACCACCGACGAAGACATGATGAACCTGGCCCTGTGGCTCAAGGGCAACGGTTTCCGTGCCGACCAGGTGCAGGCGTTCTACCCGTCGCCGATGGCCACCGCCACCGCGATGTACCACTCGGGCAAGAACCCGCTGCGCAAGGTCACCTACAAGAGCGACGGTGTGACTATCGTCAAGAGCGAGGAGCAGCGTCGTCTGCACAAGGCGTTCTTGCGTTATCACGACCCGAAAGGCTGGCCGATGCTGCGCGAAGCGCTGACCCGCATGGGCCGCGCCGACCTGATCGGGCCGGGCAAGAACCAGTTGATCCCGCTGCATCAGCCGGCCACCGACAGCTACCAGAGCGCCCGTCGCAAGAACTCGACGCCGGCTGGCAGTCACAAGGTCGCGAAAGAGAAGACCACCAAGATTCTCACCCAGCACACCGGCCTGCCGCCGCGTGCCAGTGACGGTGGCAACCCTTGGGACAAGCGTGAACAAGCCAAGGCTGCGGCGTTTGCCCGCAACCAGCAGGCGGCCAAGGAGCGCAAGGAAGCGGCCAAGGGCAAGGGGCCGAAACCGGCACGCAAGCCCGTCGTTCCGCGCTGAGTCACTTTTTGTTTCAACAGAACGCCAACCTTCGGGTTGGCGTTTTTTTTTCAAGATCAAAAGATCGCAGCTTTCGGCAGCTCCTACAGAGGTTCGTGCGTTTCCCTGTAGGAGCTGCCGAAGGCTGCGATCTTTTGATCTTCGCCACATTTAGGCGCAACTTCCTCAATCCATTTCCCCGCATCGCCCGATTTTGGTGCTGTACTGCCCTGAGCATTCCGGGAAAGCGCCCAAGCCCCTGCATGGCATAAGTCTTGCGCGCTTTCGAATACGCTTAGGCTCGCAGGAGGCACGCCGTGTCGATTCATGTCGCATTGCATCACGTCACGCATTACCGCTACGACCGCGCTGTCGAACTCGGCCCGCAGATCGTACGCCTGCGTCCGGCCGCCCACAGCCGCACGCGGATCTTGTCGTATGCGCTGAAGGTCTCGCCCGAGCAGCACTTCATCAACTGGCAGCAGGATCCTCAGGGCAATTACCTCGCGCGTCTGGTGTTCCCCGAGAAAACCAACGAATTGCGCATCGAGGTCGATCTGCTGGCCGAGATGGCGGTGTTCAATCCGTTCGACTTCTTCCTCGAACCCTATGCCGAGAAAATCCCCTTCAGTTACGCCGCAGATGAGCGCAAGGAATTGGCGCCGTACCTCGAAACCCTGCCGCTGACCCCAGCCTTCAAAGCCTATCTGGATAGCATTGATCGCACGCCGCTGCCGGCGGTGGATTTCCTGGTGATGCTCAACCAGCGTCTCAGCGAAGACATTCGCTACCTGATCCGCATGGAACCGGGCGTGCAAACCCCGGAACACACCCTCGAACAGGCGTCCGGCTCCTGCCGCGACTCAGCGTGGCTGCTGGTGCAGTTGCTGCGCAACCTCGGGCTGGCCGCGCGGTTTGTCTCCGGCTACCTGATTCAACTGACCGCCGACGTGAAAAGCCTCGACGGCCCGTCCGGCACCGACGTCGATTTCACCGACCTGCACGCCTGGTGCGAGGTGTACCTGCCGGGCGCTGGCTGGATCGGTCTGGATGCCACGTCCGGGCTGTTCGCCGGTGAAGGGCATATCCCGCTGGCCTGCAGTCCCGATCCTTCCTCAGCTGCGCCGATCAGTGGTCTGGTCGAGCCGTGCGAATGCCAGTTCAGCCACGAAATGTCGGTCGAGCGGATCTGGGAAGCGCCACGGGTGACCAAGCCCTATACCGATGAGCAGTGGCTGGCGATTCAGGCGCTGGGCCGGCAGATCGATGCCGATCTGCTGGAAGGTGATGTGCGCCTGACCATGGGCGGCGAGCCGACCTTCGTTTCCATCGACGACCCGGACGGCGCCGAATGGAACACAGCAGCGTTGGGCCCAGACAAGCGCCGCCTTTCCGCCGAACTGTTCCAGCGCATGCGCCAGCACTATGCGCCGAAAGGCCTGGTGCATTTCGGTCAGGGCAAGTGGTACCCGGGCGAGCAATTGCCGCGCTGGTCGCTCAACTGCTATTGGCGCCGCGACGGCGTGCCGATCTGGCACAACAGCGCGCTGATCGCCGATGAGCAGCAGGACTACGGCGCCGATGGCGAACTGGCGGGACGCTTTCTCGCGAGTGTTGCCGAACGCCTGAAACTGCCTGCTCGTTTCGTGTTTCCAGCCTTCGAAGACCATTTTTATTACCTCTGGCGTGAGGGCGCATTACCGAGCAACGTCAGCGCTGAAGACTCGCGTCTTGAAGAACCGCTGGAGCGCGCACGTCTGCGCAAGGTCTTCAATCAGGGCCTGGATAAAGTGATCGGCCAGGTGCTGCCGCTGGCGCGCACCGCCAAGGGTGATCAATGGCAGAGCGGGCGCTGGTATCTGCGCGACGAGCATTGCCGATTGGTGCCGGGGGACTCGCCGCTGGGTTACCGTCTGCCGCTCGGTTCGCAGCCGTGGGTGAAGGCTGCCGAGTATCCGTTCATTCATCCCAACGATCCGAATCAGGACTTCCCCGAGCTGCCGGACACCATTCGGCTCAACAGTCATGCCGAACCCGCCGCGACCGACGAACGTGCGCCGACAATCGACGAGTCCGCCGACTGGCTGACCCGCACCGCGTTCTGCGCCGAGGCGCGCGAAGGGCGCCTGTATCTGTTCATGCCGCCACTGGAGCGGGTCGAGGATTATCTGGAGCTGGTGGCGGCCATCGAGGCCACCGCCGAAGAGCTGCATTGCCCGGTGCTGCTGGAAGGTTACGAGCCGCCCAGTGACCCGCGCCTGAGCAACTTCCGTATCACCCCGGATCCGGGGGTGATCGAGGTCAACGTGCAGCCATCGGCGACGTGGGACGAACTGGTCGAGCGCACCGAGTTTCTCTATGAACAGGCGCGGCAGACCCGCCTGACCACCGAGAAATTCATGATCGACGGACGCCATACCGGCACCGGCGGCGGCAACCATTTCGTCCTCGGTGGCGCGACCCCGGCCGACTCGCCATTCCTGCGCCGTCCGGATCTGTTGCGCAGCCTGATCAGCTACTGGCACAACCACCCGTCGCTGTCCTACCTGTTTTCCGGGTTGTTCATCGGCCCGACTTCGCAGGCGCCGCGTGTTGATGAGGCTCGCAACGACGCTTTGTACGAACTGGAAATCGCCTTCGCGCAGATGCCTGAACCGGGCCAAGAGTGCGCGCCGTGGCTGGTGGATCGCCTGCTGCGCAACCTGCTGATCGACGTCACCGGCAACACTCACCGCGCCGAGTTCTGCATCGACAAATTGTATTCGCCGGATGGCGCTACCGGGCGTCTTGGTCTGCTGGAGCTGCGCGCGTTCGAGATGCCGCCCCACGCGCGCATGAGCCTGGCCCAGCAGTTGTTACTGCGCGCGCTGGTCGCACGCTTCTGGCGCGAGCCGTATGCGCCGTCAAAACTGGCGCGCTGGGGCACCGAGCTGCACGACCGTTTCATGCTGCCGCACTTTATCGAGCAGGACTTCGCCGACGTCATCGTCGAACTGAACAATGCCGGTTACCCACTGCGCGCCGAATGGTTCGCCGCGCACCTGGAATTCCGTTTTCCCAAGGTCGGCGATTACGCCGTCAACGGCATCGAACTGGAACTGCGTCAGGCGCTGGAGCCTTGGCATGTGCTGGGCGAGGAAGGTACGGCGGGCGGCACGGTGCGCTATGTCGACTCGTCGCTGGAGCGTTTGCAGATCAAACTCAACGGCCTGCCGCCGCAGCGTTATCTGCTGACCTGCAACGGCGTCCCGGTGCCGCTGCAACCGACCGGGCGCATCGGCGAGTTCGTCGCCGGTGTGCGCTTTCGGGCCTGGCAACCGGCCAACTGTCTGCAACCGACCATCCCGGTGCACGCGCCGCTGGTGTTCGATCTGCTCGACACCTGGATGCAGCGTTCGCTGGGGGGCTGTCAGTACCACGTGGCGCACCCGGGCGGGCGCAATTACGAAACGTTGCCGGTCAACGCCAACGAGGCGGAGAGCCGGCGCATGGCGCGGTTTTTCCGTATCGGACACACGCCGGGAAAACTTCCGATACCCAACCTGACAATCTCCGACGAGTTGCCGATGACGCTCGATTTACGACGTTTCTGAGTCCTGCACGACATGCGGATTTTTCGTATATCCGCACGTCATGTGCCTGCGTTAGTCTGACCGTTCCCTGCTGTCTGCCGAGCTTTCCATGCCTGACCTGCTAGACCGCTACCCGCGCACTGCGGGCACTTATCACGAACTGCTGGATGACAGCGGGGAAGTGCGCCCGCACTGGCGGCGGCTGTTCGATCAATTGCAGCGCAGCACTCCGGCGCAACTGGTGCAGCGGCAGGCGTTGCTCGCCCGACAGATTCAGGAAAACGGGGTCACTTATAACGTCTACGCCGATCCGAAGGGCGCAGACCGCCCGTGGGAGCTGGACCTGCTGCCGCATGTGATCGCTGCTGATGAATGGCAGCACCTGTCGGCAGGGATTGCCCAGCGTGCGCGTTTGCTCAACGCGGTACTGGCGGATCTGTACGGGCCGCAGCGGCTGATCCGCGAAGGGCTGTTGCCGGCGGAGCTGGTGTTCGGCCACAACAATTTTCTCTGGCCCTGTCAGGGCATCGCGCCACCGGAAGAGGCGTTTCTGCATCTGTATGCCGTGGACCTGGCGCGCACGCCGGACGGGCGCTGGTGGGTTACGGCGGATCGTACCCAGGCGCCGTCGGGCGCCGGTTATGCGCTGGAAAACCGCACCATCGTTTCGCGGGCGTTTCCCGAGTTGTACCGCGATCTGAAAGTGCAGCACCTGGCCGGATTCTTTCGCACCCTGCAGGAAACCCTCGCACGTCAGGCGCCATGTGCTGACGACGCGCCGCTGGTGGTGTTGCTCACGCCGGGGCGCTTCAACGAAAGCTACTTCGAACATCTTTATCTGGCGCGTCAGCTCGGTTATCCGCTGGTGGAGGGCGGCGACCTGACGGTGCGCGACGCCACGGTGTACCTGAAAACCCTCAGCGGTCTGCGCCGTGTGCACGCGATCATGCGCCGGCTCGACGATGACTTCTGCGACCCGCTGGAGCTGCGCACCGACTCGGCACTCGGGGTGCCCGGCTTGCTGGAAGCGGTGCGTCAGGGCCGGGTGCTGGTGGCCAATGCGTTGGGCAGCGGCGTGCTGGAGTCGCCGGGATTGCTCGGATTTTTGCCGAAGATCAATCAGTACCTGTTCGGCGAAGAACTGCTGCTGCCGTCCATCGCCACCTGGTGGTGCGGCGAGGCGCCGGTGCTGGCGCAGGCGCTGGAAAAACTGCCGGAGCTGCTGATCAAACCGGCATTCCCTTCACAAAGCTTCGCGCCGGTATTCGGCCGCGATCTGAGTGAACAACAGCGTCAGGCGCTCGCCGAGCGCATGCAGGCCCGGCCCTACGCTTATGTCGCGCAAGAGTTGGCGCAGCTGTCGCAGGCGCCGATCTGGCAAGCCGAAGACGGCCAGTTGCAACCGCGAGCCATCGGCATGCGCATGTACGCCGTGGCCAGTCGCGATGGCTATCGCGTGCTGCCCGGTGGCCTGACCCGGGTGGCCGCCGAGGCCGATGCCGAAGTGGTGTCGATGCAGCGCGGTGGCGCGAGCAAGGACACTTGGGTGCTGGGCGAGCGTGCGCCGAGTGGCGAACAATGGAAAACCCAGCGTAACGTCGGCGTACACGATCTGGTGCGCCGTGATCCGTACCTGCCCTCGCGGGTGGTGGAGAACCTGTTCTGGTTCGGCCGTTACTGCGAGCGTTGTGACGACAGTGCGCGACTGCTGCGGATCATGCTCGCGCGTTATGTCGATGGTGATGATCCGCAAGCCTTGCAGGCAGCGGTGGCGCTGGGCGAGCGTCTTATGTTGTTGCCGGAGGAGGGCGAGTTGCCGGAGCGCTTGCTGGCGGCGCTGCTCGGCGAGGACTGGTCGTTCAGCCTGCGCTCCAACCTGCAGCGCTTGCAGTGGGCGGCCTCGCAGGTGCGCGGCAAGCTTTCGCGGGAGAACTGGCAGGCGTTGGTCGAGTTGCAGCGCGAGGCGCTGGAACTGGACACCGAGGAGCCGGACTTCGGCGAGTTGCTGGATTTCCTCAACCGGCTGGTGATGTCACTGGCGGCATTGTCCGGGTTTGCCCTCGACGACATGACCCGCGACGAAGGCTGGCGCTTTCTGATGATTGGCCGACGCATCGAACGTTTGCAGTTTCTCAGCAGCAGTCTGGCGGCGTTTCTGCGCGGTGCCGGGGCGTTCGATCAGGCCGGGCTGGAATGGCTGCTGGAACTGGGCAACAGCAGTATCACCTACCGTTCGCGGTACCTGGCGGTGGCGCAGTTGATTCCGGTGCTCGACCTGTTGCTGCTCGATGAGCAGAACCCGCATGCGGTGCTGTTCCAGTTGAAACTGGTAACCCGCACGTTAAAACGCTTGAACGATGATTTCGGCGTGCCTCGCGAGGCCGGGCTGGCGCAATTGGTCGAGCGTCTGGCGCGGTTCGATCTGGGCTGTCTGGAGAACCCGCTGTTCGGGGAGAACAGCGTGCGTGCGGCGCTCGATGGTCTGGCGGATCTGCTGCAAGCGATTGCCGAGGCCAGCGCTCAGGTGTCCGATCGTCTGGCGCTGCGCCACTTTGCCCATGTCGATGATGTCAGCCAGCGCACGGTGTCCGTCTGATGAGCGCGCATTACCAGATCTTCCACGACACCTGTTACCACTACGACAGCCCGGTGTCGCTGGCACAGCAACTCGCGCACCTGTGGCCGCGTGAGTGCACGTGGCAACGCTGCACCGAGCAGCGATTGCTGATCAGCCCGCAGCCGACGACACGGCGGGATGAGCTGGATGTGTTCGGCAATCCGCTGACCCGACTGGCCTTCGAGCGCCCGCATGACGAGTTGCAGGTCAACGCCCGGCTCACGGTTGAGGTGCTGGCGCGGCCACTGGCGGATTTCAGTCTGTCCCCGGCGTGGGAGCAGACGCGCAACGCGCTGACCTACAGCAGTCAGCCGTTGTCCGCCGAAATGCTCGAGGCTTGTCGCTATCGGTTTCAATCACCCTACGTGCATTTGAAACGCAGTTTCGTCGAATTTTCGGAAAGCTGTTTTCCACCGGGAAGGCCCTTGTTGCTGGGCGTGCAGGCGTTGATGCAGAAGATTTTCAGCGAGTTCACCTTCGATGCCGAGGCCACGCAAGTGGCGACGCCGCTGGTCGAGGTGCTGGAGCGCCGGCGTGGCGTGTGTCAGGACTTCGCGCATCTGATGCTCGCTTGCGTGCGCTCGCGAGGGCTGGCAGCGCGTTACATCAGCGGCTATCTGCTGACCCAGCCGCCGCCGGGCCAGCCACGGCTGATCGGTGCTGATGCTTCGCATGCGTGGGTGTCGGTGTTCTGTCCGGTATCGGGCTGGGTGGATTTCGATCCGACCAACAACGTGCAGCCGGCGCTGGAGCATATCACCCTGGCGTGGGGCCGGGATTTTTCCGATGTGTCGCCGTTGCGCGGGGTGATTCTGGGGGGCGGTTCGCATGATCCGGAAGTGCGGGTCACGGTGATGCCATTGGAGTAAGGAATTTCACTGGCGGGAGCCAATGTGGCGAGGGAGCTTGCTCCCGCTCGACTGCGAAGCAGTCGCAAAACAATTTGGGGTCGCTGCGCAACCCAGCGGGAGCAAGCTCCCTCACCACAGATCGCTCCCTCTGGGAGCGAGTCAGCAATCAGCTCAGGCGTCAGGCGCCTGGTCTTTCGGTGCATCAACATCAACTTCATCATCGAGGTCAGTCGCCACTTCACCGTCAGGGTTCAGTGCCGCTTCTTCAGCCATTTGTTTCTTGCGCTGAAGCTTTTCCTCTTTCTTCTGCTCCTTTGCCAGGTCTCGTTGACGTTTGGCGAAGGAGTAATTGGGTTTGGCCATGGGCGATCCTCTGGGGTCGAAGGTGAGGTTGAGCGGCGCGTATTCTGCCCTGTATCGGTGCCTGGCGGTTAGCCGGGTTTTTGGTCGACCCACTTGGGCGTGACGGTCGGCTTCCACTGATCGAGGGCGTCGAGCAGGGTTTGGGGCGATTCGCTCACTTGCAGCATGTCACGGTGTGGCGCGCGAACGAAGCCTTCGCCGACGATATGGTCGAGAAAAGCCGTGAGTTTGCTGTAAAAACCGTTCACTTCCAGCAGCCCCAGCGGTTTGCCGTGGTAGCCGAGCTGGCCCCAGGTCCAGACTTCGAACAGCTCTTCCAGCGTGCCGAGGCCGCCGGGCAATGCGATGAATGCATCGCTCAGTTCGGCCATGCGCGCCTTGCGCGCGTGCATGCCATCGACCACTTCGAGACGGGTCAGGCTTTTGTGGCCGATCTCCTTGTCCATCAGGCTTTGCGGAATGATCCCGATCACTTCGCCGCCAGCGGCCAGCGCGGCGTCCGCCACCAGGCCCATCAGGCCCACGGCGCCACCGCCGTAAACCAGCGTCAGCTGACGCTCGGCCAGCGCGCGGCCAAGGGCCTTGGCGGCTTCGGTGTAAGCCGGATCAGTGCCAGCGTTGGCACCGCAAAAAACACAAACGGATGTGAGAGACATGCCTTCCTCCTGGGTCAATCCGTCACAGGGTAATGGCTGGCACGCCTTGATCCAAGGACTAAACTTCGCGTTCCGGCGATTCAAAGGTACCGCTGGCGCCACAGGCGTAGGCGGCGAGCAAACTGCACAACAGACCGTTAAAGAACATGACCGGCACTCCGTTTCAGTAGATGCGCCGATCATAGGCCCGGCCGGGAAATCTGGCCGGTAGATTGTTTCGATGAGTGTCATAGCCTGAAAGTTGTATACAATTTTTGACTCAAGTCATAGGAACTTGCGAAGATTTCAGGCAGTCTTTCCATCATTCGTGTTTTTGTTAACCCTGCCTTGGAGATTCACCATGTTTTCCAAAGTTGTTGCGGTATCCCTGCTGGCGCTGGCCAGCAGCCAATTGATGGCTGCCGAGTGCAAAACCACCGTTGACTCCACCGATCAGATGTCCTTCAACACCCAGTCGATCGTGATCGACAAGAGCTGCAAGACCTTCACCGTCGAATTGACTCACTCTGGCAGCCTGCCGAAGAACGTCATGGGCCATAACCTGGTGGTCAGCAAAACCGCTGACATGCAGCCGATCGCTACCGACGGCCTGGCCGCTGGCATCGACAAGAACTACCTGAAAGACGGCGACGAGCGCGTTATCGCTCACACCAAGATCATCGGTGCCGGCGAGAAAGACTCGCTGACCATCGACGTATCGAAGCTGACCGCTGGCACTGACTACGGCTTCTTCTGCTCGTTCCCAGGCCACATCTCAATGATGAAAGGCACCGTGACCCTGAAGTAATACGACTCACGCCTGACACAAAAAACGCCACTGCAATTGATTGCAGTGGCGTTTTTTTCTGCCGATCAAATCTGCATCTATTACCTCATTTCTCTGATCATGGCCGTCGGTCTGAAATACCCCCGAACCTGTAATTTCTGACAGTAGACGCGGGCTTCGAAGAGCCCTCTGATGGGGGAGGCGCTCAGATAACTGTGCGCACCCATTCCGGAAAAAGGAGTTATCGTATGACCGATCAAGAGAAATTACCCCAGCAGCGTACCTTGGTTCAGGGGCCCGACAGCAGAGCTCTGTTAAGCCAAACCGGCATTGAGAGCGTTACCAATGGCAATGGTGAACGCCTCGAACATGGCGGGATCAGCACAAATGCAGATTTGTCTTTTGTTGGTTTCGCTGCTCCCGATCAAACGGCGCAGCTTTTCGACAACGGTGCCCCTGCGCATTCCCCGGTAAATGTTGATAACAATGGTCACTTCAGTTTGATCGTGACTGATCAACAGAACGGTTCACATGTGTACGCCGTGCATACCAGTGATGGACAAGTGTCAGAAACGTTTACGGTTCACATTCAAGTGCCGCTACGTGCCACTATTTTCTGGGTAAATGGTCCCGACGGAGTCATTATCGAAAATGGTGGAAGCACTACGTTTGTCGATCTGTACTTTGTAGGCGGGGGGGAGCCCAACCAAACGGTAAATCTTCTGGATAATGGAATTCTCGTTGCTACCCTCAACATCGATGCAAATGCCCGTTGGAGTGCTGCAATGAACGGAGTATCTCCAGGGCAGTATCATTTCACCGTGGTAGGACAAGACGGTGTTGAGTCTCCACCCTGGAGCATTGAGATTAAGACCTCCGTACTGCCCAGCATTCAGTTTCTCCTGGGAGAAAGCGGGCAGTTGATCGGTAACCACGAGCAGACGACTGATACATCGTTAACGGTTGTCGGTACGGCACACCCAAATGGACAAGGAAAAATAGTCGACTACGATAACGACTTGGTTGAATTCACGGCCGACTCGAATGGAATCTACACGGCTAAGATATCGAATCTGGCTGAAAAGGTTCACACCATTAGAACGATAACTGCTGGTGGTCAAATCTCGTCCCCTTGGGCATTCAGGGTGGTTCCGGCAAAAGCCCGTTAAATCTGCCATTGAGTCCTGAGCAAAGAAAAGCCCGCTGAGGATCACTCCTCAGCGGGCTTTTCATTCACTCACCCATTACGGCGCAAACGGCATGACCCGCTTGTGATGGGTCTTTTTGTAGGTGTTGACGATGATGTCGAACGCTTCCTGACGCACCGGCTCGCCGTGCAGGAAGGCGTCGATCTCGGCGTAGGTCACGCCGTGGGACGCTTCGTCCGGTTTGCCCGGCGACAGGTCTTCCAGATCCGCGGTCGGCACTTTTTCCACCAGCGATTCCGGCGCGCCGAAGCTGCGGGCAATCGCCCGGACCTGGTTTTTCACCAGACCGCTGAGCGGGGCCAGGTCGCAGGCGCCGTCGCCGAACTTGGTGAAGAAGCCCATTACCGCTTCCGCCGCGTGGTCGGTGCCGATCACCAGCCCGTGGGCCGCGCCGGCGATGGTGTACTGGGCGACCATGCGCATCCGCGCCTTGGTGTTGCCGAGCACGAAATCCACCGACACCGCATGTTTGCCTTCGAACGCTGCCACTTCACTGGCCAGCGACTTCACTGCCGGGCCGATGTTGACCGTGTGGCGCTCGTCCGGGGCGATGAAGTCCACCGAAGCCTGGGCGTCGTGCTCATCGAACTGGGTTTCGTACGGCAGGCGCACGGCGATGAACTTGTAGGCGTTGTCGCCAGTGCGCTCGCGCAACTCACGCATGGCGCGCTGGGCCAAGAGACCGGCGGTCAGCGAGTCGACCCCGCCGCTGATGCCCAGCACCAGAGTCTTGAGGCCGGAATTGACCAGGCAATCCTGGATAAAGGTGATGCGTCGGGCGACTTCCGCTTCGAGGGCCTGATGCCCGGCGAATGGCGGTTGCACCTTGAGCTGTTCAGCAATCTCACGCTGTACGGCTTGCATGAATTCACTCCTTGCTAGATAGGCTGGAAACGGCAGGAACCTGGAACACATGTCGCAAATAGGCGACGAAATTCGGGTCTTTGCAGTGGGTCTTGCCGGGCTCGTCGGAGATCTTCGCCACCGGCTGGCCGTTGCAGGCGGTCATTTTAAGCACGATGCTCATCGGTTCGACACCCGGAATGTCACAGGTCAGGTTGGTACCGATGCCAAAGCTGACGTTGATCCGCCCGTGCAGCGCGCGGAAGATCTCCAGCGACTTGGGCAGGGTCAGGCTGTCGGAGAACACCAGAGTCTTGCTCATCGGGTCGATGCCGAGCTTGTGGTAGTGGGCGATGCATTTTTCGCCCCACTGCACCGGATCCCCGGAGTCGTGGCGCAAACCATCGAAGAGCTTGGCAAAGAACAGGTCGAAGTCGCCGAGGAAGGCGTCGGTGGTGATGCAATCGGTGAGAGCAATCCCCAGCAGGCCACGGTATTCGCGCACCCAGCAGTCGAGCGCGGCGATCTGGCTGTCGATCAAGCGTGGGCCGAGTTGCTGGTGGGCCATGATCCATTCATGGGCCATGGTGCCCAGCGGTTTCATGTCCAGTTCGCGGGACAAGTGCACGTTGCTGGTGCCGACGAAGCGCCCGGGGAAATCGTGCTTGAGCACATTCACCACTTCTTCCTGCACGCGATACGAAAAACGCCGACGGGTGCCGAAATCGGCGACCTGCAATTGCGCCAGTTCGTCGGCCGATGCGTTGGCGCTGAGCCAGTCGAACTTGCGATACAGCTGCTCACGCGCCTGCACCAGTTCGATTTCGCGGTAGCGATAGCGGTTGCGCACTTCGCTGACGATCGCCAGCAGCGGCACTTCGTACAGGATCACATGCAGCCACGGGCCGCGCAGACGAATGAACAACTCGCCGTTCTCGATGCCGGTGTGGAGGTAGCGCAGGTTGAAGCGGAACAGTCCGAGAAAGCGCAGGAAATCCGGTTTCAGGAAGGTGATGCGCTCGAGAAAACTCAACTGGTCGGCGCTCAGGCTCAGCTCGGCCAGACGCTCGATCTGGTAGCGAATCTCGGCCAGATACGGCCGCAGATCCTCACTGTTACGGCAACGAAACTCCCATTCGACTTCGACGTTGGGGTAGTTGTGCAGCACCGCCTGCATCATCGTCAGTTTGTAGAAGTCGGTGTCGAGCAGGTTCTGCACGATGCGATCGGCAAACACACTCTCACTCATAAACGGGGTCTCCAGGTGCACCGCGCAAGGCGCGGTATCAATCAATGACGCTAGTGGCGCATATCAGCGGTGGGGATTGCCAGCAATTTTTGGCCTGTAGCGGATTTTGCTTAATGTAGGAGCTGCCGAAGGCTGCGATCTTTTGATCCTGAAAAACAAGATCAAAAGATCGCAGCCTTCGGCAGCTCCTACAGGAGAATCAGTGGTCGTCGGGGCTATCGATCTGCTCCAGCATCCACTTCACAAAATCGCGCACCTTCGGCACTTCCGCCGCATGCTCCGGGTAGGCCAGGTAATAGGCGTCGGAACTGGGCATTGCATGCTGCCAGGGAATGACCAGTTTGCCGTCGGCCAATTCCTCTTCCACCAGAAACCGTGGCAGCAGCGCTACGCCGCAGCCGACCTGGGCGGCGCGGATGCACATATAAAAGGTTTCGAAGCGCGGCCCGTGATAGCTGTGTTCGGTGTGGTAACCCTGACTGTCGAACCAGTCGTGCCAGGCCTGTGGACGCGAGGCGTTTTGCAGCAGCACCAGATCGGTCAGTTGCGTCGGATCGGTGAATGGCTGATCCGGCAGGCTGCCGGGCGCGCAGACCGGCACCAGCTCTTCGCCGAACAGCTTCAGGCATTCGGTGCCGGGGCGCGAACCCTGGCCGAAATAGAACGCCAGATCGCTGCGCCCCTGCAGCAGATCATCCGCCTCCTGCTCGTTGCACAGGTCGAGATGGATCGACGGGTGGCGCAGACGCCAGCCTTTCAGACGCGGAACCAGCCAGCGCGCGCCGAAGGTCGAGGGTGTGGAGACGCGCAGGACTTCGGTCTCGCCGCCGTAGGAACGCAGATAATGCGTGGACATTTCCACCTGGGTGAGGATTTTTCGGACCTCCACCAAGTACAAATCCCCGGCCGGAGTCATCTGCAAACGCCGACGCACCCGGCGAAACAACAAGTGCTGCAACAATTCCTCAAGCTGCGCGACCTGTTTGCTGACGGCACTCTGGGTCAGGTTCAGCTCTTCGGCGGCCCGGGTGAAGCTCAAGTGCCGGGTCACGGCCTCGAAGCACTGCAGCGCGGTGATCGACGGCAGGTGGCGTTTGTTCAGCATGGGTGGTCCTTTTTCTTGTCTTTCTATGCGCAGCATGAATAAACGGAATGATATCTCGCGTAAAGGTCGTTTGTTGCCTTGCCTTCGGGAAGCTACAACTAAAGGCCTGCCCGGTCGTGAACATTCGGCCGCACACATTCAGTTTTTCGCTTGAGGAGTGACCCATGGTTGCCGCATTGCTTGATCGTCTTGGTGTGAACCCGGCCCTGTACCAGAACGGCAAAGTGCCGGTGCATTCGCCCATCGACGGCAGCCGCATCGCCGCCGTGAACTGGGAAGGCCCGGCCGAAGTCGAGCAGCACATCAGTCGCGCAGATCATGCGTTCGAGCAGTGGCGCAAGGTGCCGGCCCCGCGTCGCGGCGAGCTGGTGCGTCAGTTCGGCGAGGTGCTGCGCGAATACAAGGCTGACCTCGGCGAGCTGGTGTCGTGGGAAGCGGGCAAGATTACCCAGGAAGGCCTCGGTGAAGTGCAGGAGATGATCGACATCTGCGACTTCGCCGTCGGCCTGTCGCGTCAACTGTACGGCTTGACCATCGCCTCCGAGCGCCCGGGCCACCACATGCGTGAAACCTGGCATCCGCTGGGCGTGGTCGGCGTGATCAGCGCGTTCAACTTCCCCGTCGCGGTGTGGGCGTGGAACACCACGTTGGCGCTGGTCTGCGGTAACCCGGTGGTGTGGAAGCCGTCGGAGAAAACCCCGCTGACCGCACTGGCCTGCCAGGCACTGTTCGATCGCGTGGTGAAGAATTTCAGCGATGCGCCGGCGCACCTGTGCCAAGTGATCATCGGTGGCCGTGACGCTGGCGAAGCGCTGGTGGATGATCCGCGCGTGGCGCTGATCAGCGCCACCGGCAGCACCCGCATGGGCCGCGAAGTGGCACCGAAAGTCGCCGCGCGTTTCGCCCGCAGCATTCTTGAGCTGGGCGGCAACAACGCGATGATCCTCGGCCCGAGCGCCGATCTGGACATGGCCGTGCGCGCCATCCTGTTCAGCGCGGTCGGCACCGCCGGTCAGCGTTGCACCACCCTGCGTCGCCTGATTGCCCATGAGTCGGTGAAGGAAGAAATCGTCACCCGCCTCAAAGCCGCGTACGCCAAGGTGCGCATCGGCCATCCGCTGGAAGGCAATCTGGTCGGCCCGCTGATCGACAAACACAGCTACGAAAATATGCAGGACGCGCTGGAGCAGGCACTGAGCGAGGGCGGGCGGGTGTTCGGTGGCAAGCGCCAACTGGAAGATCAATTCCCGAATGCCTACTACGTGTCGCCGGCGATCGTGGAAATGCCGGAGCAGAGCGATGTGGTCTGCAGCGAAACCTTTGCGCCGATCCTCTACGTGGTCGGCTACAGCGACTTCCAGGAAGCGCTGCGCTTGAACAACGCGGTGCCGCAAGGCCTGTCATCGTGCATCTTCACTACCGACGTGCGCGAGGCCGAGCAGTTCATGTCGGCGGTCGGCAGTGACTGCGGCATCGCCAACGTCAACATCGGCCCGAGCGGCGCGGAAATTGGCGGCGCGTTTGGTGGCGAGAAGGAGACCGGCGGTGGCCGCGAGTCGGGTTCCGACGCCTGGCGCGCGTACATGCGTCGGCAGACCAATACCGTGAACTACTCGCTGGAGTTGCCGCTGGCGCAGGGCATTACCTTCGACTGAAATTGAGCAAAAGCTGAAAAGATCGCAGCCTTCGGCAGCTCCTACAGGGCTGCGGTTGGCTGCGGTTTTGTAGGAGCTGCCGAAGGCTGCGATCTTTTTAGTGCCCACAACGCAATTGGTTAGGTTTCTGTTGGAGTCTGGCAATGCCGTTACGCGAAGAATGTCTGTGGGAAAAACTCACGCCGCAGCGCCCGGATAACGCCGCGCTACGGGGCGAGGTCAAAGTCGATGTCTGCGTGATCGGCGCCGGGTTTACCGGGTTGTCGGCGGCGCTGCATCTGTTGGAAAAAGGCAAAAGCGTCTGCGTGCTGGAAGCGCATCGCGCAGGTCACGGCGGCTCCGGGCGCAACGTCGGGCTGGTCAACGCCGGCATGTGGATCCCGCCGGACGAGATCGAGGCCGGGTTCGGCGAAGCGGTCGGCAGTCAGCTCAACCGCATGCTCGGGGCGGCGCCAGCGCTGGTGTTCAGCCTTGTGGATAAATACCACATCGATTGCCAGTTGCGCCGCGAAGGCACCCTGCACATGGCGCACAACGCCAAGGGCGAAGCGGATCTGCGCAGTCGCGAGCAACAATGGAAGCGTCGCGGAGCGCCCGTCGAGTTGCTCACCGGCAAGGCCTGCGAGCAAGCCACCGGCACGCAAAAGATCGCTGCCGCGCTGCTCGACCGCCGCGCCGGCACGCTCAACCCGATGGCCTATGTCACCGGACTGGCCAATGCGGTGAAAGGGCTGGGCGGGCAGATGTTCGATCATTCGCCGGTGAGCCGTCTCGAGCGCGTGGGCCAGCAATGGTCAGTGCAGACCGAGCACGGTTCGGTACTCGCCGAGCAAGTGGTGATCGCCTCTAACGCCTACACCGAGGGCGACTGGACCGAACTCAAGCGCAACTTTTTCCCCGGTTACTACTATCAGGTCGCCTCGGTGCCGCTGACCGAAGATGCCGCCCATGACATTCTCCCCGGCGGGCAGGGCTCGTGGGACACGCGGCAGGTGCTGAGCAGTATCCGTCGCGACAGGGACGGCCGGTTGTTGCTCGGCAGTCTGGGCAACGGCAACCAGAAACCGACGTGGTTCCTCAAGGCCTGGGCCGATCGGGTGCAGCAGCATTACTTCCCCAACCTGAAACCGGTGGAATGGGAATGCACCTGGACCGGGCGCATTGCCTTCACCCCCGATCACCTGATGCGCCTGTTCGAACCGGCGCCGGGACTGGTGGCCGTCACCGGTTACAACGGTCGTGGCGTGACCACTGGCACTGTGGTCGGCAAAGCCTTCGCCGACTATCTGTGTAACGGAAATCCTCAAGCCTTGCCGATCCCCTTCGCACCGATGCAGCCCCTGGCCGGTGTCGGCCTGCGCAGTTGCCTGTACGAGGCCGGGTTCTCGCTGTATCACGCGGGCCAGTGCCTGCGCATCGTCATCTGAGTGTTGAAATATGTTGCGTAACGCGGCGCTTTTCGGCGTAGCGACTAGCCTGTAATGGTGCGGGTTGTAGCAGTCCCGCACCAGCAGTGTGCAGTTCGGTGACGCGAGCTGTTACAGGCTGGTTGCACGTCGTTTGGTGCCGCGGTTGCAATGATGGCGCAAGCGGGTTGCGCCTGAGATTTAAAAAGGTTTCACCTTCCGCGGTTTAGACGGTTGCACGCCCAATGAAAATGGGAACGAAACAGTCGAAATAACAAGAAAGCAGCGACTTTTTGAAGAATAAAAAACCGATGGCACGGCGCTTGCTCAGAGCATTCAGTGAAGTGAAGTCGCAGTGCCAACTAAAAAAAACCTTGGAGCACCACCTCATGTCCCAGACGTTTTACAAGAAAGGCTTTCTGGCCCTCGCAGTGGCTACTGCGTTGGGTGTTTCTGCGTTTGCTCAAGCTGATGTGAAAATCGGTGTAGCGGGTCCAATGACTGGCGCCAACGCGGCATTTGGCGAGCAGTACATGAAGGGTGCACAGGCGGCGGCGGACGCGGTCAACGCGGCGGGTGGCGTCAACGGCGAGAAAATCGTACTGGTCAAGGGCGATGACGCCTGCGAACCGAAACAGGCAGTAACGGTTGCGAAGGATCTGGTCAACCAGAAGGTGGCCGGTGTGGTCGGTCACTTCTGCTCTTCCTCCACCATTCCAGCGTCGGAAATCTACGATGAAGCCGGTGTTATCGCGATCACCCCGGGTTCCACCAACCCGCAAGTGACCGAGCGCGGCCTGAGCGCCATGTTCCGTATGTGCGGGCGTGATGACCAGCAAGGCATCGTCGCGGGCGATTACATTGTCGATGTGCTCAAGGGCAAGAAAGTCGCCGTGCTGCACGACAAGGACACTTACGGTCAGGGCCTGGCCGATGCGACCAAGGCTCAACTGGAAAAGCGTGGCGTGAAGCCGGTGCTGTATGAAGGCCTGACTCGTGGCGAGAAAGACTTCAGCGCCGTGGTCACCAAGATCCGTGCGGCCGGTGCCGACGTGGTCTACTTCGGCGGCCTGCACCCGGAAGCCGGGCCGCTGGTCAAGCAACTGCGCACCGAAGGCCTGAAAGACGTGAAGTTCATGTCTGATGACGGCATCGTCACCGACGAACTGGTGACCACCGCCGGTGGCCCGCAATACGTTGACGGCGTGCTGATGACCTTCGGCGCCGACCCACGTCTGCTGCCAGACAGCAAGACCGTGGTCGATGCGTTCCGCAAGGCTGGCACCGAACCCGAAGGCTACACCCTGTACGCGTACGCGTCGGTTCAGACCCTGGCGGCCGCCTTCAACGGCGCCAAATCCAACAGTGGCGAAAAAGCCGCCGAATGGCTCAAGGCCAACCCGGTGAAAACCGTGATGGGTGAGAAAGCCTGGGACAAGAAAGGCGACCTGAAAGTGTCCGACTACGTGGTTTACCAGTGGGACGCGAGTGGCAAATACCATCAGCTGGAAAAACAGAAGTAAGGGCTGACGCGATTAGCTTGATCCCCACCAATACCTGTGGGAGCGGGCTTGCCCGCGATGGCGTCAGGTCAGTCGACACACAGATTGGTTGATCCGCCGCTATCGCTGGCAAGCCAGCTCCCACAGAAGATCGGTGGGTCTGGACTCATCGCGCTCTGACATTGCTCCGACGTAAATCTGTATTTTTCCTAGAAGAACCGCCCGCCCCGGCGGGCAGGTTCTCATTGCGTGAGATTGCGTTATGGATGGTATTTTCCTGCAGCAACTGGTCAACGGCCTGACCCTCGGGTCGGTCTATGGCCTGATCGCCATCGGCTACACAATGGTCTACGGCATCATCGGCATGATCAACTTCGCCCACGGCGAGGTTTACATGATTTCCGCTTACCTGGCGGCAATCAGTCTGGCTCTGCTGGCTTACTTCGGTATCGAATCCTTCCCGCTGTTGATGCTCGGCACGCTGGTGTTCACCATCGTCGTCACTGGCGTCTATGGTTGGGTAATCGAACGCGTCGCCTACAAACCTCTGCGCAACTCCACCCGCCTGGCACCGCTGATCAGTGCCATTGGTATCTCCCTGATCCTGCAGAACTATGCCCAGATCAGCCAGGGCGCCCGCCAACAGGGTGTTCCAACGCTGCTCACCGGTGCCTGGCGCATTGACGTCGGCAGCGGTTTCGTCCAGCTGACCTACACCAAGATCTTCATTCTGGTGGCCGCGTTCGTCGGCATGGGCCTGCTGACCTACGTGATCAAGTACACCAAGCTCGGCCGCATGTGCCGCGCCACCCAGCAAGACCGCAAGATGGCCTCGATCCTGGGGATCAACACCGACCGGGTGATTTCCTACGTGTTCATCATTGGTGCAGCGATGGCGGCTCTGGCCGGCGTGCTGATCACCATGAACTACGGCACGTTCGACTTCTACGCAGGCTTCGTCATCGGCATCAAGGCGTTCACCGCCGCCGTGCTCGGCGGGATCGGCTCACTGCCCGGCGCGATGCTCGGCGGGATCATTCTCGGGATCTCCGAGTCGCTGTTCTCGGGCCTGGTCAACTCCGACTACAAAGACGTGTTCAGCTTCTCGCTGCTCGTACTTGTTCTGGTCTTCCGGCCTCAGGGCCTGTTGGGCCGTCCTCTTGTGTCGAAGGTGTAAGCGATGTCTTCAACCACTCAAAAAAACATCGATATCAAAAAAAGCCTGGTTGAGGCGATTCTGGCCGGCCTTATTGCCTTGATTGTGTTCGGCCCGATTGTCGGTGTCGTGCTCGACGGCTACAGCTTCAACCTCGAACCAACCCGCGTGGCGTGGATCATTGGCATTGTCATGATCGGCCGCTTTGCCTTGAGCCTGTTTCTGCAGACGCCCAAGGGCCTGAAGATCCTCGATGGATTCGAGAGCACCGGTTCCGGTGTACATGTGCTGCCTGCCGATCACAAATCACGCCTGCGCTGGATCATTCCACTGCTGATAGTGCTGGCGGTGATTGTGCCGTTTGTCTCCAACTCGTACCTGCTGGGCGTGGTCATCCTCGGGCTGATCTACGTGTTGCTGGGGCTGGGGCTGAACATCGTGGTTGGCCTCGCCGGTCTGCTCGACCTCGGTTACGTGGCGTTCTACGCCATCGGTGCCTACGGTCTGGCGCTCGGTTATCAATACCTCGGGCTGGGCTTCTGGACTGTGCTGCCGCTGGCGGCGATCACCGCGGGCCTGGCCGGCTGCATCCTCGGTTTTCCGGTGCTGCGTCTGCACGGTGACTATCTGGCCATCGTGACCCTGGGCTTCGGTGAAATCATCCGCCTGATCCTCAACAACTGGCTGTCGCTGACCGGCGGGCCGAACGGCATGCCGGCGCCCTTGCCGACGTTCTTCGGCCTGGAATTCGGCAAGCGGGCCAAGGATGGCGGGGTACCGTTTCATGAGTTTTTCGGCATCGCCTACAACCCGGACGTGAAGTATTACTTCATCTATACGGTGTTGTTCCTGGTGGTGCTGGCCGTGCTGTACATCAAGCATCGTCTGGTGAAAATGCCGGTGGGTCGCGCCTGGGAAGCGCTGCGCGAAGATGAAATCGCCTGCCGCTCGATGGGCCTGAACCACGTACTGGTCAAGCTCTCGGCGTTCACCATCGGTGCGTCGACCGCAGGTCTGGCCGGGGTGTTCTTCGCCACCTATCAAGGCTTCGTCAACCCGACCTCGTTCACCTTCTTCGAATCGGCGCTGATTCTCGCCATCGTCGTGCTCGGCGGCATGGGTTCGACCATCGGCGTGGTGATCGCAGCGTTCGTGCTCACGGTTGCTCCGGAGCTGCTGCGCGGCTTCGCTGAATACCGCGTGCTGCTGTTCGGCATCCTGATGGTGTTGATGATGATCTGGCGACCTCGAGGGCTGATCCGCATCAGCCGTACCGGGGTTACTCCACGCAAAGGTGCCATTCACTATGAGAGGACTGCGCCATGAGTGAAGTCGTACTCTCTGTGGAAAAACTGATGATGCACTTCGGTGGCATCAAGGCCTTGAGCGATGTCAGCCTCAAGGTCAAACGCAACTCGATCTTTGCCCTGATCGGGCCGAACGGTGCCGGCAAGACCACGGTATTCAACTGCCTGACCGGGTTCTACAAGGCCTCCGGTGGCAAGATCGAACTCAACGTGCGCGGCAAGCAGACCAACGTCATCCAGCTGCTGGGCGAGTCGTTCAAACCGACCGACTTCGTCTCGCCGAAAAGCTTCCTCAGTCGCCTGTATTACAAGATGTTTGGTGGCACGCATCTGGTGAACCGCGCCGGCCTGGCCCGGACCTTCCAGAACATTCGCCTGTTCAAGGAAATGTCGGTGCTGGAAAACCTGCTGGTGGCGCAGCACATGTGGGTCAACCGCAACATGCTCGCCGGCATCCTCAACACCAAGGGCTACCGCAAAGCGGAAAGCGATGCGCTGGACTGCGCGTTCTACTGGCTGGAAGTGGTCGATCTGGTGGACTGCGCCAACCGCCTGGCCGGTGAACTGTCCTACGGTCAGCAACGTCGTCTGGAGATCGCCCGGGCCATGTGCACGCGGCCGCAGATCATCTGCCTCGACGAACCGGCCGCCGGCCTCAACCCTCAGGAAACCGAAGCGCTGAGCGCGATGATCCGGCTGCTGCGCGACGAGCATGATCTGACCGTGGTGCTGATCGAACACGACATGGGCATGGTGATGAGCATTTCCGACCACATCGTGGTGCTGGATCACGGCGTGGTCATCGCCGAGGGTGGACCCGATGCGATTCGCAACGATCCAAAAGTGATTGCCGCCTACCTGGGCGCCGACGAAGAGGAACTGGTATGAGCAAACCGATCCTCGAACTCAAAGACCTGGACGTGTTCTATGGCCCGATCCAGGCCCTCAAAGGCGTGTCGCTTGAGATCAACGAAGGCGAGACTGTCAGCCTGATCGGCTCCAACGGCGCAGGCAAATCGACGCTGCTGATGTCGATCTTCGGCCAGCCACGGGCGGCGGGCGGACAGATCCTCTATCAAGGCATCGACATCACCCACAAGTCCTCGCACTACATCGCCTCCAACGGCATCGCGCAGTCGCCGGAAGGGCGGCGGGTGTTCCCCGACATGACCGTCGAGGAAAACCTGCTGATGGGCACCATCCCGATTGGCGACAAGTATGCCAAAGAGGACATGCAGCGCATGTTCGAGCTGTTCCCGCGGCTCGAAGAGCGCCGCACTCAGCGGGCGATGACCATGTCCGGCGGCGAACAGCAAATGCTCGCCATCGCCCGGGCCTTGATGAGTCGGCCGAAGCTGTTGCTGCTCGATGAACCGAGCCTGGGTCTGGCGCCGATCGTGGTGAAACAGATCTTTGCCACGCTGCGCGAACTGGCGAAAACCGGCATGACCATTTTCCTCGTCGAGCAGAACGCCAACCATGCGCTGAAGCTGTCGGACCGCGCGTATGTGATGGTCAACGGCGAGATTCGCCTGACCGGTACCGGTAAAGAACTGCTGGTGAACGAGGAGGTGCGTAACGCCTATCTGGGCGGGCACTGATTGTTCGTGAGTTGTCCACAAGCCCCGCGACGCAAGTCCCGGGGCTTTTTACATCTCAAGTTCACACAGATCCCCTGTAGGAGCTGCCGAAGGCTGCGATCTTTTGATCTTGAAAAACAACATCAAAAGATCGCAGCCTTCGGCAGCTCCTACATGGAATCAAGCCAGGACATCAAGCAGATTTTGAAATTGTGGAAAACAAATTCCCCAAGCTGCCAAAGCGCGACATATAGACGCTGCAAATGGCTGTTTTTCCATAGTTTTGACTTGTCCCCGTTTGCTGTGGAGCCGGCTGTGAATAACGTGGGAGTAGCTGGCTGCAGGCCTTGTTTAACGTGGCTTGCAGGGCGATGAATGTTTTTTGATCAGGCGTTTTTGCTGGAGCTGAAGACGTCGTTGTCAACCCTTTTGTGCGGGTGGCGACACAGGCGATTTGATGTGAGCAAGCCTGTGGATAAGTCTGTGACTAAACTCTGGAAAGACCGCGCTGAGGGCCGTAATTACTGGCCTCGCGCAATCACGACGGTGACCGGTCGGTCGTGCAAAATGCCATGTCCCGCACAACTGCTGCTTCAGGGTCAAGCAAAAAACTTTCTATTTCCGGCGCAAAGCCTTGTGTGGCGCGGCTTTGCGCGATTCTACTTGCCCCCGGAAACTGTGGAAGGGACTGTGGATAACGTGCGTGCACATGGCTACAGGCCACGGCAGGTATGGCGTAGCGACGGTTGATCAAAATTTGATCGGAATATGTCCCGGTGCGGGTGTTGCTCGTAAATGCCGGGCCGGGCATGCTGGCTGCTGATTTTCTATTCCAATGGCTGCGCTGGCGGCCGACGCAAGGAGAACACGATGTCCAACACCCTGTTTATTACCGGCGCAACCTCCGGTTTTGGTGAAGCCTGTGCCCGTCGATTTGCCGAGGCTGGCTGGAAACTGGTGTTGACCGGTCGTCGTGCAGAGCGTCTGAATGCCCTGTGCGCGGAACTGTCGAAGCAGACTGAAGTGCATGGCTTGGTACTCGATGTACGTGACCGCAAGGCGATGGAAGAGGCAATTGCCAATCTGCCGCCGTCGTTCGCCAAGCTGCGTGGCTTGATCAACAACGCCGGGCTGGCGCTGGGCGTCGATCCGGCACCGAAATGCGACCTCGACGACTGGGACACCATGGTCGACACCAACGTCAAAGGCCTGATGTACAGCACCCGCCTGCTGTTGCCACGGTTGATCGCTCATGGCCGTGGCGCCGGCATTGTCAACCTCGGCTCCATCGCCGGTAACTATCCGTACCCGGGCAGCCACGTGTATGGCGCGACCAAGGCGTTCGTCAAGCAATTCTCGCTGAACCTGCGCTGCGACCTGCAGGGCACCGGCGTGCGCGTCAGCAACATCGAGCCGGGCCTGTGCGAAAGCGAGTTCTCGCTGGTGCGTTTTGCCGGTGACCAGGAACGCTACAACGCCACCTACGCCGGGGCCGAGCCGATCCAGCCGCAGGACATCGCCGAGACCATCTTCTGGGTGCTCAACGCCCCGGCGCACATCAACATCAACAGCCTGGAGCTGATGCCGGTGAGCCAGACCTGGGCCGGGTTCGCCATCGAGCGTAACAAGGCGTAAGACCGCATAATGGCCATCGCTGGCAAGCCAGCTCCCACAGGATCGTCGGTATACATAAATCTTGTAATCGACTCGGTACCTGTGGGAGCTGGCTTGCCAGCGATGAGGCCGTAACAGGCAAAACATGGCGATAAGGTAAACTCTCTCCTCAACAACCCCACCGCACCCCGCGGTTCAAGGGTTTTTAGAGGAGGCTACGTGAGTAACCGAGGTGAGCAGTCACTGCTCAAACAATCGACCATCCTGATGTTCGCGGTGTCGATTGCCGGGATCGTCACCGGTTTTGTTTCAGGTTCGCAATCCATCCTTTTCGATGGTTTTTTCTCGCTGATCGCAACGTTCATCAAAGTACTGATGTTGATCACCGCCAGGTTGATCGCCAAAGAAAGCAATCATCGCTTCCAGTTCGGGTTCTGGCATCTGGAGCCGATGGTGCTGCTGATCGAAGGCAGCTTCCTGCTGTTGATCGCTATCTATGCGTTTCTTAACGGTGTGTTCGGCATCATCAACGGCGGTCGCGACATCGAGTTGGGGCTGGTGATCATTTATGCGGCGGTGTTCACCGTCGTTGAATTCGCCTATTTCTTCTACGTGCGTCGGCGCAATCGCAAACTCAAGTCCAGCCTGATCCAGTTCGACAACATCAGCTGGCTGGTGGACGCGATGCTCTCGGTCGGCCTGTTGATCAGTTTTCTCGCGGCGCTGCTGCTCAAGGCTCAGGGCTTTGAGGCGTGGGCGAAGTTTGTCGACCCGCTGATCCTGATCGTGCTGGCGCTGACCATGTTGCCGCCGGCGTTCAAGATCCTCGGCCCGGCGCTGCGCGATGTGCTGGGTATTGCCCCGGATACGCTGGATGACCAGGTGCGTCAGGTCATGGAGGCGGCGAAGGTCGAACACGGTTTCGACGATTACGTGACCTACGTGCAGAAGCACGGACGGGCGCGGTTCATCGAGATTCATGTGGTGTTGCCGGCGGATTATCGGTTGCACAGCGTTGGGCAACTGGATGCGTTGCGGGAGGAGATTTCGGCGCAGTTGGGCGAGCCGGATGCGGCGCGCTGGTTGACCATCAGCTTCACCGGTGACAAGAAGTGGATTGCCTGATTCAGGACTGCTGAATCTCCTGTGGCGAGCGAGCTTGCTCGCGCTGGGCTGCGAAGCGGCCCCGGATTTTTGTGAGTGCTGCGCACTCAAGCGGGAGCAAGCTCCCTCGCCACAGGATAAGTTCAGTCAATCAGTTCAGGTATTCAGCCAGCCCGCTGTAGCACGTCGCCAAGTGATAAGGCGTTGTTGAAGGCATGTCCTTGCGGCTGACCTCTCCCAGCTCATCTCGGCATTCATGCCACCCGCCCGCGTGCAGAAAACGCTGCTGCAGCGCCTGCAACTGGCGCAGCACGGTGCCTTCGCTGTTAGGGCGCAAGGTCAGGGCGCGCAGGTATTCCGCCTGCGCCCAGATGCGCTGAGTCGAATCTTTCGGGCGACCGTCCAGTTCCAGATCGAGCATCGCCCGCACCGCCCCTGAAGGCTGTTCAACGCCGAATTGCTCGGTGAAAGCAAAGGCTCGCTCCAGCGCCGCGTGCAGTTTCGAACCGCGCAGCAGCGCTGAAGATTCAAGCAGGAAATACCATTCGAACTGATGCCCTGGCTCGTACCAGTTATCCACAGCCCCGAGCGGCTTCTCCATCAACACTCCGTGCTGCGGATCGACGAACTGCGTGTGCATGGCTGTGCATAACTCGACCAGCGCTTGCTGCGTCGCCGCGTCTTCACGTACCGCCAAAGTGGCGAGGAACGCTTCGGCCAAGTGCATCAGCGGGTTCTGCAGTGGCCCGGTTTGCAGGGTGATCCAGTCGCGGTCCAGGCAGGCTTCGTACAGGCCATCACCGGTGGCGAAGCGCCGGCCGATGATTTCCAGTGCGGCGTTGAGCGTGGATTCCACCAGCGGCTCCCGGGACTTGGCCCAGTAATGGGCGCAGGCGAACAGGATGAAGGCGTGGGTGTAGAGGTCTTTGCGCTGATCCAGCGGCTGGCCCTGCGCGTCGATGCTGTAGAACCAGCCGCCGTGCTCGGCATCATGGAAGTGCCGTTGCAGCGAGCGGAACAGCGCGGCGGCGCGCACCTCGGCGTTATCCACAACCCCGATCAGGCTGGAAAACAGGTACAGCTGCCGTGCGCAGGCCATCGCCCGGTAGCGTTGCGGTGGCAAGGGTTGATGCGTCGCGTCGAGTGCCTCGTAAGGCAGCGCCATGTCGGCGTTCCAGCCCGGGCCTTGCCAGAGCGGCACGATCACGTTCAGAAAGTGCTGTTGCACGTCGCTGAACAGGGCGGTCAATTCGGGCAGGGAGGTGGAGCGGCAAGCATGGGGCATTGGCGGACGTCGTCACGGCTGGGGCGATTGCGCGACATGGTAGCAGAGAGACTGCTGTTAGAGTCTCGGTGTCTGATCGGCCGTCATCGCTGGCAAGCCAGCTCCCACAAGGATTGTTATCAACCACAAACCTGTGGGAGCTGGCTTGCCAGCGATGGGGCCGGTTCAGGCGGTAGAGATCAGCCGGCCAGCAACCAGGCGCCGGTCAGCGCCGAAGCAGCACCGGCCAGTCGCACCAGCGGCGCGGCAGCCTGAGGCAACACGCGCACCAGGCCATAACCCGCCGCATGCAGCGCTGCCGTCGCCGCGACAAAACCGGCGGCATACGCCCACGGGCTGCTCATGTCCGGCAGTTCCAGGCCGTGCGCCACGCCATGGAACAACGCGAACAACGCCGTCGCCGCCACCGCCATCACCAGCGGTGGACGCACCGCCAGTGCCACTGCCAGACCCAGCGCCAGCACCGAAGCGGCGATCCCGCTTTCCAGCGCCGGCAGCTCCAGCCCTTCAAAACCGAGCATGCCGCCGATCAGCATGGTGCCGACGAAGGTGCACGGCAGCGCCCAACGCGCCGCACCTTGTTGCTGCGCCGCCCACAGGCCGACCGCAATCATCGCCAGCAAGTGGTCGAGGCCGCCGATCGGGTGGCTGATACCGGCGACCAGCCCACTGTCGCCGTGGCCCGGGTGGGCGAAGGCGAGGGCTGGGGTCAGCAGCAGCGCCACGGCGCCGAGAATGCGTTTGAGTGTCATGGAGAAGCTTCCTTGTTGGTCAATGAATCAGGCGGCGTTCAGCAGGCCTTGGCGTTCGATGAAGGCAATGATGTCTTCCAGGCCCTGTCCGGTTTTCTGGTTGCTGAAGACGAACGGCTTGCCGTTACGCATGCGCTGGGTGTCGCTGTTCATCATTTCCAGCGACGCGCCGACCAGCGGCGCCAGATCGATCTTGTTGATCACCAGCAGATCGGACTTGCAGATCCCCGGCCCGCCCTTGCGCGGCAGCTTGTCGCCGGCAGAGACGTCGATCACGTAAATGGTCAGGTCTGACAGCTCCGGGCTGAAGGTTGCCGACAGGTTGTCGCCACCGGACTCCACCAGAATCAGGTCCAGCCCCGGAAAGCGTCGGTTCAGTTGATCGACGGCTTCGAGGTTGATCGAGGCGTCCTCGCGGATTGCCGTGTGCGGGCAGCCGCCGGTTTCCACGCCGATGATCCGCTCCGGTGCCAGCGCTTCGTTGCGCACCAGAAAGTCGGCGTCTTCGCGGGTGTAGATGTCGTTGGTGACGACGGCCAGGTTGTAGCGATCACGCAGCGCCAGGCACAGGGCCAGGGTCAATGCGGTTTTGCCGGAACCGACCGGGCCGCCGATGCCGACGCGCAGGGGTTGTGTGTTCATGGTTTGTTCTCCTAAGAGCGAAACAGTCGGCTGTACTGGCGCTCATGCGCCATGCACGCCAGGGACAGGCCGAACGCGGCGCTGCCGATGTGTTCGGGATTAATGCGGGTGGCGTCCTGCTGCGCCTGTTGCAGCAGCGGCAGCAGTTCGCTGGTCAGGCGCTGGGCGGCTTGCTGGCCCAGCGGCAGGGTTTTCATCAATACCGCGAGCTGGTTTTCCAGCCAGCTCCATAACCACGCGGCAAGGGCGTCTTGCGGGCTGATGCCCCAGGCGCGGGCGGCGAGTGCCCAGCCGAGGGCCAGATGCGGTTCCGCGCATTGCTCAAGAAAGCGGCGGGCCGGCGCGTCGAGTTCCGGCAGGCCATTGAGCAACTGCTGCAGCGAGTAACCCATCTGCCGGCTCTCAAGATGCAATTCGCGGGTCTCGCGGCTGGCACGGTGGGTTTCGCAGAGATGCAGCAACTCGGGCCAGTTTTCCTCGGCCGCAGCCTGACAATGGGCGAGCAGCAGCGGCGCTTCGAAACGGGCGAGGTTGAGCAGCAGTTGATCGCTGATCCAGCGCCGGGCGCTGTCCGGGTTGTTCACGCGGCCGTTATCCACCGCCATTTCCAGGCCTTGCGAATAGCTGTAGCCGCCAATCGGCAGTTGCGGACTGGCCAGGCGCAGCAGCGCCCAGGCCGGATTCACAGGCGAACGCCGAACTGATGGAGTTTGGGCGCGTAGTTGAAATCTTCGTCGCCATGCCGCGAATGATGATGGCCGCCGCCGTAGGCACCGTGCTCCGGCTGGAACGGCGCTTCAATCGCTTCGACCTGCGCGCCGAGCTGTTCGAGCATGGCCTTGAGCACGTAATCATCGAGCAGACGCAGCCAGCCATCGCCGACTTGCAGAGCGACGTGGCGGTTGCCCAGGTGATAGGCGGCGCGGGTCAGTTCAAAGGCATTGGCGCAGGTGACGTGCAGCAGTTGCTCGGGGCGGGCGCAGACGCGAACGATGCGGCCGTCTTCGGCCTGCAGGCATTCGCCGTCGTATAACGGCGCCTGACCGCGCTCCAGAAACAACCCGACGTCTTCACCGTCGGCACTGAAACAGCGCAGACGGCTTTTGCTCCGCGCTTCGAACGTCAGGTGCAACTCGGCGGACCAGACAGGTTGAGGGTCGATTCTGCGATGAATCACCAGCATCGGAAAGCTTCCAGCAGTGGACTGTAGAGAGGGCTAGAGCAAGGGGCTTGCCAACCGTGCGAGATGTAGGAAATCTCTGTCGGAGCGTAGAGGATGTTTCAAGATGTTGCGGGATTTTGGAAGATTTTGGTGCGTGAAGATTTTTACATGCACCAATTTGTGGCCAATAAAAAAGATCGCAGCCTTCGGCAGCTCCTACAGGGGGTTGGTGTAGGAGCTGCCGAAGGCTGCGATCTTTTGATCTTTACTCGGTGCTGCCCAGCCCTTGCCAGTGCTTGAGGCCGATAAAGATGAAGCGCAATTGCTGGGTGATCTTCGCCTGGGGTGTCAAATGTTCCGGCAGGGCCTCGGCAGGCGGGTCGATGATGTCCGGCAGGGTGGCGAACACCGATTTGACGATCAGGTCGGCTATCACGCTCAGGCCGGCTGCATCCAGATGTTGCAACTTGGGCATCAGCGTCAGGTCGGCGGCGAGGTCGGCGCTGATGTTCTCGCGCAGACGACCGATCGCCTGACGCACCGGCAGCGAGCCGCCGTACTGTTCGCGGGCGAGAAACAGAAATTGCGAGCGGTTGGCGCTGACCACGTCGAGGAAGATCCGCACCGACGCATCGATGATGCCGCCCATGACGAATTCGTTGTGGCGCACCAGGCGGATGGTCTCGCGGAAGGTCTGGCCGACTTCACTGACCAGCACCAGCCCCAGCTCGTCCATGTCGGCAAAATGCCGATAGAAACCGGTGGGCACGATGCCGGCGGTCTTGGTTACTTCGCGCAGGCTCAGGCTGCCGAATCCTCGGCCGCTTTCCATCAAATGGCGGGCAGCGTCCATCAGGGCATTGCGGGTCTGTTGTTTCTGTTCGGCGCGGGGCAGCATCGCAAAGGCGTTTTCTTGAGCGGGACAAGCGCCGCACTCTAGCAAATCGGCTTTGCTGGCGTCGAACGGCAGGGGGAATGTCAGCGGTAAAAAAGGGTTTTGCAGATTGCCAGTGCTGAAAAAGTCAAAAGCCCAATCCGGTGATTGGGCTTTTTTTCCAGGCCGCCATGGGCTTAGCTCAAAGCGCTGTTGCGTTCGATCACACGGTCACCACCACCTTCGGCAACGGCTTGGCCCAGTGGGGTTTTGTCGAAACCGTCTTCGGCAAGGGTCTGGCCTTGTGGGGTGCGGTCACCACCACCTTCAGCGAGGGTCTGGCCTTGTGGAGTGCGGTCGCTGCCATCGGAAGCCAGGGTCTGACCTTGTGGAGTCTTGTCATAGCCGTCTTGCACCAGACCTTTCTCTTCCAGACGATCACGGCCGCCTTCTGCTACAGCTTGGCCTTGTGGCGTCTTGTCGTAGCCGTCTTGTACCAGGCCTTTTTCTTCCAGACGATTACGGCCGTTTTCAGCGAGGGTCTGGCCTTGTGGCGTGCGGTCGCCGCCATCAGCAGCCACCGTCTGGCTGAACACCGAGTGGCTGGATTTCACTTGTGGGGTAGCCTGATCGGCAGCGGGCAAGGCGAAAGCAGTGCTGGCTAGCATCGACAGGGTAAGGCTGAGCAGTAATTGGCGTTTCATGATGGGTTGCTCCTTGGGAGGGCGATAAAGTGGGTACGAAGCCAATGCTACTCTCGATAAGTCGATATAAAAGTTCATAAACGCAATGGTAATAATCAACAGAATTGATTGTTCTGCCGAGGCGCTCTAGCTCGGGCGTTTGCGGGCGGCGGTTTTGCACCGCGGTGGGTATTTTCGACTCACTCGCGCCTCGCAAATGTGCGGGTGGCGGTAACGCTGTTCGACCAATCGGTCAGCATTCGGGCGATTTTTTGCCACGGAATCTATATTCCGATTAAACCTGCGCACTGTTTGCCAGTCGTAGATTTCATGAGGGCCGCTTTGGCCCGCCGTTTCAGCTGTGCGTCGCGAAGTCGGCGTGCGGTCGTCATCAGGAGTTTTGTGCATGACGCGCACCGGGAAAATCTTCAGTTGGACCTTCGCCATCCTCGTACTGCTGCTGGCGGTACTCGTTCTGATCATCGTGTTCTTCGATTGGAACCGGATCAAACCGCCGCTCAACGCCAAAGTCTCGGAAGAACTGCATCGACCGTTTGCCATCAATGGCAACCTCGCGGTGATCTGGCAGCGCGAGCCGGACGAGGGCGGCTGGCGGGCCTGGGTGCCGTGGCCGCATGTGGTGGCTGAAGACCTGACGCTGGGTAATCCGGACTGGTCGAAGCAGCCGCAGATGGTCACGCTCAAACGCGTGGAGCTGCGCATCTCGCCGCTGGCCCTGCTGGCGCAACGGGTGACGATCCCGCGCATCGACCTGACCGAGCCCAACGCGCAACTGCAACGCTTGGCCGATGGCCGCGCCAACTGGACCTTCAAGTTCGACCCGAAAGACCCGAACGCCGAACCATCGAACTGGGTGGTGGACATCGGCGCCATCGGTTTCGACAAGGGCCACGTCACGCTGGACGACCAGACGCTGAAGACCAATCTCGACGTGGTGATCGATCCACTGGGCAAGCCGATTCCGTTCAGCGAAATCGTCGGTGACAAAGCCGCGAAAACGGCCCAGGACAAAGGCACCGCGCCACAGGACTATGCGTTCGCGCTGAAGGTCAAAGGCCAATACCACGGCCAGAGTCTCACTGGTCAGGGCAAAATCGGCGGATTGCTGGCGTTGCAGGACGCGAACAAACCGTTCCCGCTGCAGGCCCAGGCGAAGATCGGCGCCACCAGCCTCGAACTCGCCGGCACGTTGACCGACCCGCTCAACCTCGGTGCCCTCGATCTGCGGCTGAAACTGGCCGGTGCCAGCCTCGGCAACCTCTATCCGCTAACCGGCGTGACCCTGCCGGACACGCCGCCGTATTCCACCGACGGTCACTTGATCGCCAAACTGCATGACGCCGCCGGGGCGAAATTCACCTACGAGCAGTTCAACGGCAAGATCGGCGGCAGTGACATTCATGGCGATCTGACCTATGTCGCCAGTCAGCCTCGGCCAAAACTCAGTGGTGCGCTGCTGTCCAATCAGCTGCTGTTCGCCGACCTCGCGCCGCTGATCGGCGCCGACTCGAATGACAAGCAAAAGGCCCGCGGCGGCGAGAGCAAGCAGCCGACCGACAAAGTGCTGCCGGTTGAAGAGTTCAAGACCGACCGCTGGCGCGCGATGGATGCCGACGTCGAGTTCACCGGCAAGCGCATCGTGCACAGCGAAAAACTGCCTTTTACCGACCTTTATACCCATCTGAAACTCAACGACGGCGAACTCAGCCTCGAACCACTGCGCTTCGGCGTGGCCGGCGGCAATCTGGACGCGCAGATCCGCCTCAACGGTCGCGCCGAACCGCTGGAAGGCCGGGCCAAACTGACCGCGCGCGGGTTCAAGCTCAAGCAGTTGTTCCCGACCTTCGAACCGATGAAAACCAGTTTCGGTGAGCTCAATGGCGACGCTGATATCAGCGGCCGTGGCAATTCGGTGGCCAAGCTGCTCGGCGGCGCCAATGGCCAGTTGAAGATGCTGATCAACGACGGTGCAATCAGCCGCGAGCTGATGGAACTGGCTGGGCTTAACGTCGGCAACTACGTGGTCGGCAAGATCTTTGGCGACAAGGAAGTGAAGATCAACTGCGCGGCGGCGGACTTCGACATCAAGACCGGCCTGGCGACCACGCGGCTGTTTGTGTTCGATACCGAGAACGCGATCATCTACATCGACGGCACGGCGAACATGGCCACCGAGCAACTGGACCTGACCGTGACCCCGGAATCCAAGGGCTGGCGTCTGATTTCGCTGCGTTCACCGCTGTACGTGCGCGGTAAGTTCATCAAGCCGGACGCCGGGGTCAAGGCTGTACCGTTGATGCTGCGCGGGGCGGGAATGGTTGCACTGGGCGTGATCGCTGCACCAGCGGCGGGGCTGCTGGCGCTGGTGGCGCCGAGTGGCGGGGAGCCGAATCAGTGTGCGCCTCTGCTTGAGCAGATGAAGGCGGGCAAGGCGCCAGTGACCGTCAAGCCAACCAAGTAAGGCAAGAGCAAAAGATCGCAGCCTGCGGCAGCTCCTACAGTGGAATGTAGGAGCTGCCGCAGGCTGCGATCTTTTGCTTCTGTAGCGGCCCGTTCGCGAGCAGGCTCGCTCCCACATTTGAAATAGATTCCAGTGTGGGAGCGAGCTTGCTCGCGAAGGTGGTTTTGAAAGGCTTACAGGTCTTTCAGAATGTCGGCCATGTCATCGGCGTGCTCTTCTTCCTGCGCGAGGATGTCTTCGAAGATGCGCCGAGTCGTCGGGTCTTTTTCGCCGATGTACTGAATGATCTCGCGGTAGCTGTCGATGGCGATCCGCTCGGCCACCAGGTCCTCATAGACCATTTCCTTCAAGGTGTTCCCGGCCACGTATTGGGCGTGGGACATTTTCGACAGCAGGTCCGGGTTGAACTCCGGCTCGCCGCCCAGTTGCACGATGCGCTCGGCCAGACGGTCGGCGTGTTGTGCTTCCTGGGTGGCGTGTTCGAGAAATTCGTCAGCGGCCACATTGGCTTTCAGACCGTTGGCCATGAAGTAGTGGCGCTTGTAGCGCAGCACGCAGACCAGTTCGGTGGCCAGCGATTCGTTGAGCAGGCGCAGCACCTCTTCACGGTTGGCACTGTAGCTTTCGGTTACCGCGCCGTTCTCGACGTGTTGCCGCGCACGTTCGCGCAGGGTTTTGACATCCGACAAGTGCAGGTCATCGCTCATTTCGATCTCCAGGAGGCTAATCCAATGGGCGCCACGCTCTACAGGCGTGATCGCTTACCCTGGTTGTGAGTCCTGCGCGATGCAAAAAGTTTTACGAGATTTGCGCCGTCCCCCCTTTAGGCGCTGCCGAAGGCTGCGATCTTGGCGTCAGTCCGGACAACACGGCCTCCTCCTGCAACCAGGCAAAAAACGCCCGCACCGGCGGATGGCGCTCCCGTCCCGGCACACACAGTGCGCTGTACCCGGCACCCTCAACCTGCACCTGCCCCTTGTACGGCACCAGCAACCCACTGGCGACGCTCTGCGAGACCAGAATATTGCTCGCAAGGACCAAGCCTTGCCCGGCAATTGCCGCTTGCAAGGCGTAGTGCTCTTCGTCGTATTCGCGCATTGCGGGATGCTGGTTCAGCCAGTTCTCACCTGCGCGGGCGCACCACGCTTCCCAGCCGTGGGCATACAGCTTCGAGTTGTGCCAGCGCACGCTGATCAGCGCCGGCGTGCGCCGGGCGGCCAGCGCCACCTGCTCCGGTGAGCCGTACACGCCGAACGACTCATCGAACAGGCACAAGCCGTAAAGATTGGGGTAGTCGTCAAGGCTGTAGCGCAGCACCAGATCGACGCTGGCGTCCTGATGCAAGTCGATGACTTCGCAGTGGGTATCGAGGCGCACGTTGATGTTCGGGTGCTGCGCATAAAAGCGCCCGAGGCGCGGTACCAGCCATAGCGCAGCAAACGCGGCGGTGGTCGACAGTGTCAGGCTGCTGCCACTGCGTTGCGGACGCAGGGTGTCGACGCTTTGCGCCACTTCCAGCAGCGCGCCGTGCAGGCTGCGAAACAGCCGCTCGCCACCTTCGGTCAGGCGTACCTGACGCGGCAAACGTTCGAACAGTGCCACGCCGAGCCAGTCTTCCAGCGTACGGATCTGATGAGAGATTGCCGTGGGCGTGACCGACAGCTCTTCGGCGGCGGCCTTGAAACTCAGCAGGCGCGAAGCGGATTCGAAGGCGCGCAGAGCGGTCAGCGGCAACGAGGCGAACATTGAAAACTCCATGGATGAAATGAATTCATCCCGACTGATTTTTGCTCATTTGAATGGACGCGGTCACGCGCTTCAAGCTGCAAGCCACAAGCCACAAGCCACAAGCCACAAGCCACAAGCCACAAGCCACAAGCCACAAGCCGTTTGATTCTAGTCCGGAGCAAATACAGATGAGCAAAATTCTTGCAATACATGCCAGCCCACGGGGTGACCGTTCGCATTCACGGCGCCTCGCAGAAAGCTTTCTCAGCGCCTGGCAATTGCGCCATCCGCAGGCGCAGGTCACCCGCCGTGAAGTCGGGCGCACGCTGATCCCGCCAGTCAACGAAGCGTTTGTCGCTGCCGCGTTTCATCCTGAGCCCGAGGCGCGCCCACTGTCGATGCAGGCCGATCTGGCGCTCAGCGATCAATTGGTCGGCGAGTTGTTCGAGCATGACCTGCTGCTGATTTCCACGCCGATGTACAACTTCAGTGTACCCAGCGGCCTCAAGGCCTGGGTCGATCAGATCGTGCGCCTGGGCCTGACGTTCGACCACACCCTCGACAACGGCGTGGCCCAGTACACGCCGCTGCTGCAGGGCAAGAAAGCGTTGATTGTCACCAGTCGCGGCGGGTTTGGTTTCGGCCCCGGCGGTGAACTGGAAGCACTGAACCACGCCGATCCGTGGTTGCGCACCGCGCTGGGCTTTATCGGTATCAACGACGTCACGGTGGTCGCGGCCGAGGGTGAAGAGTCGGCCGAGCGCACCTTCGCCGTGTCAGTGGCCGAGGCCGAGCAGCGTTTGCTCGACCTCGCCCGGGGGTTCTAGATGGCCTGGCTGTGCCTGCTGATCGCCGCCGGGTTCGAAGTCACGTTTGCCATGGGCATGAAATACGCCGAAGGCTTCACCCGGTTGTGGCCGTCGCTGATCACGGTGCTCGCGGCGATTGGCGGGGTTTACTTCCTGACGCTGGCGATGCGCGAGTTGCCGGTAAGCATCGCCTACCCGATCTGGACGTCGATCGGCTCGCTGGGCACGGTGTTTCTCGGTTTTGCCCTGCTCGGCGAGAGCCTGACCCTGGTCAAACTGCTGTCAGTGGGGCTGATTGTGGCGGGGGTGGTGGGCCTGAAGTAGGCTGAGGGTGCAGTTGTCATCATCATGGAGGAGGCTTGGCGGGTGTCTTGCACGTCAGGCCTCCACTCACGACCACAAGGATGTTTGCCCATGTCACAAGGTACGGCGACACGTTATCCACTGGTGCTGGTGCCGGGCATGCTCGGGTTTATCCGGCTGCTGCTGTATCCGTACTGGTACGGGATCATCAAGGCGTTGCGCCGTGGCGGGGCCACAGTGATTGCGGTACAGGTGTCGCCGCTCAACTCCACCGAGGTGCGCGGCGAGCAACTGCTGGCGCGGATCGACGAGATTCTGCGCGAGACCGGCGCCGCCAGGGTCAATCTGTTCGGCCACAGCCAGGGCTCGTTGACCGCCCGTTATGCCGCCGCCAAACGGCCGGATCTGGTCGCTTCGGTCACGTCGGTGGCCGGGCCCAATCACGGTTCGGAACTGGCCGACTATCTGCAGCAACACTACCCGGCGAACACTGCCAAGGGTCGTCTGCTGGAAGCGCTGCTGCGTGTTGTCGGCTGGCTGATGGCATTGCTGGAAACCGGTTACCACGGGCCGAAACTGCCGGTGGACATCCATGCTTCGCATCAGTCGCTGACCCGCGAGGGCGTGGCGCTGTTCAATCAGCGTTATCCACAGGGTCTGCCCGAAACCTGGGGCGGGCAGGGGCCGGAAGAGGTCAACGGCGTGCGTTATTACTCGTGGTCGGGCACATTGCAGCCGGGCAAGACTGACCGCGGTGGCAACCTGTTCGACGGCACCAACCGCAGCTGCCGGTTGTTCGCGAAAACCTTCGTGCGTGAGCCGGGGCAGTGTGACGGGATGGTCGGGCGCTACAGCTCGCACCTGGGCACGGTGATTGGCGACGACTATCCGCTGGATCACTTCGATATCGTCAACCAGTCGCTGGGGCTGGTGGGCAAGGGCGCGGATCCGGTGCGGTTGTTTGTCGAGCATGCGGCGCGGCTGAAGGCAGCCGGGCTTTAACCTGCTTTTGTGGCGAGGGAGCTTGCTCCCGCTGGACTGCGCAGCAGGCCCCGGCTTTTAAAAAAGGGGCCGCTTCGCGCCCCAGCGGGAGCAAGCTCCCTCGCCACAGGAATTTGTCAGGCAACGCTGATCCGGCGGCCCAACACGGTGGTCCAGCGTTCGGAAAGAATCACCCCACCCAACGTCAACACCCCACCCACCAGGTGATACATCGCCAGCTCTTCCTTCAACACCACCGCTGCAATCAGCGCGGTAATCAGCGGCAGCAGGTTAAAGAACAACGTGGTCCGGCTCGGCCCCAGACGCTGCACCGCCTGCATCCACGCCAGCGGCGCAAGCATCGACGCCAGCAGGCACGCGTACAGCACCAGCGGAATGTTCTGCGCGGTGAAGCCGGTTTTCGGCGAGGCGGCGTACAGCGGAAACAGCACCACAATCGCCACCAGCACCTGCAGGTACAGCAACACCAGCGGCGGCAGGCGCAGCTGCCATTTTTTCAGCAGGGTGCTGTAGATCGCGTAGGCCAGGGTGGCGATCAGCATCATCGCGTCACCCAGATTTACCCCGTGCTGCAGCAAGGCGCCGAGGCTGCCGGACGACACCACCACCAGCACGCCGGCGAACGACAGCACCGCGCCGAACAGTGCGCCGGCGGTCAGGCGCTGACCGAGGCTGATGATCGCCATGGCCAGCGACATCAGCGGCATCAGCGACAGGATGATGCCCATGTTGGTCGCGCTGGTCAGGGTCGCGGCGAAGTAGGCCAGGCTTTGATAGACCGCCATGCCCAGCACACCGAGAACGAAGATCTTGCCCAGATTCGGGCGGATTTGCGGCCAGTGGACGATCACCGCTTTGAGCATGAACGGGGTGAACAGCAGGCCGGCGAGCAGCCAGCGGTAGAAACCGATCTCGGCGGGGAAGATCGCCCCGACCGCCAGTTTGTTGATCACGGTATTGCCGGCCCAGATTAAAATCGCCAGCAGGGGAAACGCGTATTGCATGAGTTAAAACCAGAACGTTGATGAACCGTGATTATCCCCTGTCTGGATGCAGCCCTATACTGCGAACCGGACAACCTGCCTCTGCAACCGGACAGCATGAACAGTAAACACATCGATCTGCTGGATTTCAGCGAATTGCCGTCAGCGGTGTACTTCCGCTACGCCGACTTCAACACCCATGAATACGCCGCGCCGCACCGCCATCCGTGGGGCACGCTGGAGTACGCGGCCCATGGCGTGCTGCACATGGACGTCGACGGCAGCCGCTTCATGTCGCCGCCGCAGTACGCGGTGTGGGTGCCGCCGCAGATCGAGCACAGTTTCTACAGCCATCAACCGGTCAACTACCGCGCGGTATGCCTCGATCCGAAGGTCTGCGCCAATTTGCCGGAGCGCGCCTGCACGCTGGCGATCAGCGACATCCTCAAGGCGATTCTCAAGGACTTCGCCGCCCGCGACGTGAAGATCCCCGAACTCGACGCCGACCAACGTCTGGCCCAGGTGCTGGTCGATCAACTGCAACAGGCGCCGGTCCATGAATGTTATCTGCCGTACGCGAGCCATCCCGGGTTGCTGGCGATTCTCGATGCATTGCAGGCCGATCCCGGCAATAACCAGCCGCTGGCGCACTGGGCGGCGCAGGTACACGTCAGCGAGCGCACGCTGGCCCGGCAGTTCGTGCGCGAGTTGGGCATGAGTTTCGGCGAATGGCGTCAGCGCCTGCGTTACCTGGCTGCCATCGAGGCACTGGAAAGCACGAAGAGCGTGCAGGAGATCGCCTTCGATCTCGGCTACAGCAGTGGCTCGGCCTTCATCGCCATGTTTGCCCGTCAGGCCGGTTGTACCCCGGAACAGTATCGGCGCAGCCACCTGGAAGGCAGGAAGGTGTAACAAGATTTGGCTACACTTCAGCGGAGGCCGCATCCATCGATGCGGCGACAAGGAGAAAACTCCATGAAGATGTTGCGTGTGCCTTTGTTGATGATCGGTCTGCTCCTGTGTTCCCAGGGTTTCGCCGCCACGGCGCAACAGAACAAAATGACCACCTGCAATGCCGACGCTACCGCCAAGAACCTCAAGGGCGATGAGCGCAAGACTTTCATGAGCACTTGCCTCAAGGCCGCTCCGGCCGCCAATGACGCCAAAGTGCTGACCCCGCAGCAGGAAAAAATGAAGACCTGCAACGCCGACGCGAAAACCAAGGCCCTGACCGGTGATGCGCGCAAGACCTTCATGAGTGATTGTCTGAAGAAAAAGTAAGCACTTGAGTCTTGTGGTGAGCGGGCTGGCCTCTTCGCGAGCAAGCTCGCTCCCACAGGAGTGCGCATTCCAATGTGGGAGCGAGCTTGCTCGCGAAGGGGCTATTGAGCGCGACAATAGCCCCTGCATATCCCTAGTGCTCTCCCCGGATCGCTGGCAGACTGCCAATCCTTTTACGCCGTTCGTTTTGAGGCTGTATGCCAACGTTTTCTGAGCGTCATGTTGTGTTTTGGGTCAGTTGCATCATTATTTTTGGCGGCTTGCTGCTGGCATTGCCGCTGCGCTTGTTGCCCAGCCTGCTGGCCGGTCTGCTGGTGTTCGAGCTGGTCAACATGCTCACCCCGCAACTGCAACGATTGATCGAAGGCCGGCGTGCGCGCTGGCTGGCGGTGGCGCTGCTGGGCACCTTGGTGGTCAGTGTGCTGGCGCTGATCTTTGCCGGTGCTATCAGTTTCCTGCTGCACGAAGCGGAAAACCCGGGCGCCTCGCTCGACAAATTCATGGGCGTGGTCGATCGCGCGCGCGGGCAACTGCCGCCGTTTCTCGACGCCTACCTGCCGGCCAGCGCAGCGGAATTTCGCGTGGCCATCGGCGAATGGGCGAGCAAGCATCTGTCCGAGCTGCAACTGGTAGGCAAGGACGCGGCGCACATGTTTGTCACCCTGCTGATCGGCATGGTCCTCGGCGCGATCATTGCCCTGCAGCGAGTACCGGACCTGACCAAGCGCAAACCGCTGGCCGCCGCCCTGTTCGACCGTCTGCATCTGGTGGTTCAAGCCTTTCGCAACATCGTCTTCGCGCAGATCAAGATTTCCCTGCTGAACACGTTCTTCACCGCGATTTTCCTGGTGGTGGTCTTGCCGCTGTTCGGTATCAAGCTGCCGCTGACCAAGACACTGATCGTCCTGACCTTCCTGCTCGGCCTGCTGCCGGTGATCGGCAACCTGATGTCGAACACGCTGATCACCATCGTCGGCCTGTCGCTGTCGATCTGGGTGGCGGTGGCGGCGCTGGGCTATCTGATCTTTATCCACAAGCTCGAATACTTCCTCAACGCGCGCATTGTCGGCGGGCAGATCAGTGCCAAGTCGTGGGAATTACTGCTGGCAATGCTGGTGTTCGAAGCCGCGTTCGGCCTGCCGGGAGTGGTGGCGGGGCCGATTTATTACGCGTACCTGAAGAGTGAGTTGAAGCTGGGCGGGATGGTTTGATTTGATAACTGTGTTGCCTTAGCTGACGCCATCGCTGGCAAGCCAGCTCCCACAGGATTGATAGCGCTTTCGAAAGCGGCGCAGAACCTGTGGGAGCTGGCTTGCCAGCGATGGGCGCAACGCGGTCTTGGATCAGTTCATGGCGCCGTAACGCTTCATCGCCTCAATCGCCAGACCGCTGCCAATGCTGCCAAAGATATTCCCTTCAACATGTCGCGCATTCGGCAGCATCGCCGAAACACTGTTGCGCAGTGCCGGAATGCCGCTCGAACCGCCGGTGAAGAACACCGTATCGACCTGCGCCACCGACACGTTCGCATCGTTCAACAGCTGCGTAACGCTGCCGCGCACGCGTTCAAGCAAGGCGTCGATCGACGATTCGAACAGCGCGCGGCTCAGTTCCACGCTCAGGCCCGGCTCAATACGGTCCAGCGGTACGTGGCGGCTGTCGGCGTGGGTCAGCTGGATCTTGGTTTCTTCCACTTCCATCGCCAGCCAGTGCCCGGCGCGCTGTTCGATCAGCTTGAACAGGCGATCAATGCCGCCAGTGTCTTCAATGTCGTAGCGCATGCTGCCCAGCGCCAGGGTGGATTTCTGCGAGTACACCGAGTTGATGGTGTGCCAGGTCGCCAGGTTCATGTGGTGACTGGTGGGCATGTAGGCGCCGCTCTTCATCCGGCTGCCGTAGCCGAACAACGGCATCAGGCCTTGCAGGCTCAGCTGTTTGTCGAAGTCGGTCCCGCCGATGTGCACGCCGCCGGTGGCGAGGATGTCATCGTGACGGTTGTCCATGCCGCGACGCTCGGGCGACAGGCGCACCAGCGAGAAGTCGGAGGTACCCCCGCCGATGTCGACGATCAGCACCAGCTCTTCTTTTTCGATGGTCGACTCGTAGTCGAAGGCGGCGGCAATCGGTTCGTACTGGAACGACACGTCCTTGAAACCAAGCTTGCGTGCCACTTCGACCAGGGTGTCTTCGGCTTCCTGGTCAGCCAGCGGGTCGTCATCGACGAAAAACACCGGACGCCCCAGCACCACTTGTTCGAACTCGCGACCGGCGGCCGTTTCGGCGCGGCTCTTGAGCTGGCCGATGAACAGCCCCAGCAGATCCTTGAACGGCATCGCCGTGCCGAGCACGCTGGTGTCGTGCTTGATCAGCTTGGAACCCAGCAGGCTCTTGAGCGAGCGCATCAGCCGGCCTTCGTAGCCTTCCAGGTACTCGTGCAGCGCCAGGCGACCGTACACCGGGCGGCGTTCTTCGATGTTGAAGAACACCACCGACGGCAGGGTGATCTTGTCGTCTTCCAGCGCGATCATCGTTTCCATGCCGGGGCGCAGCCAGCCGACGGTGGAGTTGGAGGTGCCGAAGTCGATACCGCAGGCACGGGCTGGAGAGGCGTTGTTCATGTCTTTCGGGTTCCGGTCAAAAAACGGCCGCGCAGTGTATGTCAGTGCGCGGCAGATTCGAAGGCCGGTCATCTGCTATTTCACGACTAAGCTTCTTGAAAGTCGCAGCTTCGCCCCAAACTTGCTGGCATGGGCCGGCAGACATACCGGCGGTCGCAAGAACCGTCGTCCACTGCCGATAAACTTCTGCTGCGCCACCCGGTCACAAAGTTGAGATCGGTCAACCCGGCACGTGCGAATGAGCGCATGCTGGTCTCGGCGCGAAATCGATAACGGATGGTGATTCCTTCGATGGACTTCAAAGACTATTACAAGATACTCGGCGTGGAGCCGACAGCGGACGACAAGGCGATCAAGGCTGCCTATCGCAAGCTGGCGCGCAAATACCACCCCGATGTCAGCAAGGAAAAAGACGCCGAGGCCAAGTTCAAGGACGCCTCGGAAGCCTATGAAGCGCTGAAGAGCGCCGACAAGCGCGCCGAGTACGACGACCTGCGCCGTTATGGCCAGCATGGTCAGCCGTTCCAGGGCCCGCCGGGCTGGCAGAGCCGTGGTGGCTTTGGCGGCGGCGGTGGCGACACCGGCGACTTCTCGGACTTCTTCAGTTCGATCTTCGGCAATCGCGGCGCCGGTTTCGGTGGCGGCGAAGGTCGGCAACAACGCAGTGCAGGACGGCGGGGACAAGACGTGGAAATGGAACTGCCGATTTTCCTGGAAGAGACGCTGTCGAACGAGTCGAAGAAGGTCAGCTTTCAGGTCCCGCAGTACAACGCCAACGGTCAGCACGTCAGCAACACCAGCAAAAGCCTGAACGTGAAGATCCCCGCGGGTGTGACCGACGGCGAGCGCATCCGCCTCAAGGGGCAGGGCGCGCCGGGCATCGGTGGCGGCGCCAATGGCGATCTGTACCTGACCATTCGCTTTGCGCCGCACCCGAAATTCGATGTCGAAGGCGAAAACCTGATCATCACCTTGCCATTGGCACCGTGGGAGCTGGCGCTGGGCACCGAGGTGGCCGTGCCGACCCTGACCGGCAAGATCAACCTCAAGGTTCCGGCCGGCAGCCAGAACGGCCAGCGCATGCGCGCCAAGGGCCACGGTCTGAAAAACAAGGCCGGTGAGCGCGGTTACCTGTTCGTGCAGCTCAAGGCCGTGATGCCGAAAACCTCGGACGACGAGGTCAAGGCGCTGTGGCAGGAACTGGCGAAGAAAGCCGCGTTCAACCCACGCGAGAACTTCTGAATCCGACGACGGAGTAGCCCATCATGAGCAGCCCCCTGATCGTTCAACTGGACATGGCAGAATTCTGTGAGGCGGCCGATCTGTCGGACGTCTACGTGATCGAAATCGTCGAACACGGCATCCTCGAACCTCAGGGCGCGCAGCCCCGGGAATGGCGGTTCACCGACTACGAGCTGAGCCTGGCCAAACGCGCCGCGAAGTTGCGGCGCGAGCTGGAGCTGGAGTGGGAGGGCGTTGCCCTGGCACTGAATCTGCTGGAGGAAGTGCACGAGTTGCGGGCGGAGAACCGGATGCTCAGGCAGCGCTTGGGGCGGCTGGTGGTCGAGTAGTTTTAGCGTTGTTTATGGGTGTATTTGCCGGCTCCTTCGCGAGCAGGCTCGCTCCCGCAGGTTGACTGCGGTCTCTTGTGGGAGCGAGCCTGCTCGCGAAGAACGATTACGCGGTTGGCCTGCTTAAACCTTTCTCGGCAACACCACACTGAACAGCGTCCCGTCAGCCTCGCTTGAGCTGACGTCGATCGTCCCGCCATGGGCGCTCACCACTTCCTTGACGATGAACAAGCCCAACCCGAGGCTGGTCGACGGCTGCCCGAGTTCTTCGTCGGCGCTGCGCACCAGCGGGTCGAAAATCGTGCCGATCGCCTCTTCGGAAATCGGTGTGCCGTAGTTGTGCACCGACAGGTACACGTTGTCGCCCTCGCCACGCAGATCAAGGGTCACGTCGCGCTGGCTGGTGCCGTGCTGCAAGGCGTTGCCGATCAGGTTTTGCAGGAGTTGGTCGATTCGCCCGGCGTCCCACACCCCACGGGTGTCGCCGTGCACCGTGAGCTTCGGATCGGATAGCGGATTACCGGCGCAGGCTTCGGCAATCGCCGCTCGCGCCGCAACGGCCAGGTCCATCGCTGCCGGCTCGATCGGCAGGCTACGGCCGAGGCGACTGCGCACCAGCTCCAGCAGGTCGCTGACCATCGTCGCCATGTGCCGCGCGCCACGCTTGATGTGCTGGGCGCAGGCCAGGGCATCGCCTTCAAGGCTGGATTTGCGCAGCAGCAGTTCGGTGGACATGCTCACCGCCTGCAGCGGCGCGCGCAGGTCATGGCCGAGGATGGCGAGGAAAATGTCCCGCGAGCGATTGACCTGCTCGGCGTAGGCCGCGGTGGATTCGGCCAGTGCCTCGTCGATGGCTTCGTTGAAACGGATCATGTCCTGAAAATAGGTCATGTCCGGCGATTCAAGGCTGTTGACCCACAGGCGGATCACACAGGCGCGCAAATGGCGGAATTCGCTGGTCATCTGCACCAGATCGAAACCGACGGTGTGGCGCAGTTCGCCATGGCTGGCGCCGGCCTCGTCCAGACTCGGGGTCTTTTCCGGGCCCTCGCCCTTGGCTTTGGCAGCCTGTTCGGCGGGGCTCTGTGGCTTGCTCATGTCACGGGCGGCGGCCCGCAGAATCTCGCTGGCGTGATCGCGCAGCGCAGTGGAATCCAGATGGTCGGCCGCCGGCGTGATGGTCGCGGCGAACTGCTCCCATTCATCGACGATAGGCTCGATGTTGGCCAAGATGAACTCGGAAAGACGCATGGGCAGTTCCTGAAAAAAGGCGGAGCGAATCGAATATTAGCCCCTTTGGCGGGAAATACACGACCGTTTGCACATAGGTTTTCCTGCCCCATGAAAAAGGCCCCCGGCCGGTGCGCAAGATGCGGGTCGGGGGCCTTTTGCCGTGTGTCAGAACAGGAAGTAACGCTGAGCCATCGGCAAGGTTTCCGCCGGTTCACACCACAGCAGCACACCGTCGGCCTTGACCTGATAGGTCTGCGGATCGACGTCGATGTTCGGCAGGTAATCGTTGTGGATCAGGTCGGTTTTCTGCACATCGCGGCAGCCTTTGACCACGGCGATTTTCTTCTTCAGGCCCAATGCCTCGGGCAGCCCGGCCTCCTGTGCGGCCTGGCTGATGAAGGTCAGGCTGGTGGCGTGCAGCGAGCCGCCGTAGCTGGCGAACATCGGGCGGTAGTGCACCGGTTGCGGGGTTGGGATCGACGCGTTGGCGTCGCCCATCAGGCTCGCAGCGATGGCGCCGCCCTTGAGGATCAGCGTCGGTTTCACGCCGAAAAACGCCGGACGCCAGAGCACCAGATCGGCCCACTTGCCGACCTCCACCGAGCCCACCTCATGGCTGATGCCGTGGGTGATCGCCGGGTTGATCGTGTATTTGGCGATGTAGCGCTTGGCGCGGAAGTTGTCGTTGCCTGCGCCGTCCTGGGGCAGCGGGCCGCGCTGCTTTTTCATCTTGTCGGCGGTCTGCCAGGTGCGCGTGATGACTTCGCCGACACGGCCCATGGCCTGGCTGTCGGAGCTGATCATCGAGAACGCACCGAGGTCGTGGAGGATGTCTTCGGCGGCAATCGTCTCGCGGCGGATACGGCTTTCGGCGAACGCCACGTCCTCGGCAATGCTTGGGTCGAGGTGGTGGCAGACCATCAGCATGTCGAGGTGTTCGTCGATGGTGTTGCGGGTGAACGGCCGGGTCGGGTTGGTCGAGCTCGGCAGCACGTTAGGGAAACCGCAGGCCTTGATGATGTCCGGCGCGTGGCCGCCACCGGCACCTTCGGTGTGATAGGTGTGGATGGTTCGGCCCTTGAACGCGCCCAAGGTGGTTTCGACGAAGCCGGATTCGTTGAGGGTGTCGGTGTGGATCGCCACTTGTACGTCGTACTGGTCGGCGACGCTCAAGCAATTGTCGATGCTCGCCGGGGTGGTGCCCCAGTCTTCGTGCAGTTTGAGGCCGATGGCCCCGGCCTTGACTTGCTCGATCAACGGCTCCGGCAGGCTGGCGTTGCCCTTGCCGGTGAGGCCGATGTTCATCGGGAACGCGTCGGCGGCCTGCAGCATCCGCGCCAGGTGCCACGGCCCGGAGGTGCAGGTGGTGGCGTTGGTGCCGGTCGCCGGCCCGGTGCCGCCGCCGATCATGGTGGTGACGCCGCTCATCAGCGCTTCTTCGATCTGCTGCGGGCAGATGAAGTGGATGTGCGTGTCGATGCCGCCGGCGGTGAGGATCATGCCTTCGCCGGCGATCACTTCGGTGCTGGCGCCGATGGCGATGGTCACGTTCGGTTGCACGTCCGGGTTACCGGCCTTGCCGATAGCAGCGATGCGCCCGTCCTTGAGACCGACGTCGGCTTTGACGATGCCCCAGTGGTCGATGATCAACGCATTGGTGATCAGCGTGTCGACCACTTCGGCAGCGAGCAACTGGCTCTGGCCCTGGCCGTCACGGATGACTTTGCCGCCGCCGAACTTCACTTCTTCGCCGTAGGTGGTGAAGTCTTTTTCGACTTCGATCCACAACTCGGTGTCCGCCAGGCGCACCTTGTCGCCGACGGTGGGACCGAACATGTCGGCGTAGGCTTGCCGGGAAATCTTCATTTCAATTCCTTGCAAAAATTTATTGTGGCGAGGGAGCTTGCTCCCGCTGGGCTGCGCAGCAGCCCCAAAACCTGCCAATGATTTCTTTCACACATACCGCGTTCCCCGGGTTGGCAAGTGCTACGCACTCGAGCGGGAGCAAGCTCCCTCGCCACAGGATTGTGCGCATGTCAGTCGAGATCACCCATCACCCGCCCGGCAAAGCCGAACACCCGCCGATGCCCGGCGTACTCCACCAGCTCGACCTCACGGCTTTGCCCCGGCTCGAAGCGCACGGCGGTGCCTGCGGGGATGTTCAGGCGCATGCCACGGCTGGCGGCGCGGTCAAAGGTCAGCGCATCGTTGGTTTCGAAAAAGTGATAGTGCGAACCGACCTGAATCGGTCGGTCGCCGCTGTTGGCGACTTTCAGGCTGAGGGTGCGGCGGCCGACATTCAGTTCGATGTCGCCGGGCTGGATCTGGTACTGGCCGGGAATCATGGCCGGGCTCCTTGCAGAATCTTGTAGTAGAGGGCAGTCGGGCGATAGGTACCGTGCGGGTCGCAGGCGTAATCGGGAATTTCACCGGCACGGGTGTAACCCAGGGCCTTGTAGAACTCTTCGGCGGGCGAGCCAGCCTCGGTGTCGAGGTAGAGCATGCCGCGCTTGTGTTTGGCCGCTTCGATCTCCAGCGCATTCATCAACTGCTGGCCGAGACCGCGTCGCCGTGCCTGTTCGCGCACCAGCAGCTTCTGCACTTCGGCGCGATTGAGGCCGTTGGCCTTCTGGCACAGGCCCAACTGCACGCTGGCCTGCACCTCTTCATCCTTGACCACCACCCAGAGCAACACGCTGCCCTTGTTCACGTGTTGCTGCACTTCATCGAAATAGGCGCGTGCCTGCGCGGCATCGAGATCGGCCATGAAGCCGACGCTGGCGCCATAACCCACGGCGTCGAGCAGCAGATCAATCAGGCCCTGACGATAGTGCGCAAAACTTTCCGCATTGACGCGTCGCAGTTGGGCGGGGTTCATCGCGTGTCACTCCTTGTTGGCGACCGGCGGCTGGGCGCCAGGATTGAGGGTCAGTTGCATGAAAGTCAGGTCGAGCCAGCGGCCGAACTTGGTGCCGACTTGCGGCATCTGTCCGGTGATGCTGAAACCGGCGCGTTCATGCAGACGAATGGAAGCGGCATTGCCACTTTCGATGGCGGCGACCATCACATGCTTGTCGCAGGCTTTGGCCCGCTCGATCAAAGCCGTCATCAGTTGCGGGCCAAGGCCATTGCCGCGCTGGTCGCTTCGGACGTAGACCGAGTGCTCGACGGTATGGCGGAAACCGTCGAACGGCCGCCAGTCGCCAAAGGAAGCGTAGCCGAGCACCACGTTGTCGGCGTCGACGATCACCAGAATCGGATAGGCCTGGGCCTGACGGGCGCTGAACCACGCCTGGCGGTTGCCGAGGTCGACCGCCGACTCGTTCCAGATCGCCGTGGTGTTGAGCACCGCGTCGTTGTAGATGTCACGGATCGCCGGCAGGTCGGCGTGCAGGGCATCGCGAATGGTGTAGGTCATGGCGAGTCCTCAAACGATCGGTTGGTGGACGGTGACCAGTTTGGTGCCGTCGGGGAACGTCGCTTCGACCTGGATCTCCGGGATCATTTCCGGAATGCCTTCCATCACTTGCTCGCGGCCCAACAGGGTGGTGCCGTAGTGCATCAGCTCGGCCACGGTCTGGCCGTCACGGGCGCCTTCGAGCAGGGCGGCCGAGATATAGGCCATGGCTTCCGGGTAGTTGAGCTTAACGCCACGGGCCAGTCGGCGTTCGGCGACGAGGCCGGCGGTGAAGATCAGCAACTTGTCTTTTTCGCGTGGGGTCAGGTCCATTGCGGGTATCCATCAGGGCAGTTTTGTGAGGTTCTTGCGGGCGTGGGGGCCAGTTAGAGCCATCCCTCACCCTAGCCCTCTCCCGGAGGGAGAGGGGACTGATCTCGGTCGTTTGTCGAGGCCGGTCCAGTCAGTCAATATTTTTCGAGAATGCAAATTTCCTTCCAGACAACCTGGTCAGGCTCCTTCTCCCTCCGGGAGAGGGCGGGGGGTGAGGGTGGCTTTTCAAGTGCTCCAGATTCTCGGTGATACCGCCTCGCGGCCGAGCAGGGCCGGGCGCAGCAGGCGCCACAGGTCGATCAGCCAGGCGCGGGCCAGCAGTGCCTCGCTCGCCAGGCAACGGGCAACCAAAAGCCCCGGCAACTGGGTCAGATCACCGCGCACTGCATGCCCCAGCGAGCGACACCGCTCCAGCAGTTCGGCGTCGATTTCACCGGTCACCAGCAGCGTCGCAAACACCGGATTGCCATCCAGACCGATCGGCGAATCGAGCAAGCCGTCATTGCCGGTGATGCGTTGACGCTCGTGCCAGAGCAATCGCCCGTCACGGCGGATATCCAGATGCGCTTGAAAGTGTCCGAGGTCGAAGCGCTCGCCACTCGCCGGTCGGCCCAGCGCCACCACGTCCCAGTAGAACAGCCGCGCATCGCCCTCCAGTTCGATCAAGGTGGTGAGTTCAGCCTGAGCGGCGCTGTAGACGATGGTTTCCTGCGGCAGCCACTCCAGCGTCGCGCCGGCCGCGACTTGCAGATCGAGCTGTTGATACGCCGGCCCTGCCGCGCGATACCACTTGGCGGCGCCGGGGCTGGTGATCTGCGCCCAGGCGTCCTGTTCGACGCGGGCGCTGATATTCAGTCGATCACCCCCGGCGATCCCGCCGGGCGGGTGGACGATGATGTGCAGGCAGACCTCGGGGCCTTCGGCATACAGGTGCTTTTGCACGCGCAGCGGGCCGAGATGCCGGCGCTGAACCGGGCGTGTGCAGTCGCCGAAGCGGGCGTAGGCCAGTTCCAGCTCGGCGTGCCAGCTCGGGGTAAACAGGGCAGTGGAAAGCGGTAAGTTCATGGTTTGTGATTATCGTTAGGAAGCTACAGATTAAATTGTTACCAGACCTCGTACACCCTCGGCCTCCATATTTTCACCGCGACCCTGCTGCACGATTTCGCCCCGGGACATCACCAGGTACTGATCGGCCAGCTCCGCAGCGAAATCGTAGAACTGTTCCACCAGCAAAATCGCCATGTCGCCCCGCGCCGCGAGCTTCTTGATCACCGCGCCGATCTCCTTGATCACCGAGGGCTGGATGCCTTCGGTGGGTTCGTCGAGGATCAGCAAACGCGGACGACTGGCCAGGGCGCGACCGATAGCCAGCTGCTGTTGCTGGCCGCCGGACAGGTCGCCGCCTCGGCGCTGCTTCATTTGTAGCAGCACCGGGAACAATTCGTAGATGAAACTTGGGACTTCCTTCGCTTCACTGCCGGGAAACCGCGACAAACCCATCAGCAGATTCTCTTCCACCGTGAGCCGGCCGAAGATTTCCCGGCCTTGTGGCACGTAGGCGATCCCGGCGTGTACCCGCTGGTGCGGCTTGAGCGTGGTGACCGGTTTGCCTTCCCAGTTCACCACGCCTTCCTTGGCCGGCAACAGGCCCATCAGGCATTTGAGCAGGGTGGTCTTGCCCACGCCGTTGCGCCCGAGCAGGCAGGTGACTTCGCCGATGTTCACGTCAAAGCTCAGGCCGCGCAGGATGTGGCTACCGCCGTAGTACTGGTGCAGCTTGTCGACTTGCAGCATTCTCAAAATCTCCTCAAATCCCTGTGTAGGAGCTGCCGAAGGCTGCGATCTTTTGATCTTGTTTTTTAGATCAAGATCAAAAGATCGCAGCCTTCGGCAGCTCCTACAGGGGATGGATCATCAGCGACCGAGATAGACCTCGATCACCCGCTCGT